>CABYJT010000001.1 GCA_902519455.1 uncultured Pelagibacteraceae bacterium
TTGTTTTTTATAAATTTTATAAAATTTTTTTTTCTCATAATTAAATTTTACTAATACTCCATTTGCATATGTCTTCTTTTTGATGATGGATAAGTTTGAGGGAGTATAATAAAATATTTTATATCCTAATTTTTGAGCTTCATAAGCTAAAAATATTGATGTATCAGAGGAAATATTAATTTTATCTAATTTATCGCCTTGTATGCCTATTATTTTATTTGTCATATAAATCTTCTAAATTTTGAAATTTAGAGAATTTATTTATAACATGACTGGCGACTGTTTCTTTATTATTGATAATCTTATTTAAATGTTCCAAGTATTTAGTTTCGTTTGCACCGCTTTTTCCAATAAAATCTCTCTTTTCTAAGCCTTTTTCAGCAATTTTTAACAAGTTGGAGATCCAATAAATCATATCTTTACCCATTAAATTTGTATCAAGTCCTTTCATAGGTGCATTTTTATACGCATTTAATAAATCTTTCTTTTCCCATTTTGAAATAAATTCTAATGCTTCGTCTAAATTACCATATAAAAGACCAGTAAAAAAAGCAGGACCAGCGCAGATACAGTTCCAACCACAAGTATCCATAGATCTTAATTCAATGTATTGTTTTAATCTATTCTCTGTAAATATAGTACTTAAATGTAATCCAAGATCGTCAATACTTGGTAAAGATTTATTTATTTCTTGAATATTACCATTCATATAATCACAAAATTTATAATTTTTACCAGATAAATATTTATCATTTTTTTTTAAAAACAGTATTGGATAATCCATTACAAAATCAGCATATTTTTCAAAATCAACATTTTCTAAAAAAATTTCTGGAAGACCACCTCTTGATGTTTCTTGCCATACTTTTGATCGGTATGATAAATATTTACTATCTTTTTTCTCAACAATTGATGAGTTTGCAAAAAGTGCAATACTTAATGGAACTAAACTATTTGCTAATTTAAATTTTTTTATAAAATCATTCTCAGACGTGTAGTCTATATTTAACTGCGTCCCAGATGTTCTATACATCATATCTAAACTGAGCGATCCACCTTTAGGCATATCCTTTGTCATTACTTCATATCTTTTTTTCGGATTATTTGGAATTTCAGATAATTTAGATATTGGATCAAATCCAGCACTTACTATTTTTAAGTCCAATTTTTCAACAACTTGTTTAAGTTCAAACAAATAATTATTAGCTTCAGAGCAAACTTCATGAATATTAGTTAATTGAGCACCTGCAAGCTCAATTTGATTGCCCGGTTCTAAAGTTATACTCTTATTGTCTTTGTTTAGCGCTATTACGTTTTCACCTTCATAAGATGGTGTCCAACCAAATTCATATAAAATTTTGAAAATCTCTTTAATTGTAGAATAATTAATTCTTTTATTATTCTTCTTGTAGAAAAGAAATTTTTCGTGCTCAACACCTATTTTGGAACTTATAGGCTCCTTAATTCCTGATTTAAAATGATTTATTATGTTATCTTTATTCATATTAATTATTTAATCACTCTTACTTAGATATTCAACAGCTTCGCTTATGTCGGTTAATTTGTTAGAACAAGTTTGGTTTTTACATATAATAACACTAGGTTTTGTATCATTATTTAACTGGTAAACAAATGTTGCAACTCCTAGATATTCTTTTTGTAAATAAACTTGCATTTCACTAATAGATTGAGATGTTCCATGGAATGTGAATGATAAACTATTATCGCAAATATCAAGGGTTTTAATAAAGCTAAACATCTGTGAATAATAAGAGTTTATAACTTGGTGGAATGATTTTTTAAGCACTTCATTTCTTTCATACCATATTTTATCATTTGTAATTGAATATAATTTATTTGAAATTAATAGATAAACACTATTACCATTTGGAATGTTGCTATCATTTAAGTCTAGTGGACTCGTAAACAAATCATTATCTTTAATAATATTTTTCTGAAACAATTGAGTTTCATTATTAAAGAATAATTCCCAAGTATCATTCATTATTTTTATTGATTTTTCTAAAGCTTTTTTATCAGCATTAACCTCATAAACTGTTATCATTAGTAGAGCATAATAAACATAGTCCTCAAGAAAAGTTTCTATTTCTTTATTTTCATAGCAATGAATAATTTTTTGATTTAATTTTTTATTTAGTATTTCAATTGTTTCTATTGTTTTAATTTTTAAATCTTTATCATCTAAATTTACTGAAGTTTTGAGAAGAACTTGGAGCATATATGAGTTTAAATCTGTTTGTGATTTATCATCAAAAAATGGTTTTATTCTATTTCTTCTTACATCGAGTAATTTATTTTTTATTCGATCTAGGTTGTTTTTATCTTCATCAGGTATTAAATTTTTTTCTACCAGGATGTTGTTACCTTCAAAATTACCACTCTCCGAAATTTCATATTTATTTTCTAAAGTTTTCATATCATCCTTTAAAAGATTTTTTAATTCTGCATATGACCAAACATAATATTTTCCTTCAACACCTTCACTATCAGCATCATATGCGGAACCATATAATTTTTCTTTGTTTTTAAATTCATTATTAAAATATTGAATTGTTTGTAAAAGTTTATTTTTAAAATAATCATTTTTGGTATTTTGATAAAATTTTGTTAATAGATCTATGAACTGGATGTTATCGTAAAGCATTTTTTCAAAGTGTGGAATTATCCATTTTTCGTCAACAGCATATCTTGAAATTCCTCCATCTAGCTGATCATAAATTCCTTTGGAACAAAGATTATTGAGTAAAATTTCAACAGGCTTAAAATAATTTTTATTTTTAGTCTTTAGATAAAAGTAGAACATTGCATCAAATAAATAAAATTGGGGGAACTTTGGGGCTCCTTTGAAACTTCCATTATTTTCATCTAAATAATTAATAATTTTTTCAACAAATGGCTCCAATGGTTGATTTAAAACTGCAGATCTTTGATTTATTTTTGAGAATATTTCTTTAACTTGTGGAGCTTGAGCTAAAATTTTCTCTCTATTTTCATTGTAGACGTTATGCACGTTGTTTAAGACTTTTTTAAAGTCAGGCCTCCCTTGAATTTCCTTAGGTGGGAAATACGTTCCTCCTGTAAATGGTACACCATTTTCGTCTAAAAACATTGATAATGGCCATCCACCTTGAGCTCCAGTTAGTATTGATAAGCTTTTTTGAAAAACATAATCCAAATCAGGCCTTTCCTCTCTATCAACTTTAATATTAATAAACTTTTCGTTCATTAGTTTGGCAGTTTCTTCATTTTCAAAGCTCTCATGAGCCATAACATGACACCAATGACAACTTGCATATCCAACGCTTAAAAATATAGGTTTTTTTTCTTTCTTTGCTTTACCTAAAGTTTCTTTATTCCAAGGAAACCAATCAACTGGATTATCTTTATGTTGTTGAAGATAAGGGCTTTTTTCGTTTTTTAAAATATTAGGCAATTTAATGATGGTAGTAAGGTTTTCTAGAAAAAATATTCCTAACCATTGGTTCAAATTCTTTTAAAGTCATTGATTTATAATTTGGATCAAATGAAGATTGGTCATACTTTTCACAAAAATCTATTGTTGCTTGATAATGTTCTGCATTTTTATATTTTTCTCTTGCATTTTTGTCACCACCTAAATGTTCTGCAGAATAATAAGTTTGAAATAGACCATGATGTAAAATAATCCAATAAGTTTTTTCTGAAACATAAGGTTTAATTACTGATGCTGCGTATTGAGAATGATTCATAGGAGCTAATTCATCTCCAAGATCGTGTAATAATGTGGCTACGACCATTTCTTCGTTTTCACCATTTTTATATGCTCTTGTTGCTGCTTGTAATGAATGTTCTAATCTTGTTATCTTATAGCCTTCAAGTGTAGTAGTTTGTGAAGCTAAATAATCTAAAATTCTATCTGCGGTTTTTCTTTCATATTGGCTTTCTAATTTTTCCAAAAGTTTATAATCATCTCTAGTACCGTTTTTCATTTCTGTAAAACTTACTTTTTTCATTTTAATTGTTCGATGCAGTACTTAATAATGACAATTGAGTCACTTTATCTTCACCAAGCTCATCAATTATCTTCACAGGATATTCACCTGTAAAGTGATGATCTGTTAATTGAGGATAATTTTCATTTCTTTTTTCAAACCCCATTCCTAAATATAATCCATTTAAACTTAAGAATTTTAATGATTTTGCCTTTATAAATTCACATATTTCAGCTGTAGATTTGTTAGCTGCCAAAAGCTCTTTTTTTGTTGGTGTATCAACTCCATAAAAATCAGGAAACTTAATTTCGGGACTTGCTATTCTCACGTGAACTTCTTTTGCTCCAGAGTCGTATAACATTTTTACTATTTTTGACGATGTAGTACCTCTTACAAGTGAGTCATCAACCAAAATAATCCTCTTATTTTTTATTACCGAGATATTTGGATTCAATTTTAGCTTAACTCCCAAACTTCTTATTTGTTGAGAGGGTTCAATAAAAGTCCTACCAACATAGTGGTTTCGAATTAAACCTAGGTCGAATTTTAGACCTTTTTCTTCAGCATATCCGAGTGCTGCAGCATTACCTGAGTCTGGGACAGGCACAACTAAGTCAGCCTCTATCTTATCCTCTTTTGCCAATTGTTGTCCAAAATTCTTTCTGTATTCGTATGCAGTTTTACCGTTTAAGATACTGTCTGGTCTAGAAAAATAAATATATTCAAACACGCATGGTCTAATTTTTTTTGGAGGAAAAGGTTTAATACTTTTTAATTTGTCATTTTCGATGTAAACAATTTCTCCATTTTCGACCTCTCTTACAAATTTTGCTCCAATTATATCAAATGCACAAGTTTCAGAAGCAAATACGTATGAATTTTTTAATTTACCAATTACTAATGGTCTTATTCCGTATGGATCTCTAACACCTATAAGTGTGTTTTGTGTCATCATTACGAGTGAGTATCCACCTTGAATTTGAAATATAGCATCAATGATTTTATCAATTGTTTTGTTTCTTTTTGATTTAGCAATTAATTGAACAATAGTTTCAGTATCTGATGTAGTATAAAATATTGCACCATCCTCAACTAATTTATTTCTTAGTGTAATTGCATTTGTAAGATTTCCATTATGTGCAACACCTATGCCTCCCGCATTTGTATCAGCAAAAAAAGGTTGAACATTCCTTAAAGCAGTTCCGCCTGTTGTTGAGTAACGATTATGTCCAATCGCATATTTTCCAGGAAGTTTTTTTAAAACTTTTTCATCATTAAAGTTATCACCTACTAACCCAAATCTTTTTTCAGAGTGATATTTTTCTCCATCATATGAAACTATACCACAACCCTCTTGTCCTCTATGCTGAAGCGCATGAAGACCTAAAGCGGTAAGGGTAGAGGCATCATTAGAATTACTTATTCCGAATACTGCGCACTCTTCCTTAATCTTAGGATCATATATCTTGAACTTTTTCTTTAGTTTCTTCATAATCTTTTTTGTCAGGAAATTCTTTTATAAGGTAGTTACTACCTTTTTCAACCCATGCATATGTGAAAGCATCATCTAAATTAATTGGCCATTTTTTGTGGTTATAGATGATATTTATAGTTGTATAAATACATACAATTATAACGTAAGCCCTAATAAATCCAAAAAAGAAACCGAAGATTCTATCTAGATTTCCTAATCCAGAGTAAGTGACTGCTCTATTAATTCCTTTATTTATTAATAAAATTAAAAAAATAATTATTATGAATAATCCTATACCAACTGCTAGATCAAGGACATACTCACTATCAATTATATCCTTAAAATATGGCTTTACTTTTGGAAATAGAAATAGAGTAACAACATAAGCTAAAAGCCATTTAGAGGCTGATAAAATGCTCAATAAAAAACCTTTTTTTGTACATGTAATTAAGGATAATGCTGTGAAAACTAAATAAACAATATCAAAGGTAAATAGTTCAGAAAAAAAATCTTTTACAACTTCCATTAATTATTTAATCTTAAAAGGTTTGAGCACTAAAAGTAAAGATGGCAATAATGTTAAAACTGATATCATAGCCAATAACATTGCTAACCCAGTGAAGACACCAAAA
The DNA here is from genome assembly GCA_902519455.1 of uncultured Pelagibacteraceae bacterium. Classification (GTDB taxonomy): domain Bacteria; phylum Pseudomonadota; class Alphaproteobacteria; order Pelagibacterales; family Pelagibacteraceae; genus Pelagibacter. The sequence goes on from CABYJT010000001.1 coordinate 6,099, forward strand.
TATATAGTCGGTATAAAATTAGATAAAACCAAAATAGAAAACCCAAATACAATTGTTATAGATGTATTTAGTATCGCCACTCCAACTGTCGAATGACAATATATAAGTGTTTTATTGTAATCTTTTATTTTAGTCAGTTCTTCCCTAAATCTATAAATATAATGAATGCTATTATCTACAGCAATACCAATCGTGATAGCAGCAATTGTAATTGTCATCATATCTAAAGGGATACTTGCCAAACCAATTATTCCCAGAATAAAAAAAGCTGCAATAAAATTTGGTATTACACCAATTAGTGAAATTTTAATATTTCTAAAAAGAATTAAAAACATTACAAATATTCCAACCATTACAAAACCAAGAGTTAAAATTTGGGATTTAAATAAACTTTGAAGTAAATTATTAAATAATATAAGTACACCTCCAAGTTTAAATTCATCTTTATTGATATTTAATTTATTTTCTAAATCAAACTTTATTTGATTAATTAGATCATTTCTTCTTAATCCATCTAAAGAATCTTTTATTCTTAAACTTATTCGAGCTTCAGAATTTTTTATAGATATATATGGGTCTACTATTTCTTTTTTGATATCATCTGGAATTTTACTATACAGAACCCCCATTTCCAAAGTTCCAAGTGGTTTATTATTATTTAATTTTGTTGCAACTTCAATTATTGATGAAAAGGATAAAACTTTACCGATAGCATCAATATCATCTAAATAATTATGAACTCGAGTAATTTTATTAATTTTATCTTTTGTAAACCAATACTTATTGTCATTTTCATCATCATCTCCCCAATCATTCTCACTATCAGTTTCTTCATCCTCATCTTTTGGAAATTTTAAAATTACTTCTAGTGGAGTTGTTCCACCCAACTTTTCATCTATTAATTTCATACCTTTGTAAATTTCAGTATTTTTATTAAAGTAATTGATGAAACTATTTTCAACTTCTAATTTTGAGATACCAAATATGCTTAAAAATATAATTATCCCAGTAAAACCAAATATGTAATTTTTATTTTTAACTGCTAATTTTCCTAGATAGCTCGTTATTTTAGAGTCTTTATTCTCAGTTAATGCAACATTTGAGTTTGGAAAAAAACTTAATAATGTAGGTAGAAGTGTGAATGTAATTATTAGTGAGGTTATTAATCCAAAAGTCATCATCCACCCAAAATCTATAATTGGTTTTATCTCACTAAAAATTAATGACATAAAAGCACATATAGTTGTTAAGACAGTATAAAAGATTGGCCAAATCATTTTTTTTGTTGTCAAAATTAAAATTTCAAATTTTTTCTTTTTTGGAAACTGTTTGTTTAATTGTAAAAATCTAGTACTCATATGAATATTCATTGCCATTGTCAGAATTAACATTAACGCAATAAAGTTTGATGAAATTACTGTCACTTTCCACCCAACTAAGCCCAGAAAACCCACCATAAATACAACCGAAAAGAAACAGCTACAAATTGGAATAACTATCCAAATTATTTTTCTGAATACATACCAAAGTGTTAAGATTATAAATATTAGTACACCAATACCAAAAGTCACAATATCATTTTTTATAAAAGTCATCATATCATCAGCTATCATTGGAATACCCCCAAGATAAATTTGAGTATTTTGATTATAATTTTTTATAACCTTTCTAATTTCTAAAATATTTTGATGCCTTTGTTTTTTAATTTTATCTTTAGCGACTTCTAATTCCTTCTGAGTTTTTATTTGTTTATCTATTTTATTTGGTTTTATATAAACAATGATTCCACTTGTTTTTCCATCCTCACTAATTACAAAGTTTCTAAATACAGGACTATTTAAGATTTCATTAAATCCACGGTCCTTATCAATATTCTTACTTGTTAACGTTTTAAAATTTTGAATACGTTCAATTAGACTATCATCTGTTGTCTCTAATAAAGGAATATCTAAAAGTGTAACGACATTATGAACCCATATTAATGATTTTAACTCATTTTTTAATTCAGAAAGAATTTTAATTGAATTCTCTGAATTCATTTTACTATTCGGAGAGTAGGTGAGTACAAGAAATTCCTTAGCGCCATATCTTTCATTAATTTGATTTAGATATTCTAGGTCAGGATCATTTTCTAATAACAATGTTTCCGAGCTTGCATCTAAGCGAAAATCTTTAGAAAAGTAAAAAGCAGTAATTAGTAATAATAGTAATATTAAAAAAATTAATTTAGGTTTCTCTATTATATTATTTTGGTAAAAATTAGCTAACATTCAATATTAGCTTTTATAAGTTATATTAATTATTTTGAATATCTTTAAATTTTGTAAACATTTCCTCAAATTCAAGCATTATTGTGCCTGTTGGACCGTGTCTTTGTTTGAGTATTAGAAGTTCAGCTAAATGAGATATTTCATTCATTTTTGCCTGCCATTCTGCATGTTCTACTGTTGCAGGTCTTGGTTCTTTATTTTTTAAATAATATGATTCTCTGAATACGAACATGACAACATCAGCATCTTGTTCTATTGACCCAGACTCTCTTAGATCAGAAAGCAATGGTTTTTTGTCATCTCTTTGTTCAACTGCTCTAGATAACTGAGAAAGTGCCAATACAGGAACTGATAATTCCTTAGCAAGAGCCTTTAGTCCTTGGGTTATTTCTGAAATTTCCTGAACACGTCCATCTTTAAAATTTGTTCCTTTCATTAGTTGTATATAGTCAATTACAATTAAATCTAACCCATGAATTCTTTTTATTCGCCTAGCCCTATTACTCAATGCAGCAATAGATATAGCTGGCGTCTCATCTATGTATAAAGGTAGTTCAGCAATATTTTTTGATGTTTCTATAAATTTATCAAATTGCTCATCTGATATTTTTCCTCTTCTTATATCGTTAGACTTAATTCTTGACTGTTCAGCAAGTATTCTTGTTGATAATTGTTCAGAAGACATTTCCAGTGAAAAAAAGGCAATACAAGATTTTTCTCCCTTATCTTGTATATTCTTTGCAGCATGAAATGCAATATTCGTCGCTAGAGCAGTTTTACCCATAGACGGTCTACCTGCTATAATTATTAAATCTGACTTATGCATTCCGCCCAGTCTCTCATCTAAGTCTCTAAGCCCTGAAGGAACTCCAACAATTCCTTCATCATTTTTAAATGCATTTGATGCCATTTCAATTGTTTGTCTCATTGCTTCATCAAATTTTACAATTGAAGAATTAAATGATCCTTTTTCAGCTAAATCAAATAATGACTTTTCAAAATTTTCTATAATTTTTTTACCATCATTATTTAAATCATTTAATTTTGCAGTGTCTATTATATTATCCGAAATTTTTATAAGTTCTCTTTTGACAAATAGATCGTAAATTATTTTAGAATATTCTATACTTTGTCTTATAGATGTAGAAAATTTAGTAATTTTAACGAGATATTCTGGAATATTTAGTTCATCTTTTTCATTCTCAAAATGATTTTTTAGTGTAATTGGATTAGCTAATAAGCCCTTATATATTAAACTTTCTATAGCTCTAAAAATTTTCTGGTGCATTGGATCATAAAAATTTTTATTTGAAATTAATAAACTTATTTCGTCAAATATTTCGTTTGAGAGCAATATAGAGCCAATTACCGATTGCTCAGCCTCTATGTTATTAGGAAGCTCGTCTAGTTTATTTTTTACTAAATTAATTGATTGGGACACAACTAAAATTTATAGATTAGGATAGAAAATACAAATAATTAATATTGTTGGGGAAAATTATGTATAATTATTTTTGTTCTTCTTGGGCTAAAGTTTTTATTACAATCTGTGTTTGAACTTCAGAGTGTAAATTGATCAATACATCAAAATTCCCAATTGATTTGATTTCTTTAGGAGTCTGTATTAGAGATGGATTAATTTTAACCTTGTCTATTTCTTCTATAACTTTAGATATTTCTGTTGGTTTGACTGATCCATAAAGTTCTTTATTCTCAGTACTTAGTTTTTTAATTTCATATTGTTTGTTTTTGATTTTTTCATGAATTTGTTTTGCTTCTTTTTTTCTATCTTGGTCTTTTTTAGATAACTCCTGCTTAATTTTTTCTACCTGTGATATGTTTTCTTTAGAAGCAAAGAGAGCTTTTTTCTTTGAAATAAGAAAATTTCTTGCAAATCCTCTTTTTACGTCAATTATCTCTCCTATGGATCCTATTTTCCTAACATTTTCCAATAAAATAACTTTCATATTATAACAATGCTAAATTTCTTGCTCTTTTGACCGACAAAGACAATTCTCTTTGTTTTTTCTGACTGACTGACGTAATTCTTGAAGGAAGAATTTTTCCATTTTCTGATATATATCTTTTTAACAATTTTATATTTTTATAATCCACAATTGGGGCACCCTTTCCTGAAAGAGGACATTTTTTTTTGAATTTATACTTTTGGTTCTGAAAAATACTTAGCTTTGCAAAGTTACTCTGTTTAGATTTTTTTTTATTATTTCTTTTTTTCATGATTATTATTTACTATAACTCTCTTTCTCCTCAGTTTTCTTAAAATAGTCAGTATCAAGGTCGAATTTTTTTACTTTCACTGTCAAAAATCTTAATAAGTTTTTATCAATTTTTTCATTTTTTTCTAATTCAGCAATTATTTTACCATCTGCTTTAATTTTGAAGTGTATATAATTTCCCTTTTTATTTTTTTTAATTAAATATGCAAGATTCATTAGGCCCCAGTTTTCCAATTTTACCACGTCTCCATCAAGTTTTTCTACAATTTTAGAATATTTTTCCTCTAGTTGTTTAATTTGTGAAGGACTTACATCCTGCCTTGCTATAATTGTGTGCTCATATAAGTTCATAATAATTCTTTCAAAAAAGAGAGGATATACTATTATAATTTTTTAATTACAATATAAAAAATAAGGTTTTTACTTATATTTTCTATGTTTTCTGTTTTATTTCCTGGGCAAGGTTCACAATCATTAGGAATGTGTAAAGAACTCTATAATAATTTTGATTATATAAAAGATTTATTTAAAGAGGCAGAAGACACATTAAATTTGCAAATTAGTAAACTAATTTTTGATGGACCAAAAGAGCTATTGGATGAAACAGAAAATACACAACCCGCAATTTTTCTAGTAGGTTATTCAATCTACAAAGCAGTTGAAAAAGAAACTTCAATTGATTTTGATAAAGCTAATTTTTTTGCTGGGCATTCATTAGGTGAATATACAGCATTATCATGTGCTGGAGTAATAAATTTTAGAGATACATTAAGTCTTTTGAAAATTAGAGGAAAATCAATGCAAGATGCAGTCCCTAAAAATGAAGGTGGAATGGTAGCTGTATTAGGTGAAAATATAGAAAAAATTTTAGATATAATTAAAAATAATCAAAGCGAATTTTGTTGTTATTTAGCAAATGATAATTCTAACGGTCAAGTTGTTATAAGTGGAAAATTAAAAGAATTAGAAAAGTTTATGTTAGTATTAAAGAAATCTAATATAAAACATATCAAACTGTCAGTTTCAGCACCTTTTCATTGTGTTTTAATGCAACCAGCGACAGAGATTATGAAAAATGAAATAATTAGAACTAAATTTTTAAAACCAAAAAAAAAGATTGTGTCAAATGTTACAGCAGAACCAAGTGATGATGTAGAAAAAATAAAAAACCTTTTAATTCAACAGATTGAAAAACCAGTACGATGGAGGGAAAGTATAATAAATATGATAAATTCAGGAAACAAAAAATTTATTGAAATTGGACCTGGAAAAGTACTTTCAGGGTTAGTAAAAAGAATTGATAGAAATATTAAAACAATTCAAGTAAACAATATTAGTGATCTGGAAAATTTAAAAGAATTATGATTGATCTTAAAAATTTAAATATTATTTTAACTGGTGCTACTGGAGTAATAGGAAATTCTATTCTAGACAAAATAATTTCATCTGGATCTAATGTAATAGCGACTGGAACAAATGAACTAAAATTAAAAGCAATTCAAAGTAAATATAAAAATATACAAACCTTAAAATTTGACATTTCAAACCATAAAAGAATAGAGGATTTTATTGAAGATTGTAGTAAAATCTTTTCTAACAAAATTGATGTATTAATAAATAATGCTGGAATTACACAAGATAATTTATCTATTAGAATGAAAGAGGAGGAATGGAAAAAAGTAATAGATATTAACTTATCATCAACTTTTTTTATTACAAAAAATGTTATAAAAAAAATGTTAAAAGCAAAAAATGGTAAAATTATTAATGTAACGTCAGTAGTAGGCCATTCGGGGAATGTTGGACAAGCAAATTATGCAGCATCGAAGGCAGGTATTATTGCCATGTCAAAAAGCTTAGCTCTAGAGTACGGTAAAAAAAACATAAAGGTTAATTGTGTATCGCCAGGGTTTATAATATCAGAAATGACTGATAAAATCAGCGAAGAACATACTGAACTAATGAAATTACGAATATCTCTCAATAAATTTGGGAAACCTGAGGATGTGGCAAATACGATTGCTTTTTTAAGTTCAAACTTATCAGACTACATAACTGGAGAAACTATACATGTTAATGGAGGCATGTATTTTAGTTGACAAACATAATAAAATATTTATTAACGAATTAACTTAAAGGAACAAAATGTCTGATGATATTTCAAGCAAAGTAAAAAAAATAGTTGCAGATCACTTAGGAATTGAAGAGTCAAAAGTAAACGATGATTCAAGTTTTATCGATGACTTAGGTGCAGATAGCTTAGATACAGTAGAATTAGTAATGGCCTTCGAGGAGGAATTTGGATCTGAGATTTCTGATAGTGACGCTGAAAAAATTTTAACTGTAGGAGATGCAGTTAAGTTTATTGAAAATAAAGCAAACTAGTTTTTACATCAATGGCCGAAAAAAAAGCAGGGATAATTGTAATATTATCATCCCCTTCTGGCGCTGGAAAAACGACATTGGTAAAAAAAATATCTTCAAGGAATGGATTTAATATTTCAATATCCTATACAACAAGAAAACCAAGAATTAATGAAAAAAATGGCCAGGATTATTTTTTTGTAAATAATCATAAATTTAAAAAACTAATATACAATAAAAAATTTTTAGAATACGCCAAAGTTTTCAACAACTATTATGGATCATTAAAAAAAACTATTGTTGATAAATTAAAAAAAGGAGAAAATATAATCTTTGACATTGATTGGCAGGGTACTAAACAAATCAAAAATCAAAAACTTAAATATGAAATAATTACAATTTTTATATTACCACCTTCAAAAAAAGAATTATTCAAAAGGTTATTAAAAAGAGACCAAAAAGATAAAAGAATAGCTAAAGAAAGAATGAAGCAGTTTAAGGAGGATGTAATGCATTGGAAAGATTATGATTATACAGTGATAAATGATAAAATAGAAAAATGCTATGATATGATAATTAATTATATAAATAATAAAAAAAAAATTAAGAACTCTTCAAATTATAATAAAGAATTAATTAAAAGACATGTTAAAAAACTAATTTAATGTAGCCTCATAAAGTTCACAAATTTTATAGTAAGTGAGATTATCTAAATTTTGTGGTCTTAATTCTAAATCTATCGATAATTCTTTAGAAACTTCTTCAAAGTTATCAAATAAAAATTTTAAAGGTTTTTTAATCATTTTGCGTCTATTACTAAAAAAAATATTAGTTACATGCTCCAAATTTTTAGGATCTTTAATTTTATAAAAACTTCTCTTAGGTGTAAAAACTAACAATGAACTTTTTACCTTAGGTGGTGGACTAAAGCTATCCGGGTCAATGTCTATTAATTTACATATTTTCATTTTCCAATTAGATAATATAGATAATCTACCGTAATTTTTTGTGTTAGCTTCGGCAATTATTCTATCAGCAACCTCTTTTTGAAACATCAATACTAATTTTTTGCAATATCTATCTAAATTTTTAATTTTTATCCATTTTGCTAAAATTTGCGTGGATATATTGTAAGGTAAATTTCCAAATATTAACAAATTTTCTTTCAAATAATTTTCGTAAGAAAACTTCAACATATCTTCATGAATAATTTTTACTTCATTTCCATATTTCTCGTTTAAAATGTTCACTAATCTATCGTCTTTCTCAATTGCAATATAATTTTTTGGTTTTTTTTTGATTATTTTTTTAGTTAAAGCCCCATTTCCAGGGCCAACTTCAATAATTTCATTTTTGTGATTTATATTCCCAGTTTTAACAATTAAATCTAATATTTTCTCATTAGTAAGAAAGTTTTGACCTAAACTTTTTTTTTTAAAAAAACTCATTTAAGTTTATTTAAAAAATTTAAAGCATAAAAGATAGATGATGGATCAGAAATATTTTTTCCAACCATTTCGAAATTTGGCCCATGGTCTGGAGTAACCTTTATAAAAGGTAATCCGATTGTTAAATTAATTGCCTCAAATTTAAATAATGTTTTAATAGGGGTTAGAACTTGATCATGATACATTCCAATTACAACATCATATTTTTTAATATTTTTTTTTAAAAAAAAAGTATCTGCAGAAAATGGCCCTGATACATTAATTTTCTTATTTTTGAGGTATTTTATTGCTGGAATAATTTCTTTTTTTTCTTCACTTACTTTATCAATTGTTTCACAATGAGGATTTAACCCCAATAAGGCTATATTCGGATTTTTTTTTAATCTATCTTTAAAGAAATTATTAATTTTAACTGTATTTGAAATAATTATTTTTTTTTTAATAAATTTAGTGACATTTTTTATTGGTATATGAGTAGTTATAGGTGAAACTGAAATTCTTTTGTTATAAATCAACATAACAGGCCCTTTTGTATTAGTTTTTTTTGCAATATATTCAGTGATACCAGGAAACTTTTTTTTTAAAAAATGTTTTTTTGAAACTGGACCATTCATTAGTACAACTGAGTTATTTTTTTTTATAATTTTAACAGATAGATTAAAACATTTTTCAATATAAACATTAGATGATGTTGAGATAGAAGAATAAGTTTTTGAAAAAACATAATTAACATTTAATATATTAATTAACTTTAAACGCGATTTTTCTATATTTGAAATTTGATTTAAATTAAATTTGTATCCAAGGTGAGACATTTGATTTTCAATAAGTTTTTTACTACCAACAAGAACTATTTTCTTTCTACTTTTTTCAAAGTTTTCTGAACTAAAATATTTAAACAAAAGTTCTGAAAAAGTACTATTTGGCTCGCCCAAAATAATTAAAATTACTTCAATATTCATTTATTTCTATATTCTTTTTTAATTTTTTATAAAAAATTATTGAAAAGTTATTAAGCTGATAATTTCTTTCTTCATTAATTAATTTTTTTAATTGTTCATCTAAGTTAAACTCTTGTTTAAACTCTTTTTTATTATTTAACTTAAGTAAAATATATCCATTTTGTATTTTTATAGGTCTACTAATTTTATTTAATTCCAAATTCTTAATTTCTTCATTTATTTTTTTTGATAATTGCAATTCATTAATCCACCCTATTAATCCACCTTTTTTTGAGGTATTAGAAATACTATTAATATTAGCTGAATTTTCAAAACCGACCTCATTTATATCTGTCATTATTTCATTTAATAAATCCTCAAAAGTTTTGCCGGGACTTTCTTTAAACACAATTTCTGACAAATTATATTCATATATTTTTTTTTTATCATTATATTGATCTAATATTTCTTTCTTTAATCCTTCATTATTTATTTTAACGTTATTCATGTATTTTTTATAAATTAATTGATTCCATAAAGCTTCAATTTGAAGTTTGCTCTTTACTACCTTGTAATTTAAATTATTTTTTTTTATTATTTTTAAAAAATCAGATTTATTATTTATATTTTTATTCCTCATAATTCTCTTTTCTAATTCACCAATTACTTTTTGAGATTTATTTAAATCAAAATATTTTTTTAACTCATTTCTTTTTATAATTTCTGTGATCAAAGAATCTTTGGCTATTTTCTCAATTCTTAAATTATCCAATTCCATTAATTTTGGATTTAAAAACGTTAAATATTTTTTTTCGTTAGTAATATCTATATTTGTAATTATTTCATTATTAATTTTTACCTTGATCTCTACAACTGAACTATTGACAATATTGTTCGTAACAATCAAAATAAATGTAACTACCAGCAACTTAATTTTAATCATTTATTTCTCATTAGTGTATTAGCTGAGCCTCTCAACTCTGTAAATGGTATAAACCTAATTAAAAAATATAAACTTTCATCTGGTACTAAATTTCCATTTCTAAAGAATTTTTTCTGATACTGAAATGTGGCTAATAAACAATCTGTTTCATATTCATAAGTTAAATTATAATTTTGCGTAAAATCTGCTATTAAATCTTTTGTAGTATTGAATGCTAATGAATGTTCATTGTAAAACTTTAACTTGGTCTCATTTGAAATGCTTTCACTATTACCTAACTCATGGTTTTCAGTAACATAGCTAAAATTTGTTACTAGATTATTTACCCCAATTTCAGTTGAAATCTCGTCATAATTTGAAAAATCTAAATCTCTATCATATGAAAAATTATAGTTAATTTGAAAATATTCGTTAGGTTCATAAAAAAAGTTTCCAACAATATCAGATCTTGTTTGATCTAGTTTTGCAGATGATGGCATTGAGTTATTTTTTTTATCTTTTATTACATTTCCAAGACTAAAACCCAAAACTTTCTCGTTAAAAAAATTTTGCTTTTCATAATCTATTCCAACAGTTAAAGATCTTCCTTCTTCGGCCATATCTCCTCTTCCTATTCTATTAGGTGAAAAAATATTACCATAACTTAATCTTGTGGAGTCTGAAGATATATCATTACCGTTTGTAGGGGTAAATTTGAATTGAATTTTAGGCTTTAAATAATTTGTAATATTATTACTAACGTTTTTTTTAAGTGGTAATTCTGAATTAATTAATAATGAAGTAAATATCTCATGATCACTGTTTTCATCAAAAGTAGATGAATTTTCTGAATAAGTATTAAAATTTTTTAATTTAAGATTATATTTTGTTAGAATACCTCCATCTGAGAAGTAACTATAAGATGAAAAATTAAAATCGTTATTTAACTGCGCTTCATAGATGTTGGTATCATAGTTTTTTTGATATCCGCTTGATGTAAAACTAAATTGTCCATTGTAACTTTCGTCTAATTCAATATTTTTGTTAAAATTAAAGTCAGGAAATATATATTGATATTTGTCATGATCGTTTGAAACATTCAAACTTTCATACATTCTTACTGATGTTTCAAATTGGGTATTACTATCAATTTCTTTGTCAATTTTAAAAAAAGATGTTAAAGTACTTGAATTAAATCTTGCTGTTAGCGCATTAGTTTCTGTTATCCCACTAAAATCATGTATTGCTAAATAGTTATCATTTGTAACATTTTGAAACTCTAATGAGTACAACGTATTTTCATTAAGATTTCCATCTGCATTTATAAAAAAATGAGTATTTGTATTTCCTTCATCTTGGTTAAAACTAAAATCTGCGATGAGATTAGAATTTTTAAAACTTTCTCTATATTCAGATTGCAAAATAAAATCACCATCTGAATAAATTCTTGGATTAAAAGTCATGTCTTTGGCATCTGATATAGCAAGAAAATATGGAACATTGATTGCTCTTCCTAAATTATCTGAGCTTGAATAAACGGGGGTTAAAAAACCAGATTTTCTTTTTACTGTTGGATCAGGATGACTAAAATATGGAAAAAAAAACACTCTTTGATCAAAAACTTTTAACCATGAATTTTTGTACTGAAATAACCTGTTTATTTTATCATGAATAAATTGATCACTTTGTAATTCCCAACCTCTACATTTTTTATTTTCTATGTTACACGTGCTAAATACTGCTTTATGAATTATAGTTTTTTCATCATTTGATATGGTAGATTTTCCTTTCAAAAGTGGGTCATTATTTTCATTTCCAAAAAAGTCATCTACAAATTCAACCTTCACCTCTTTACCAGCTAATGTTCTAGTTTTAATATTTACTTTTGCATTTTCAAATAAATAACTGTTATTTTTATTATCTATAATATTTGTTCTTTTTGACGATATTACTTCCCTATTAGTATCGAAGATAAAACCATCTACAAAATTATAAATATTATTTATATCATCATATACCTTGGTATCTGATTGACTTAAAATTTCCATTGAGTTTCTATCGTACAAAACATCCTTAGAAAAAACTTCATATTTATTTTTAACTTTAACAAATGTTTTTCCGTTAGTTAGTATTGTATTATCAATTTCATTGTAAATTGCTTTTTCGCTTTCAATATAAACATCATTAAAATTATCAAAAAATTTTACGTTACCAATTACAACTAATTCTGAAATTGATTTATTGTATTTAGATTTATCACCTTCAACTGTAATTTGTTGATTTGGGATTTTTGCAATTCCTTTCAAAGAATAGATCATATTACCCTCTTCCTCAATCTGTATATTTTTTGAATCAAAAAAAATAGTATCTGCCTTAATCTCTAAATTAAGACAAAAAATAAATATTAATATTATTAATCCAGTAATTTTAATTTTCATTTAATTTAGTTAATCCTAACCCACATATAAGAAATATAAGAACTTGAGGCAACCAAATAGATACCAAAACTGGGAATGTTTCATTTTTACCAAATAAAATTGAAAAGTAATTCATGTAATAAAAAATTACAGATACTGCAACTCCAATAACAACTAAAAAAAATTTAGATTTTATAAAATTGAGTTTAAACATAAGTAGGGCTCCAATAATTGTTGTTAATGTAAGATAGAATGGCATACTATAAATTTTATTTAAATGTAATTTAACCTCAGTTGCAGAGTACCCAATAGCCTCATAATTTTCTTCAAGTTGTATTAATTGAAAGATATTTAAAGAGTTTAAATTAGAGTATAAATTAGAAATTATTTTACCATTAAAGGATGAGAAATAATTATAATTTGGTGCATTTCTAGTCTCTTTATTTTCAGAATATATTTTTACATTTGATAACTTCCATTCATTTAATTTTATATCTGCCTTTTTTGCCATTATTGTATTTAAAAGTTTATAATTTTTATCTAATTCTGTTATTTTAATATTTTCTAATGTGTCTTTTTTATAATTTGTGGCATTTATGATGTATAATTTAGATCCATCTCTACTATTTTCTTTTATCCACAAACCATCTTCGTTAACAACAGCTAAATGATCCCCAGTATTTGAATATTGATATTTAATATTTAGGTATAAACTTTTTAAATTCGCTGAGAAAGAATAATAAACAATGATAATTACTATTCCTAAAAATAAAGATACAATTGAAATTATAAAAGTTATTTTAAAATTATTTATTCCATGACTTCTTAGAAGCTCTACTTCGTTTTTTTCAAATAAATTAATAAAAAAAAACATTACTCCCAGCAAGAATATGAAGGGAAGTATTTCAAAAACAATTGATGGTATATTTAGAATCGTAAGGACAATTGGGTAATAAAGACTGTTATCTTTATTTTCAAAATACTTTATTTCTTCAAAAATGTTTAAAAAAAAACTTAAAAAAATAAAAACAATTATTATTGTCAAAATATTTTTTAAAAAAAGTTTTGTTAAATATCTTTCATAGTTCTTAAATATCATAGCAAATTTAACTTAAACCTCGTAATAAATAGCAGGGTTAAATAAAAAATTATAACTAGTATTAAAGGTAAAGCTATAATGAAAATCGTTATACTTAAAGATGTTAATATAAATTTTAAACTAATTTGGGATAAAATTATTACAAAACTTCCAGTTAAAAAAATGTTAAGTTTATGAAATTTTCCAAAGTATTTAGTTTTGGGTTCTATTATTAAACTTGCTCCAATTAGAGAAATAACAAGAGTATAAAAAGGTAATATAAACCTTTTATAAAGTTCTTCACTTATATTTATAAGTGGTCTTGATTGACATTTTTTATTTTTAATTTTTGATATCATTTTACTTTCTTCTAAAGTTATATTTAAAATAATTTTTAATAAACAATCGTAAAGTATTTTCGAATCTAATTCTTGAATTTTTGAGTCAGTTATTGACTTAGTAGAAAAGTTTGATAAATCATAATCAGTTTCTGAAAAGTTTATAGTATATATATTATTTTTATTTATGTTCGTTATACCTCCATCATATAACTTTAAAAAATACTGATTTTCACTTTGAATAAGCTTGCCACTTTTCGAAATAATTATCTTTGAAATCTCATTATCTATTTTCTCATTTATATAGATTTTATTAAGGTCTCCATTTTTTTCATACTCTTCAACAAATATTGTGAGATTTTTTACAACACTTATAAATTTTTTTTCAGAAATTAATTTCGGTAAGAAATCAATGTTGGAACCCTTTATATATTCTCTCCCAAGATTTTGAGATTTTGGAACAATGAATAAGTTTAAAAATAATTGTAAGATTAAAAACAATAAAGAAAATGCAAGGATATGATTGATAAAATGAATTTTTTTAATTCCATTATTCCAAAAAACAATTAATTCATTCGAATTTACATATTTATTAATTACATAAAAAATTGAAATGAAAAAAACAAAAACAATAGTTTTGCTAAATATTTTTGGTAAATTGAGTGAAATATAATAAAAATAGATATTTAAACTGTGTCCATCGTCAGAGACAAGGTCTAAAAAGTTAACTGCCTGTATAATCCAAACAATAAAAGTTATACTGAATGAAGAAATTAAAAAAAAATTAACTATATCTAAAGAAAACTTACGAAAAATTAATTTATTCATTGAAATTATTGTTTTTATAAATATACAACATTATCTAATAAAAATTTCAAAAAAATGAAACTAAATTTAAATTTTGTAAATAAAGTCCCAAAAATCGCAAAGGATAATGAGATTATTCTGCTATCTCAAAAAGTTATAAAGAATAAAGAGATTAAACAATTAACAAAATCAGTTTTCACTAATAAAGTTTTCTCTGAGCAGAATTTTCTTGCAAAAAATTACAACGAAAAAGGTTATATATTCGTAAATTGTATGAAATCAAGAGTTTCATTAGATTTTGAAAAACTTGGATCAAAATTGTTTGTATTTTTAAAGGAAAATAAAATAGAGAATTCATTTATAAATGTAACAAATAATTCTTTTACTAACATACAGTTAGAAAAATTTCTTCATGGATCACAGCTTAAATCATATAATTTTAATCTTTATAAAACAGACAAAAAAAAAAATGTTAATATAAATTTAAATGTTGTTGGTACGCGAGTTAAACAAAAAAATTTATTAAGAAATAAATTAAATGCCCTTTTAGAAGGAGTTTTTCTTACTAGAAATTTAGTTTCTGAACCGGGTAACATTTTACATCCAGATGAATATGCAAAGAGAATTGTTAAATTAAGAAAGTTTGGTTTAAAAGTTACAGTTTATGATCAAAAAAGATTAAAAAAATTAGGTTTCAATGCATTACTTGGCGTTGGACAGGGAAGTGTTAGAGGATCTTATATGGTAACTATAGAGTGGAAGGGAAATAAAAATAAATCAAAACCTTTAGCCTTCGTTGGAAAAGGTGTTTGCTTTGATACTGGAGGAATTTCACTTAAGCCTGCAAAATTCATGGAAGATATGACATATGACATGGCAGGTTCAGCAACCGTAGTCGGTCTTATGAAAACTCTAGCTTTAAGAAAATCAAAAATTAATGCAGTTGGAGTTGTAGGATTGGTCGAAAATATGCCAGGAGCTAATGCACAAAGACCTGGAGATATTGTAAAATCTTACAGTGGACAAACGATCGAAGTTTTAAACACTGATGCAGAGGGAAGATTGGTTTTAGCAGATGCACTTACTTACACCGAAGAGAAATTTAAACCGAGTTTAATTATTGACTTAGCAACATTGACTGGAGCTATAATCGTTGCACTCGGATCAGAATATGCTGGATTATGGTCAAATAATAAAAAATTATCGAAACAACTTTTTGAAGCTGGAGAACAGGTAGAAGAAAAAGTATGGGAAATGCCACTTCATGAAAATTATAATAAGTTAATGAATTCAAATAATGCGGATATGCAAAATATTAATTATGTTGGAGGAGCTGGATCAACAACTGCTGCTCAATTTTTACAAAGATTTATAGTCAATAAAACACCTTGGGCACACTTAGATATTGCTGGAATGGCTTTTTCTAAATACGCTGGAGCGTTAAATTCTGGAGGTGCAACTGGATATGGAGTTAGATTATTAAACAAATTTATAGAGGAGAATTATGAGTAATATTGAGCAAACATTATCTATAATTAAACCAGATGCTGTAGAAAGAAATTTGCAAGATCAGATTAAAAATGAATTTAAAAATAAAGGATTTGAAATTATAAAAGAAAAAAAAATTCATATTTCTAAAGATGAGGCTGAAAAGTTTTATAAAGTTCACGAGTCAAAACCATTTTATAACGATTTATGTGCTTATTTATCTTCTGGACCAATAGTTGTAATGAATCTTCAAAGAGAAAATGCAGTTTTAGAAAATAGAAAATTGATGGGTGCAACAAACCCTGAAGATGCAGAAGAGGGAACTATAAGAAAAAAATATGGTATTTCAATTGATAAAAATTCTGTTCATGGATCAGATAGTGCAGAAAATGCCAAGGTAGAGTTAAATTTTTTTTTTAAAGATTAGTTAAAAATTTATCAATAGCTTTTGAATATATTTCATGTTCAATTTTTAGTACTTTCTTTTCCAAACTTTTTATATTGTCTGATTTAAGAATTTTTACTTTTTTTTGTAAAATAACTTTTCCTGAGTCTAACTTTTCTGTTACTTTGTGAATTGAAGCTCCTGCAAATTTATCTTTATTTTTGATTGCTCTTTTATGTGTATTCAACCCTTTGTACTTCGGTAAAAGTGATGGGTGAATGTTTAATATTGGTTTAGAAAATTTTTTTATAAAATTACCTGACAATATTTTCATAAATCCAGCTAAACAAAGTATATCTATATTATATTTTTTTAGTAATTTAAGTGAGCTATTTTCAAAATTTGATTTTTTTGTAAATTTAATTCCATAATTTTTTATTTTTGATCTAGATGCATATTTTAATCCTTCAGCATCTAGATTATTTGAAATGACTAATATAATTTTGATTAAAGAATTTTTTTTTTTTGAGTGTTTTATTAAAGATTTTAAGTTACTACCTCTACCACTAATAAAGACAGCTATATTTTTTTTACCAGGATATTTTTCCACTTAATTTTACTTTTTTTGAATTTTTAATTATTTTTCCAATAACGTAAGGTTTAAATTTTTTTTCAAAATATTTTCTAACTAAATTAAGTTTTTTAGGATTTAAAACCAAACAAAAACCAACACCACAATTAAATGTTTTTAGCATTTCTTTATCACTTATACCCATCTTATGTAACCATGAAAAAATTTTTAATGTTTTGACTTTATTTAAATTTATCTCTGCGGACAAATGTTTTGGTATTATTCTTTGAATATTGTCAACTAAACCCCCACCAGTAATATTTGCACATCCATTAATAAAATTTTTTTCATTGATATGTGACAATTCTTTAACGTAAATTTTAGTTGGTCTAATTAATTCTGACTTTAGAAATTTGTTAACTTTAAAATTTATTTTTTTTTTCTTTAATAGGTATCTTACTAAGGAAAAACCATTAGAGTGAAGTCCATTAGAAGGTATAGCTAAAATAAGATCATTATTTTTAATTTTTTTATTAAGTATTTTTTTTTTTTCAACAAGACCAACAGCAAAACCCGCTATATCAAATTTCCCTTTTGTATATGTTCCTGGCATCTCAGCAGTTTCGCCACCAACTAATTTGCAACCAGCTATATCACATCCCTTTGCAATTCCTTTAACTAGATGTTTTAATTTACTCAAATTAATTTTACTAATCGAAATATAGTCCAAGAATAAGTATGGTTTTGCTCCTTGAACAACTAAATCATTTACACACATTGCAACAAGATCTATTCCTATTGTATCAAACTTGTTCAGATCATTTGCAATCTCAATTTTTGTTCCAACTCCATCTGTGCTAGTAACAATGTGAGGGTCTTTTAGATGTCTGGGTATTGGCGAGATTGCTCCAAAGCCTCCTATATTCTTAAAATCACCACTTTTACTTGATTTTCTTGCTAGCGAACTTATGAACTTAACAAAACTATCTGCTTTTGGAATATTAACTCCACTCTTACTGTATGTTAATTTATTTGATGCCATATAACAAAGTTATGTATTTTTTTAAAAAAAATATATCAAATTGTTTATATATATTTTTCATATTTTTAACCTTTAATTTTATAGAGTTTTCCACAAAGGAGGTATTTGCTAAAACTTTTGTTGTTTCAAAAATTGAAGTTGAGGAAAAATACAATCTTAATTTTAATAAACTTAAAGTTATTGACAGAGGCTTTAAAAAAGCATTTGAAGATATCTCTCAAATGATACTTGAGAGAAAAGATCTTGATAAAATTAAAAACACACCAATAAATGATATTAAAAAAATAGTCGAAAACTTTTCAATATTGGATGAAAAATTTATAAATCAAAAATATAAAAGTATTATGGAAGTAGAATTTAATAGAAAAAAGTTAATTAAATTTTTAGATTCTAAAAATATAACTATTTCATTACCAAAAAAAATAGATGTTGTTTTAATACCTGTTCTAGTTGATTTAGAAACAAATAATTTGAACTACTTAAGTGAAAATATTTTTGCAAAGAATTGGAAAAGTGTCAAAAAAAATTATTTTCAAATTACTTATTTTATGCCAAACGAGGATGTAGAAGATTATCTAGTTATAAAAAAAAACTTACTTGATATTGAAAATTACAATTTCAAAAAAATATTGAAAAAATATAATTCTCAAAATTTTATAATAATGATAATTTTTAAAAGAAAAAATAATATTAAATTTTATTCAAAAATTAATTTTGATGATAAGTTTGAAATATTAAGTAAAAATTTTAAAGATAAAAATATAAATAATCAAACAGACTTAAATTCAATGATACTTAATATAAAAAACGAATATGAAGATAATTGGAAGTCTATTAATAAAATGAGTCCATCTACATCTGTTCCAATCCGATTATCTGTAGAGTCAAATAATACAGAAAAATCTTTAAAATTAGAAAATGCTTTGGTTAATTTAGATTTTGTAAATAGCTATAATATTGAAAAGTTTGATAGTAAAATAATCATATATAAAGTTAATTACAGCAGTAGTCCAAAAAGATTTTTAAAAGATATTTTATCTTACGATATTAGTATTGACACATCCTCAAGCAACTGGAAAATAAAATGAGTGAATTAAATCAATTACTTCTAGACTTTGATTATAAAACTAATTTTAATGAACATGATTTTTATTTATCAAAAAGTAATTCTAACGCATTTAATTTGATAAATAGATGGCCTGACTGGGATAAAAAAATATTAAATATTTCGGGTGAAAAATTCTCTGGAAAAAGTCATCTAGCAAATATTTTTAAATTACAATCTAAAGCATTTTTAATTAAGGGAAATGAGATTGATAACTCAATTTTTAAAAGTATTAAATTACATGAAAGTATAATTATTGATGATTTTGAAGATTGTAACAAGGAAGAAATACTATATTCAATTTTTAATCTAATAGATCAAGATAGTAAGTATTTGTTGATAAATTCATTAAAACCAATAAATGAAATTAAATACAAACTGCCTGATTTAACCTCAAGATCAAAAAATTGCCTTTACGCTGTAATTGAAAATCCAGATGATGAATTACTTTTTGCTATAATTTTAAAGAATTTTTCTGATCGCCAGATTAAAATTGAAAAAAAAATAATAAATTTCATAATTAGTAGAATTGATAGATCTTATAGAAAAATTGATGAATTCATATATAAGATTGACGAATTAAGTTTAAAAAAAAAAAAACCAATTAATTTAAAAACCATAAAAGAGATTTTGTAAATTGAATAAATA
This sequence comes from uncultured Pelagibacteraceae bacterium, assembly GCA_902519455.1. GTDB lineage: Bacteria > Pseudomonadota > Alphaproteobacteria > Pelagibacterales > Pelagibacteraceae > Pelagibacter. Next base: position 26,160 of record CABYJT010000001.1, read on the forward strand.
TAGAACTCATACCTGTGGGGAATTAACTAAGTTACATAAAGAAAAGGAAATTTCTTTATCTGGCTGGATTAACAAAAAAAGAGATCATGGAAATCTTTTATTCATAGATTTAAGAGATAACTTTGGAATTACTCAGTGCGTTATAGACAAAAGTAATGAAATTTTTAAGAAAATTGAAAAACTTTCTTTGGAAACAGTAATTAAAATTACGGGAATGGTCATAGAGAGATCAGATGAAACAATAAATAAAAATATTTCAACTGGCGAAATAGAAGTAAAAATTAAAAATATTGATATCCTTGGGGAAACTAAAGAATTACCAATGCCAGTTTTTTCAGATCAAGAATATTCTGAGGAAATAAGACTTAAGTATAGATTTTTAGATTTAAGGAGAAAAAAAATACATCAAAACATTATATTAAGATCAAAAGTAATCTCATTTATTAGAAATGAAATGCAAAAACTAGGTTTTTTAGAATTTCAAACCCCCATATTAACCTCCTCTAGTCCTGAGGGAGCAAGAGATTTTCTTGTTCCAAGTAGATTAAATCCTGGAAAATTTTATGCTTTACCACAAGCACCTCAGCAATTTAAGCAACTCATAATGGTTTCTGGGTTTGATAAATATTTTCAAATAGCACCATGTTTTAGAGATGAGGATGCAAGAGCGGATAGAAGTCCTGGAGAATTTTATCAATTAGATGTTGAAATGTCTTTTGTTGAACAAGAAAATGTTTTTGACGTGATAGAAACTTTATTTTTAAAATTATTTAAAACATTCAGCAATAAAAAAATCCTTCATGAAAAGTTTCCAAGAATTACTTATGAAGATGCAATGCTAAAATATGGATCAGACAAACCAGATTTAAGAAATCCATTGGAAATTACAGATTTAACAAATATTTTTGAGAGAGAGGATGTAAAATTTGAAATATTTAAGAAATTAGTTGAAAAAGGCTCCATAGTTAGAGCGTTAGTTACTAGAAACACAAAGGATAAACCTAGAAGTTTCTTTGATGGGATTGATAAATGGGCAAAAGACCAAGGTTCGTCTGGTCTTGCATATTTTACATTAGAAAAAGAGAATAATATAAGTGCGAAAGGACCGATTGGAAAATTTTTTTCAGAATCCTCATTGATCGAAATCATAAGTCAAACCAAGGCAAATATTGGAGATACTATTTTTCTTTCTTGTGGAAAAAAAGATGATGTAGAAAAAATATTAAGTGTTGCAAGAAATAAAATAGCTGAGGATTTAGATTTAATTGATAATGAAATATTTTCATTTTGTTGGATAGTCGATTATCCCATGTACGAGATTGATGAAACAACAAAAAAAATTAAATTTAGTCATAATCCATTTTCCATGCCACAAGGAGAATTAAATAAATTAGACCTTTCTAATCCTTTAAATATAAAAGCCTATCAATATGATATTGTTTGTAATGGTGTAGAACTATCATCAGGGGCTATAAGAAACCATGTTCCTGAATTAATGTACAAATTATTTGAAATTGCTGGTTACACAAAAAATGATGTTAATAATAAATTTAGTGGAATGATAAATGCCTTAAGTTATGGAGCACCACCCCACGGAGGAATAGCTCCAGGGATTGATAGAATTGTTATGCTTTTGGCAAATGAAAAAAACATAAGAGAAGTTACTATGTTCCCAATGAATCAAACTGCACAAGATTTGATGATGAATGCACCGTCTGAAATTTCAGAAGAGCAATTAAACGAGTTAAATTTAACTATTAAAAAGAAAAAATAATTATTTTTTTCCTTTTAGATTTATTTTTATATCTGATAAATCTACTAACTTCTTTTTATATTTACTTCTAACAAAACCTTTACTTGTAATGTCTTTTACTAATTTTAAGAATTGGGTTTTATCTTCACTATTCTCATATGTTTCTGCTTCATCAAAATTTTCAGATCCTCCTATAGAAGGAGTATGAGCAAGATCTTCTCTGTTTAGATATGATATTGCTAATTCTCTAAATATATAATCTAGAATTGATGTTGCACTTAGTATTCTATCGTTTCCAAACACTTTTCCTGAAGGCTCAAATTTAGTATCTACAAAAGCATTTACAAACTCGTCCAAAGGAACTCCATATTGCAATCCAAGAGATACCGCTATAGCAAAGTTGTTCATTGTAGCTTTAACTAGTTCACCTTCTTTGCTAGTATCTATAAATATTTCACCTATTTTACCATCTTCATATTCACCTGTATGAAGGTATACTTTATGATCTCCAATCGATGCTTTTTGTATGTATCCCTTTCTTCTATCTGGCATACTAAATCTTCTGCCATTATTATCTTTAATATTTTTAGTCAGCATTTCTTGGTTAATTTTAAGACTATTTTTTTGTTCAGGTTTAGGAAGGTCTTTTTCAACAACATTTATCTTATTTTTTTCAATTTTTTCTAAATTTTTAGTTTTCCTGTTATCTAGTTTTACATCTAATATTTCAAATTTTCCGTCATCTCTTTTCTCTATATTTTGTATATTTTTTTCATCAATATCATCAAGATAATGACTTACTTTGAAACTACAGGTGTAGTACGTCTCTACTAAATATTTTGCCATTTAATTCCCTTATTTATTTATAAAATTGAATCTTAAAGATATAATGTATATAGAAAATTAAAATTTTAGTCTAATTTAATTTTTACAATTTTAAATTGAAATAAAAATAAATTTTTATGTTGACAGTATTTAAACAAATTTTTACTTGGTGGAATCAACAGACGTTTGGAACAAGGTTACAAATATTTTTTTCAGGAAAATTAGTAGGGGAAGATAAAAATGGAAATAAATATTATGAAAGCAAATCAGGAAGAAGATGGGTCATTTATGATGGTGAAGTTGAGGCATCTAAAATACCTAATGAATGGTATTCATGGATGCACTACATGAATAACAAAATAGAAAATGATCATAATTTAAAAAAATATGATTGGCAGAAAGAACATTTGCCCAACCAAACAGGATCAGAAAATTCTTATCATCCAAAAAAATATAATAATGTCATTAAAAAAAAATATAAAAGCTGGAAAAGTTAATTTTTTATTAATAACAGTTTTAAGTATTCTTATAATAAGTAACCTTCATGCTGAGACTTTGCCAAAAAGTGAGACAACTGCAGAATTAAGTATTCTTGACAAGGTAAGTTCAAAAAATACAAATATTAAAATTCAAGTTGGAGAAGAATTTTTTTTCCAAAATCTAAATATTAAAGTTTTAAGGTGTTATAATTCAGAATTTGATGATGACCCTGAAGTTACTGCATATATGCAAGTAAAGGATACAACAATGAATAATAATGATAAAGTATTTGTTTTTAATGATTGGACATTTGCATCAAGCCCATCTATTAGACCGTTTGATCATCCTGTTTATGATGTTTGGTTAAAAAAATGTTATAGCTAAATAACTTTTTCTTTATCAAGCCAGCTTACATTGAAGTCAGATGTGATAAATTTTTTGTTATTTAGTAAAACTTTATGTAGTTCGATTGTGGTCGTTATCCCATCGATCACAAATTCATCAAGGGATCTTAACATTCTTTGAATTGCCTCTTGTCTGTTTCTACCATGTGTTATCACTTTACAAACCATACTGTCATAATATGGTGTAATTTTATATCCTTGGTAGATAGATCCATCAACTCTTGTTCTGAAGCCGGATGGTTGATGACACATACCTATTTTACCTGGCGAAGGTTGAAAATTGTTGCTCGGATCCTCAGCATTAATTCGGCACTCTATTGCATGACCTCTTGGGTTTATATCGCTTTGCTCTAAAGCTGTATCACCTGAAAAAGCTATCCATATTTGCTCTTTTATTATGTCAATGCCTGTAACCATTTCTGTTACTGGGTGCTCAACTTGCACTCTTGTATTCATCTCTAAAAAATAGAATTTTCCCTCCTCGTATATAAACTCAACTGTTCCAGCACCTTCATAACCAATTTTACTAACCATACTTACAGTTTTTTCAAATAGATCTTTTCTAATATTATCATCTAAAACTGGACTAGGAGTTTCCTCTATTAGCTTTTGGTGTCTCCGCTGTACTGAACAATCTCTCTCATGTAAATGAACAGTCCTATTTTTACCTGATAAAACCTGCACTTCAATATGTCTTGGATTTTGAAAGAATTTTTCAATATAGACCTCATCGTTTCCAAAAAACTTTTTTGCTTCTTGTTTAGCTGTTAAAAAAAGATTTTCAAATTCTTCTAAATTATTAACAATTTTCATTCCTTTTCCACCACCTCCGCCAGAGGCCTTTATTAAAACTGGAAAACCTACCTTTTCACATATCCTTTTTGCTTCTTTAATATCTTTAATACCACCTTCTGAGCCCTCAATTACTGGAAGTCCATACTCCTTTGCAACTTTTTTGGCTTCAATTTTATCACCCATCATTTTTATTAAATTAGAAGAAGGGCCTATAAATTTAATATCATTTTCTTCTAATATTTTTGCAAACTCAAAATTTTCTGACAAAAAACCATAACCAGGATGGACAGCTTCAGCGCCTGTGAGTTCAATAGCTGACATAATTGCTGGAATATTTAAATAACTTAATGTTGGTTGATGAGGACCTACACAAATACTTTCATCAGCTAATCTAACATGCATACTCTCCCTGTCCACATCTGAGTGAATAGCTACTGTTGCAATACCCCATTCTTTGCATGCTCTAATAATACGAACAGCTATTTCTCCTCTATTAGCTATAAGTATTTTTTTAAACATTATTTTAATCTATAGTTGCAATAGTTTGACCAAACTCAACCGGTTGGCCATCTTCAACGCTAATTTCTTTTACAACTCCATCTAATGGGCTAGGTACATGATTCATAGTTTTCATTGCTTCAACAATCATAACTGTGTCTCCCTTTTTAATTTTTTGACCTATCTCAATAAATTTCTTACCACCCGGTTCAGGAGCAAGGTAAGCAGTACCAATGATAGGTGAAGCAATTTTTTTAGAGCTATCAATTGAAACTTCTTCTTTTATAGTCTTTTTTTCATCAGCAAATGCTAAAGTTTTCTCATTTTTTGTTATCCTAGATTTTGAAACTTTTACCTTAACATCTTTTTCAGTGTACTCAATTTCTGTAAGATTAAATTCCTCTAAATAATCATTTAATTCTTTGATAATATTTTTATTAATTTTCATTTTTTAAGATTTCATGCATAGAATTTATGGCTAAAATATAGCCATTTATACCCAAACCACATATTATACCTGTAACTACAGCGCTTATTAGAGACTTATGTCTAAAATCCTCTCTTTTATAAATATTAGATATATGAAGTTCGATGATAGGTTTTTTGAAAATACTTAAAGCATCTCTGATAGCTACAGATGTATGACTATACCCAGCAGCATTTATAATAATACCGTCATAATTGTTACGAGATTCTTGGATAATATTAACGATGTCCCCTTCAATATTTGATTGTTTGATCTCTATATCAATCCTTAAATCTTTTGCCCTATTTAAACAAATTTCCTCAAGATATTTGTAGTCTTTGCTACCATATTGAGTTTGTTCTCTTTCACCTAATAGATTAAGATTAGGTCCATTAATTATTATTAATTTACTCATTAAAACTTTATATTATATGAATAAAAAAAATAAAATAAAAATAGTAGTAAATGGTAGGCTTTTAACTGTAAATATAAAATATTCTCTAAAAAATCTTGTCGAAAAGTTAAAAACACCGATTAATAAAGTAGCAATAGAATTAAATGAAGAAATAGTTGATAAAAAAAAATTAAATAAAATTTTTTTGAAAAATAAAGATAAGATAGAAATTGTACATTTTATAGGTGGTGGTTAATGAAATTTGATATTTTAAAAATTGCAAATAAAAATTTTAAATCTAGACTAATTGTTGGCACTGGAAAATACAAAAATATGAAAGAGTGTGCAGAGGCAATTAAAATTTCAGGTGCTGAAATTGTTACAGTTGCAGTGAGAAGAGTTAACATAACAGATAGATCTAAACCTTTACTAATGGATTATATTGATCCAAAAAAAATAATGTACTTGCCAAATACAGCAGGTTGTTTTACTTCAAAGGATGCCCTAAGAACATTGAGACTTGCTAGAGAAATTGGAGGCTGGAAAATAGTTAAATTAGAAGTTTTGGGAGATAAGAAAAATTTATTTCCAGATATGATTGAAACTTTAAAATCTACAGAAGTTTTAACAAAAGAAGGCTTTAAGGTAATGGTTTATTGTAATGATGATCCACTTATGTGTAAGAGATTAGAAAATTCTGGAGCTTCAGCTATCATGCCGCTAGCCGCTCCAATCGGATCCGGCCTAGGAATTCAAAACAAAACAAATATAAAAATTTTAAGACATCAAACAAAAGTTCCTTTAATAATTGATGCTGGAATAGGCAAGGCCTCTGACGCTGTTGAAGCTATGGAAATGGGATGTGATGCAGTATTAATTAATACGGCAATTGCAAAAGCCAAAAATCCTTTTCAAATGGCTGAGTCAATGAAATATGCAGTGATATCTGGAAGAAAGTCCTTTCTATCAGGAAGCATTACGCCTAGACTTCAAGGATCGCCCTCATCTCCAAAAAAAGGATTAATTTAATTTCTTTTTATTAAAACTTTTCCTTTTTTTAAATTTTTTTCTTTTAAAGCTTGATTTGTTTTCTTTCTTTAATTCTTTATTTTTATCAATAGTTTCACCCACAATTTTCTGCAAAGTTTCAATTTTTTCAATTTTATCCAATACTTTAGATAATTTTGATTTAAATTCTATTTTGTAATCTTGTAGACCTAGTCCTTCGCCAACACTAATGTCTATCTTAATTTTATTCTTCTTTTTAAAATAATTTAAATCTTCAGAAAAATAATTTTTTATAAAATTAAGTATTTTTTCATTAACACTGACCTCTACTAATTTGGCATTTGTTTCAAATGTTTTAATTTCAATTAATTTAATTACCTTTAAAGCTAAAGTTTCATTAGTTAGTTTAATTGACCATTTAATATTGCTTTCCCTTAACCTTTGTCTAGACATCTCAAGTAATCCAAAATTACTTATCCTTCCTATTTGAATTCTTGCCCTATCATTTCTACATTTCTCTTTCAATTTTCTTTCAACTTGTTTACGATTATTAAAGCTAAGCATGTCTATGAAATCTATTATTATTAGACCAGATAAATCTCTAATTTTAATTTGCCTAGCAATCTCCTCAGCTGCTTCAAGATTAGTATCTAGCGCTGTACTCTCAACGTTCTTCTGCTTGATAGACTTACCTGAATTAATATCTATTGATACTAGTGCTTCAGTGGGATTTATTACAATATAACCCCCAGAGCTTAGCTTTACCTCTGATTTAAATATTTCAAAAAGTTTTTTTTCAATATTTTCCTTAAAAAATAGAGGTATTTTTTCTCTAAACTTTTTAACTTTTTTTAGTTGCTTAGGCATCATAAGCTTCATGTAATTTTTTGCTTTTTGATATCCTTCATTACCTTCAACTATTATATTTTGAGTCTCGTCATCATACATATCTCTTATACTTCTTTTTATAATATCACTTTCTTGGTGAATTAAAGATGGAGCAATAGAATTTAATGCATTATCTTTTATTGAGTTCCAAACTATAATTAAATTTTTAAGATCACCATCTATCTCATTTTTAGTTTTGTTTGAACCAGCTGTTCTAACTATAATTCCCATCTCTTTTGGAATTTCGATTTCATTTAAAATTTTCCTGATTTTTTTTCTATCACCAGGATTAAATATTTTTCTAGAAATACCACCTCCTTTGGCTGTGTTGGGCATTAAAACTATATATTTTCCTGCAATACTAATAAATGTACTAAGCGCTGCTCCTTTAAAACCTCTTTCATCTTTTAGCACTTGAACCAATATGACTTGGTTTGGTTTAATTACCTCTTGAATTTTATATCTTTTTGAAGGAAATTTTTTTTCATTGTTAATTTTATCTTTACTTTCATCTTCTAATTTTTCGACTGGATCATTTAATTTGACCTCTTCGTTACCTTCTAAAATTTGATTTTCATTTTTTTCACTTTCTTTTGATAATTCTTCTCTAACTTTTTTTTCTTCTTCTTTGATTTTATCTAAATCTGTTTGTGGTAGTTGATAGTAGTCAGATTGAATATCATTGAATGATAAAAAACCATGTCTCTCCCTTCCAAAATCAACAAAAGCTGCTTGCAAAGAAGGTTCTATTCTGCTTACTTTTCCTAGGTAAATGTTATTTTTTATTAATGTATTATTTACACTCTCATATTCATAATCTTCGATATGATTATCATTTTTGAGAACAACTCTTGTTTCATTTGGATGCGATGCATCGATGTATAAATTTTTTGACATAAATTTTGATTATTTTTCATTTGTTTATTTTTTAATTCGGTGCCTTAACTTTAACAAATTCAATCAATAATTTATACTAAAATGAGTAAATTAATTAAAAATTTTTTAATAACTATCACTTTATTTTCATTAGTCGGCATTATATTGGCTTTCTCTATACTTTGGTCTTATTCAAACAAATTACCAGATTATAAGTTTTTAAAAAACTATAAACCACCAGTTTCAAGTAAAGTATATTCGGGCAAGGGTGTATTAATTAGTGATTTTTCAACCGAAAAAAGAATATTTATTCCATTTAATGCTATACCAAAAAAAATAATCTTTTCATTTTTATCCTCAGAGGATAAGAATTTTTTTAAGCACCCAGGAGTTGATGCAAAAGGTGTTTTAAGAGCAATCAAGAACAATATTTTTAATATAATTAAATCAAATAGACTAGAGGGAGCTTCTACGATTACACAACAAGTTGCAAAAAATTTTCTCTTATCTAATGAGGTAAGTTTAGATAGAAAGATAAAAGAAGCTATTTTAGCTTTTAGACTTGAAAGAGCTTTAACAAAAGAAAGAATTTTAGAACTTTATCTTAATCAAATTTATTTAGGCGAAGGTTCTTATGGTATTGCATCTGCTAGTCTTAGATATTTTGATAAACCAATTGGTGAGTTAAATTATTCAGAATCTGCCTTGCTAGCTGCATTGCCAAAAGCTCCAAGTAAATATAATCCATATAAAAATAAAGAATTGGCAACTTATAGAAGAAACTTAGTAATCAAAAATCTTTATGAAAATAAATATATCACCAAAAAAAAATACAACGAATTAATTAATTCAGAAATAATTTTAAAAAAAAGAAAAAGAATTTTTATTGAAGATACAAGATATTTTGTAGAGGATATAAGAAAAAAAGTAATCCAAGACTATGGATATGATAGAGTTCATAAACAGGGGTTTAATATAAAAAGTCCAATTAATTTAGAACTTCAAAATTTAGCATCGGAGTCATTAAGGAGGGGATTATTAGAGTATGATAAGAGAAAAGGTTGGCGTGGACCTTTAGATAATAGAAATAATAAAGATTGGAATAAAAATTTAGATAACTTTAATTTAGAAAAAACTATTGATTGGGAAATAGCAATTATAAAAAGAATAGACAAATTTGAGACTGTAATTCAAACTTCAAAATATGAAAATGGTGTTATTGGTTACGAGGATATAAATTGGACAAGAAAAAATTTTGATCAAATTTTTAAAATAAATGACTTAATTTATGTAAAAAAAATTTCTGATGGAGTTTTTAGTTTGAGGCAATTACCAAATGTCAATGGTGGAATAGTTGTTATGGATCCTTACAGTGGAAGAGTTTTAGCAATGTCAGGGGGATTTAGTTTCAAAATGAGTGAATTTAATAGAGTATCACAAGCAAAAAGACAACCTGGATCCTCTTTTAAACCTTTTATTTATGCTTTAGCGTTAGAAAATAATTATACACCTTCTTCTTTAATTTTAGATGCGCCAATCGTTCTTGATCAAGGAGAAGATCTCAAAATGTGGAAACCAGAAAATTATGGTAAAAAATTTTATGGTCTATCTACATTAAGAACTGGTGTTGAAAAATCTAGAAACTTAATGACAGTAAGAATTTCACAGGATTTAGGGATAGACAAAATAATAAATTTTTCAAAAAAACTGAATATTTATGACAATCCTAAAGAATTACTATCAGTATCTTTAGGGTCTGCAGAAACAACATTGTTGAATATTACAAGTGCTTACTGTTCATTTGTAAATGGAGGAAAGCTGGTTAGCCCAATCATAATTGATAGAATTCAGGATAGTGAGGGAAAAACGATTTTTAATAATGAAAAAAGATATTGTGAAAACTGTGATCAAATTTCTTTCGAAGGTAATAATATTCCAGTAGTAAAAAATAACTTTAAGCAAATCTTTTCCCCACAAACTGCCTATCAAATGACCTCAATACTTGAGGGCGCAATACAAAGAGGGACTGGAAAGCGACTAAGAGATTTAAATTTACAAATTGCTGGAAAAACAGGAACAACTAATAACAACACTGATACATGGTTTATAGGATTTACATCTAACTTGGTAGTTGGTGTTTTTGTTGGATATGACTCCCCAAAAAAACTAGGAAAATACGAAACTGGATCTAAAACAGCTTTACCAATTTTTAAAGATTTTATAAAAAAAGCAGTAAATAATTATGAGGCTAGACCTTTTAAAATTTCAAAAGGAATTAAAATGATGGTAATAGATGCTGAAACTGGTGAAAAAGCAGATTTTGGCTCAAAAAAAACAATTATTGAGTCTTATAAGAAAGAAAAATTTGAAAATCAGAAATTTATAAGTAATGATAAACTCAAATCTGAAATTTATAAAAAAAATATTTTAAAATTTTACTAATGGAACAGGAAATAGATAAATTTAAATCTGAAGTAATAAAGATAAATCAAAGAATCAAGGAGTTTCTTTGAAACACAAAAAATAGAGTCAAAAAGAAATAAATTAAATGCCATTGTAGAAGATCCAAAATTTTGGAATGATAGAAAACAAGCTGAAAAAATATTAAAGGAAAAAAAAGGTTACGATAATTTATTAGATTCTCACAAGCAGTCGGAGAAAGAGATAAATGAGCTATATGATATTTTTCAATTAGCTGAAGATGAAAATGACAATCAACTAGTTCAAGAAACCTTAAAAAAATTTTCAAATTTAAAAGAAGAGTTCAAAAAATTAGAAATTAAATGTTTTCTTTCCAATGAAAATGACATTTTAGATAGTTATTTAGAATTTCATGCAGGAGCAGGTGGTACCGAAAGCCAAGATTGGGCAGAAATGTTAAGAAGAATGTATATGAAATGGGCAGCTGTCCGAGATCACAAAGTAGAATTAATTAGCGAACATAAAGGAGACGAAGCAGGAATAAAATCTTCAGTAATAAAAATCTCTGGAGAATACATTTATGGTTTTTTAAAATCAGAGTCCGGGATTCATCGTTTAGTTAGAATTTCACCTTTTGATTCAGGAGCTAGAAGACATACCAGTTTCGCAAGTGTTTGGGTTTATCCAGTAATTAGTGAGGATATAGATATAGAGATTTTAGATAAAGATTTAAGAATAGATACTTATAGATCAAGTGGAGCAGGTGGACAGCATGTAAATACAACAGATAGTGCTGTAAGAATTACCCATATTCCGAGCAAAATTGTTGTTCAATGTCAAAATGAAAGATCTCAGCACAAAAATAAGGAAACATGCATGAATATGCTTAAAGCGAGACTCTATGAGCATGAAATCCAAAAAAGAAAAAAAGAAAGTGATAGTATCGAAAATTCAAAATCTGAAATAGGCTGGGGACATCAAATTAGATCATATGTATTACATCCCTATAGAATGGTTAAAGATAATAGAACAAATTATGAGAACTCTAATCCTGAAAAAGTTTTAGATGGTGAAATTGATGATTTTTTAGAAAATTCTTTATATAAAATAAATGCGTAAAACTATTTTAATTATAATTTTAATTATTCTAACTGTCTTATTTTTTTCTCTAATTTATTTAAGCACTTATGGAGTGAAGACAGACCATTTTAATACTTTCATAAATACCAAAGTTAAGGAATATAATTCTAGTTTAAATCTTAAACTTGATACTGTATTTATTAAATTAAATCTTGTTCAAGGCTCTATAAATATTAATACTAAAGATGCAATTTTAATTGCTGATAATAATGAAATAGAAATTATAAATACAGATATAAATTTAAATATTATAAAATTTATAAAAAAAGAAAATTCGATTAAAAATATAAAGATTCAGTCTTCAGAAAATTCTATAAAAAGAGTTACATCTTTATTAAACTCAATAAACTTCGACCTATCTAGATATGTGCTTTATAGCCAAATCAAAAAAGGATTCATTAAATTTAAATTAGAGGCAGAATTTGATACTAAAAGTCAAAAACTATATTCATATAACCTTTCTGGATCTATTAAAGAGGCAAAATTTAATTTGTTAGGCTATGACAGTATTGATGGAATTAATTTTAATTTTAATACTAAAGATAAATTGACAAAAATTTTAAATTTAAACTTTAGATATCAAAATTTAAATTTTGCATCAGAAAATATTGAAATTAATGTTGAAAAGTCAGACTTGTATTCTATAAAAGGAGATATTGAAAATTCCAAAGCATTAATAAATCCAAATGTATTATTTAAATTAGTAAATATAAAACAGGATTTTTTATCCAATATAAATATTCCAATTAAAAGTAAAAATTTTTTTTCATTTAGATTAAGCAAATTCAAGAAATTAGAAAATATAAAAATTGATTCAATTTTAAATTTTGATGAAATATATTTGGGAAAAAAGTACAAAAATCTAATTTATCTAAAGGATGGTACAATTAATTCTAAGTATGAAAATAAACAATTTAATGCAGATTTAACATCAAACTTTGTATTTTCTAATAATTTAAAATCAATAAGTGACTATAAAAACAATAAATTAAAACTATTTTTAAAAAGTAAAAATAATAAAAATTTCAAAATAAATGGAAATATTAGTAATCAAAAAACACTTGTAGATCCTAAAATTCTTCTAAACTTTTTAGGATTAGATGCTAATTTAATATCCGAGGAATCTATAAATATTGAAACAGACAATCAATTTAAATTAGAGATTAATAAGGGCAAAATAGAAAATTACCTTGTAAATTCAAAAATTAATTTTGATAAATTAGAGCTCAATAAAAAAATCCAAGATGTGCTGTATTTAAAAAACATTACAACTGAATTAATTTTTGGTGATGAAATATTAAATCTGGATTTGAAAAGTAATTATTCATTTTTAAATCAAAACTATAATAATAAATTAGATAATAATATTTTAAATTTAAAATTAGATAAAAATAATTCAAAAATCTCTGATGTGGAAATTTTTTTAACGACCGACAACAATAATATTAATATAAAAGAATTTAAAAAATATTTTAAATTCCAAGAAATTTTAGTAGAGGATCAAATTATCAATCTAGACTCTAATTTTTTAATTAATTTTTCCTTTGATGATAAATTTAATATAAGTAAGCTTGATGTAAACTCTGATTTAAATTTTGATAATTTGGATATTAATTTTAAATCTAATCTAGTAAAAAAATATTTAGAAAATTATGAAAATAAAATATCTATCAATGATCCAAGTTTTTCATTTAAATATTCGAACGATATAATTAATTTTCAATTAGATGGAAAATATTCTTTAAATGACAAAAAGGATAATTTTTTTATTAAATTTGAGGGAAATCAAAATAATTTTGAACTCTACTCTTTACTGGATTTAGATAAAAATATTTTAAACTTAAAAGATATTCAATACTATAAAAAAAATAATATACCCGCAAAATTAGAAGTTTTGTTAAATAAATCGAAAAAAGGGTTTTACTTAAAAGAAATTAGTTTTAATGAAAATCAGAATTATATTTCAGCTCAAAATTTAAATTTTTCTCCTGACTTAAAGATACAGAGTGTAGAAGAAATTGATGTAAATTTTGTAAATACAAATGAATTATTAAACAATTTCAAAATTAAAAAAAATTCAAATAAGTATAATTTTATTGGAAACCAAATTGATGGTGAACAATTAGTTGAAAGATTGTTGAAAGGTAACAAAAAAAATAAAATTTTCAAATTATTTCACAATGTAAATACTTCATTGATATTTAACATAAATAAAATATATCTAGAAAAAGATACATACCTCAAGAAATTTATAGGTGAATTTGATATAAAGAAAAATAAGTTATTTTTAGCCAAAGCTGATGCAATCTTAGAAAATAATAAGAAATTTTCCTATTCTTATCGAACAACAATCAAAAATGAAAAAATTACAAATATATTCATTGATGGACCAAAACCATTTATAAATAATTATAAATTTATTAAAGGCTTTGATGAAGGTGAATTAAAATTAAATTCTATTAAGATTGATAATACTACTAGATCAAATCTAAAAATTACTAATTTTAAAGTTAAAGAAGTTCCAGTTTTAGCAAAAATACTTACACTAGCATCTTTGCAAGGAATTGCTGATCTTCTAACAGGAGAAGGAATAAGATTTGATGAATTTGAAATGGATTTTAAGACAAAAAATAATCTAACAGAAATCGATGAGCTTTACGCACTAGGACCAGCTATTTCAATAATGATGGAAGGTTACATTGAGAAAGACAGAGTAACAAGTTTAAGAGGAACTTTAGTACCGGCAACAACAATTAATAAAACAATATCGAAAATTCCTTTACTTGGTAACATCTTAGTCGGTAGTAAAACTGGTGAAGGAGTGTTTGGTGTAAGCTTTAAGATTAAGGGACCACCCAATGATTTAGAAAGTTCAGTTAATCCAATAAAAACACTTACTCCAAGATTTATTACCAGGACTCTAGAAATTATAAAAGGTAATTAAACTGTAATTTTAAAGTGCTTTTTCTTTCCTATAGATAACTTTACAAAACCTTTGTCGGAGAACAAGATAGGGTCAACAATATATTTTTCATCCTGAACATTTTTATTATCAATTTTAATAGCGTTTGATTTAATCAATCTTCTTATTTCAGATTTTGAAATATCTTTATTAACAAATGAAATAAGTTCTATAATATTTTTCGATAGAATATCATTTTTGACTTTAATTCCTGGAAGATTTTCACCAGTAGAGTTTTCAGTAAAGGTATTTCTCGCAAGTTTTGAAGACTTTTCAGCTTCTTTTTTCCCATGAAGCATTTCCGTTGCATTATTTGCGAGTATAATTTTTAATTCATTGATATTTTTATCTTTTATATTATTTATTCCATCCAAAGACAAATCAGTGAACATTTTTAAAAACTTTAATACATCACGATCATCCGTATTTCTCCAAAACTGCCAGTAATCATATGGTGATAGCATATCTTTATTTAGCCATATTGCACCTTTTTCAGTTTTACCCATTTTAGCACCTGACGCTGAAGTTATAAGTGGTGTAGTTAAACCATATACATGATTTCCAGATACTCTTTTGATAAGCTCAACTCCATTTACTATATTGCCCCATTGATCTGATCCACCAATTTGTAAGTTACAATTGTTTGATTTATTAAGCTCATAAAAATCATATGCTTGTAGAATCATATAATTAAACTCCATGTAACTTAATGATTGTTCTCTTTCTAATCTTAATTTTACGCTATCAAATGTTAACATTTTATTTATTGTAAAATGTCTTCCTATATCCCTTAGAAAATTTATATAGTTAAGTTTGCTTAACCATTTATAATTATTAACAAATAAAGGTTTTAGTTTAGGATTATTTGTTTTTAGAAAAATTTTAAAAACTTTTTTTATATTATTAATATTACTCTCTATCTGTTTTTCAGACAATATTTTTCTAGTTTCTTCTTTTCCAGATGGATCTCCTATTCTCGTAGTTCCTCCACCTAAAAGAACAATTGGTCTATGACCATGCTTTTGTAAAAGCCTAAGACACATTATTTGTAATAAACTACCTACGTGAAGACTGGGAGCAGTACTATCAAATCCTATATAAGCACTAGTACTGTCTTTATTTAATAAATTTGATAATTCAAATTCATTAGTGCATTGATAATAGTATCCTCTATCTTTAAATTCTTTTAAAAAATTATTCATAGGTCTATAGTCTCACAATATACATATTTTAATAAAAAAAAATAAGAATGGAAAAAAATTTATCAGCACTTGGTTTTATGAGTGGCACTTCTGGTGATGGCGTAGATTCTTCAGTTATAAGCTCTAATGGTGAAGACAGTATTATTATCAAATATAATAGATATGATACTTATCCTTCAAAACTCTCAAATAAAATTCATAGAATAAAAGAAAACATTTCAAAAATGCAAGATCTGCTAAAATATTCCTCTAATATTGAGGAATTAGAGAGAGAAATCACAGACTTCCATGTCGATATCGCAATTAAAATATCTAAACAAATTAATTATGATCTTATAGGTTTTCATGGTCACACAATTTATCATAATGCTGACGAAAAAATTTCTAAGCAAATTGGCTTAGGTAATAGTTTATCAGGAAAAACTAATAAAACTGTAGTTTACGATTTTAGACAAAAAGATATCAAAAATGGAGGAGAGGGAGCACCTTTAGCTCCAATTTACCACCTTGCACTTATAAAAACCTTATTCAAAGAAAGTAAAGTAAAAATCCCAATTTCAATATTAAATATTGGTGGTATAGCAAACATTACTGAAATTGATAAAAATTTTAAAATTACAAGTAGAGATATTGGACCAGGAAATTGCTTAATTGACAAGTGGATGAGAAAAAATTCTAAAAAATCTTTTGACAAGGATGGGAATTTAGCAATGAAAGGGAAAACAGACAAATTTATTTTTGATCAATATATAGATAACTATTATTACAGCAAAATTAATTCTAGGAGATCCCTAGATACAAATGATTTTGATATTTCCTTTGCAAAAGGTCTTTCGTTAGAAAATGGAACAACTACAATTACTGATTTAACATCTGAATTATTATCAAAAAAAATTGGAAATAATAATATTTATGTTTGCGGCGGTGGTAGAAAAAATAAATACCTAATTAATTCATTTAAAAATAAAATTAAAAATAAAGTTTCCTCAATTGATGATTTAAGTATTGATGGTGACTTTATAGAGTCACAAGCATTTGCTTTCCTTGCAATTAGATCTTACTTAGGACTACCTATTTCTTTTCCATCCACTACAAATTGTAAAACCCCCACAGTCGGTGGCACTATTATTAAAAATTCATAATTAATATAAAGCGGTCTCTCTTTTTATATATTTATTTAAAGATTTAATTAAAGCTAAATCACTTTTAGAGAAAAAATGATTTGCATCCTGAACAGATTCGAATTCAACTTTAATACCTTTTTGTTCACTAAGTCTTTTATTTAAATCATTTATATGTTCTATTGGAACTAGTTCATCTTTTTTTCCATAAATCATCGTACCAGATGTAGGACAAGGTGATAAAAAAGAAAAATCATAAACGTTAGGTTGAGGTGAGACAACAACGAACCTATTTATTTCAGGTCTTCTCATTAGTAATTGCATTGCTATCAATGATCCAAAAGAAAAACCTGAAATCCAGCATTGGGAGTTATCGAAGTTTTCTCTTTCTAACCAGTCTAAGGCAGCTGCTGCATCTGCAAGTTCTCCTTGCCCATTATCAAATTCTCCATCGCTTTTACCAACACCTCTAAAATTCACTCTACAAACTGAAAAATCATTATCTACAAATGTTTGAAATATATCGACAACAATTTTATTGTTCATTGTTCCACCGTACTGAGGATGTGGATGCAAAACCAAAGCAATTGGTGAAGTGTTTTTTTTGCTTTTAAAATATTTAGCTTCTAGTCTTCCAACCGGACCTGGTATAAATATTTCTACAATTTTGTTTTCTACTGATGCCATTGATTATTAATCTCAAAAAAAATTAAGGTTTTTTCTATCAAAATTGAGTGACAAAATGCAAGTTTTTAAATAGCAATTAATCTTGACTAAAACAGTCGGGTATATATAAGTCCCGCTAATTGCGGAAAATATGAAATTATCAAGTAAAGGTAGATACGCTGTAATGGCTCTAGCGGATCTAGCAAAATTTAATTTGAAAGAGCCAGTATCTTTAAGAGATATATCTTTAAGACAAGGTATATCGCTCGTTTACTTGGAACAGCTTTTTTCTAAATTAAAAAAGAACCGAATTGTTACAAGCGTTAGAGGTAATAGAGGTGGTTATATATTATCAAAACAAGCCTCAGAAATAAAAATTTCAGATGTATTTATTGCTGTCGATGAAAAGGTAAAAACAGTTGGGTGTGAAAAACATTCAGAGAATGGATGCAACGGTAAATCTTCTAAATGTATTACGCATGATTTATGGGATGAGCTAGAAGATTATATAAATAACTTTTTCCAGCAAAAAACCTTAAGTGATTTAATTAATAAGAGAACTTTAAATGGATAACAGACAAAAGGAAATTGATAATCTAAAAGATTATAAGTACGGTTTTACAACTGAAATTGAAAATACAAGAGCACCCAAGGGATTAAATGAAGATGTGATAAAATTTATCTCTAATATTAAAAAAGAACCACAATGGATGCTTGATTTTAGATTAAAAGCATATGAAAGATTTAAACAGTTAAAAGAACCTGATTGGCAAAAACCAAAATATCCAAAAATAGATTACCAAGATTTATATTATTATTCGGCACCTAAAAGTATGAAAGATAAACCAAAAAACTTAGATGATTTAGACCCTAAACTTTTAGAAACTTATAAAAAATTAGGTATACCACTACAAGAGCAAAAAAGACTTAATGGGATAGCAGTTGATGCGGTATTTGACTCTGTTTCTGTCGCAACAACATTTAGAGAAGAACTTACAAAACAGGGTATTATTTTTTGTCCAATTTCAGAAGCTATACAAAACCATCCCGAATTAGTTAAAAAATATTTAGGTTCGGTTATACCAGTTACCGACCATTTCTTTGCAACTTTAAACTCTGCAGTTTTTACTGATGGATCATTTGCCTACATACCTGAAGGTGTACGCTGCCCAATGGAACTTTCAACATACTTTAGAATTAACGCATCTAATACAGGACAATTTGAAAGAACACTAATTGTTGCCGATAAGGGAAGCTATGTAAGTTATTTAGAAGGTTGTACTGCTCCAATGCGTGATGAAAATCAGTTACATGCCGCAAATGTTGAATTAGTTGCTTTAGATGATGCAGAGATAAAATATTCTACAGTTCAGAATTGGTATCCTGGTGATAAAGATGGAAAAGGTGGAATTTACAATTTTGTTACAAAGCGTGGTTTGTGTAAAGGAAAGAACTCTAAAATCTCTTGGACGCAAGTCGAAACTGGTTCTGCCATTACTTGGAAATATCCAAGTTGTATTTTAAAAGGTGATAATTCTGTTGGAGAATTTTACTCAATAGCTATTACCAATAATCATCAAAAAGCAGATACTGGAACTAAAATGATTCATTTAGGAAAAAATACTAAAAGTAAAATAATATCAAAAGGTATTAGTGCTGGCTCTTCTGATATGACTTATAGAGGATTAGTTGATATTTCTTCAAAAGCCACAAATTCCAACAATTATACTCAATGTGACTCTTTATTAATGGGCAACAAATGTGGGGCGCATACAGTTCCATATATTAAAAATAAAAATTCAGAGTCAAATATTGCCCATGAAGCAACCACATCAAAAATTAGTGAAGACCAATTGCATTACTGTCAACAAAGAGGCTTGAGTGCAGAAGAGGCAGTAGGATTAATTGTTAATGGATTTTGTAAAGAGGTATTACAACAATTGCCAATGGAATTTGCTGTTGAGGCCCAAAAACTAGTTGGTATCAGCTTAGAAGGTAGCGTTGGCTAATGCTTAAAATTAATAAATTAAACGCAAAAATTGATAGCAAAGAAATTCTAAAGGAATTTTCTCTAAATATAAATCCAGGAGAAGTCCATGCTATTATGGGTCCAAATGGATCTGGTAAAAGCACATTATCAAATATTTTGTCAGGCAAAAAAGGGTACGATATTACAGGAGAAATACTTTTTGAGGAAAAAGATTTGTTTGAACTTGAAACAGAAGAAAGAGCTCATAAAGGTATTTTTCTTGCCTTTCAATATCCATTAGAAATTCCAGGTGTTAATACAAATATATTTTTAAAGACTTCATTAAATGCTGTAAGGAAAGCAAGAGGTGAAAAAGAGCTTGATGCAATAGAATTTTTAAAATTAGTGAAAGAAAAATCCAAAGAACTTAAATTTGATGAGGAAAAATTAAATAGACAACTGAATGTTGGTTTTTCAGGTGGAGAAAAAAAGAAAAATGAAATTCTACAAATGTCGTTATTGGCTCCAAAACTATCAATTTTAGATGAAACAGACTCAGGTTTAGATATTGATGCATTAAGAATCGTAGCTGATGGTGTTAATTCATTAAGGGATAATAAAAATTCATTTTTAATTATTACACATTACCAAAGATTACTTGATTATATTAAACCTGATTTTGTCCATGTTTTAATGGACGGAAAAATTGTTAAATCTGGTGGGGCAGAATTAGCTTTGGAATTAGAAAAAAAGGGGTATGAAAATTTTCATTAAATGAAAGAGCAATTACAAAAAGATTTTGATAATACTATTAGAAATTTAACTTTATCTCAAAAAGATATTGAAATAAAAAAATTTTATTTAGATAATTTTATTAATAAAGGTTTTCCAAACAGAAAAGAGGAAGATTGGAAATTTTCTGACCTTAAACAAATAATTAAAAAAAATATTGGAGAGCTAGCTTTTTATAGCGACTATACATCTACAAATAAAGTTGATACTTCTGCTTTTGTAGACGGTCTAGAGCATAACAAAATAGTATTTATTAATGGAAGAATAGAAAAAATTGATTTTGATTATGAAAAAAAAGACCAAATAGAAATAATTGATCAGTCGGAAACTATTAATAAATTTAATAATAATAGCTCTTTATCAGACTTAAATAGTGCATTTACCAACAAGTCATTTAAAATAGTGGTAAGAAAAGGTTATCAATTATTAAAACCTCTTATTATCTATCATACAACCAACTCTAAAATTTGGTCTAAAAATATCAATTTAAGATTAAATTTTGAATTATATGAAAATAGTTCATTAAGATTAATTGATTTATTTAGGGACACTTCTGAAAAAAATTTTATCAATATTTTTTATAACTTTGATTTAAAAGAAAATTCTATTTTAAAAAATTACAAAGTAGATAAGTTTGAAAATAAAAATATTAAGTATTCATTCAACAATATTGAGCAAGATAAAAATAGTGTTTCAGAAACATTTATTTTATCTTCAGGATCAAATTTTTGTAAGAATGAAATTAATTGTAACTTAAATGGAAAATATTCATCAGCTTTTGTAAACGGTATTTTCTCTTTAAATAATAACAAACATCATGAAATTAGAACAATAATAAATCACTTAACTGAAAATACGAAAAGCTATCAACTTATAAAAAGTGTTTTAGAAGAAAGTTCTAGAGCAGTATATCAAGGAAAAATATTTGTTAACTCTAAAGCACAGAAAACTGATGGTTATCAACTGAGTAAAGCAATATTGTTAAATAAAGACTCTGAGTTCAATGCTAAACCAGAGTTAGAAATTTATGCAGATGACGTTAAATGTTCACACGGTTCTGCATCAGGTAGTCTAAATGAGGACTCGATATTTTACTTAATGTCAAGGGGATTAAATTATCAACAGTCAAGAGAACTATTGATAAATGGTTTTCTATTAGATGTTGTTGAAAAAATTACTGACCCTGAAGTAAAAAATTTAATTAAAAATATGATTGGAATAAAGGAATGAAAATAGAAAATATAAAAACTGAGTTTCCAATATTTGATGAAAAAATTCAAAATAATGATTTAGTCTATTTAGATAGTGCTAACTCATCTCAAAAACCAAAAGTAGTAGCTGATAAAATAAATGAGTTTTATACTAAGCAATTTTCCAATGTTGGGAGAAGTGTTCATTATTTAGCAGTTGCAGCAACAAACTTATATGAAAACACAAGGTCCTCTGTTCAAAAATATATTAATGCTAAAGATAAAAATGAAATAGTTTTTACTAAAGGAGCAACAGAGGCACTAAATTTAGTAGCTAATACTCTAGGGCAAAAATATCTAAATGAGGGTGATGAAATTTTAATTACAGAACTTGAGCATCATTCAAATTACGTACCTTGGCATTTTTTAAGAAAATCAAAAAATATAAAAATTAATTTTGCAGAGGTAAATGATAATGGAGATATTTCTATTGAGGATATTGAAAAAAAAATAACTTCCAAGACTAAAGTAATTGCAATTACTCATTTATCTAACGTAACGGGAGCAATATTGCCCGTTAAAGAAATAACAGATTTAGCACACTCAAAAGGGATAATAGTTGTAATTGATGGCTGTCAGGGAGCCCCTCATCTTAAATTAGATATGCAAGACTTAGATTGTGATTTTTATGCAATATCATGCCATAAAATGTATGGGCCAACTGGACTAGGTGTTTTGTACGGTAAAAAGAAGTGGCTAGAAGAACTGCCACCCTATCAAGGCGGAGGTGGAATGATCAGAGAAGTAAAAAAAGATAAAATATCTTATGGTGATTTACCAAATAAATATGAGGCTGGGACCATGGCTACAGCTCAAGTTATTGCATTTGATCAGTCAATAAAGTTTATGGAGAGTATTGGTATAGAGAATATAATGAAACATGAAGCTGATTTAGTAGAGTATGGTCAAGAGCTATTACAAAAAAATAATTCTGTTAAGTTAATTGGTAGTCCAAAAAATAAAGGTGGAGTTTTATCATTCACTCTAGAAGGCGTTCACCCTCATGACATTGCAACAATACTTGATGAAGATGGTGTCGCAATAAGAGCAGGCCATCATTGCTGTCAAATATTACATGATAAATTAAATATACCTGCCAGTGCAAGAGCGTCAGTAGGAATTTATAATACTAAAGATGACTTAGATAAGTTAAATGACTCTATTAATAACTGTAAAAAAATATTTAATTTAAAATGAACTTAAAAGAACTTTATCAAGAAATTATTTTAGAACATGGAAAAAATCCAAGGAATCTTGGAAAAGCACATGAGTTTAATAAAGATGCAAAAGGTCATAACCCTTTATGTGGAGACAATGTTCATGTTTATCTTAAATTAAATGGACAAAAAATAGTCGAGGATATTTCATTTGAGGGAAGTGGATGTGCTATCTCAATGGCATCAGCTTCAATCATGACAGATTTAATTAAAGGCAAAAATGAACATGAAGCTAAAGAGATAGTTGAAGACTTTTTAGGAATGATAAAAGAAAATCCAGACTTAAAATCAGAATACTTAAAAGACGACGAAAAAACTAAATTAATGTGTTTATCTGGTGTTAAACAATATCCAATGAGAGTTAAGTGCGCAACATTATCGTGGCATACTCTTACATCTGCAATGGATAACTCAAAGGAAATCACTAATACAGAGTCTTAACTTTATGGAATTAAAAGAAAAAGTAATTGAAGAAATAAAAAAAATTTACGATCCTGAAATACCAGTAAATATTTATGAACTTGGATTAATATATGAAATTGCTGTAGATAAAAAAAATATTAGTGTAAAAATGACACTTACAACTCCAAATTGCCCAGTAGCTGAAAGTTTGCCTAAAGAAGTTAAAGATAGTATTATGCAATTAGAAGAGGTTGATAAAGTAGATTTAGATTTAGTTTGGGAACCACCATGGGATAAGTCTATGATGTCAGAAGCAGCAAAATTAGAGTTAAACTTATGACAAAACAAGTTATATCATTAAGCGATCAAGCAGCAAATAGGATAAAAGAAATTATGTCTTCTGCTGACAATGACTCTATTGGTGTAAGAGTTGGAGTAAAATCAGGTGGATGCGCAGGAATGTCTTATATTATGGAATACACAAAGGAAATAAATCCTAATGATGAAATTATTGAAGATAAAGGAGTAAAAGTATTCATTGATCCAGCAGCAGTAATGTACCTTTTTGGAACTGAAATGGATTATAAAAAAGAGCAATTTTCTTCTCAATTTGTATTTAATAACCCTAATGAAACTGAGAGATGTGGCTGTGGAGAATCTTTTAAAGTTTAATTATTGGTAATAGGAAATAAACCAATATTGGCCTCTTTTATTCATAGAATAAATTTTATTTTTTCTACGCTTAGGCTTCCTAATTTCAAGTTTTTTATAGCCAATTATATTCTTTAAAGTTGATATGAATTTAGTCATACCTTTAGATAACAAAAATGAGTGAAATTAGAATTCTAATATGGGAATACCTGCTATTACTGCAGGTAATCCCATAAAATAAGCTTTTTAACAGCTATAATACATGTCGAATTCAATAGGGTGCGGCGTATGTTCAAAATTATGAATTTCTTCATATTTAAGTTCAATATACGCATCTATTTGATCATCAGTAAATACATTACCTTGAGTTAAGAAACTTCTATCTTTATCCAAAGCTTCCATTGCTTCTCTCAAAGAACCGCAAACTGTTGGCACCTTCTTAACTTGCTTTTCAGACAAAGCATAAAGATCTTTATCGAACGATTTACCTGGATCAATTTTATTTTTTATTCCATCAATTCCAGCCATAAGCATAGAAGCAAATGTTAAATATGGATTTCCAGATGCATCAGGGAATCTAATTTCGCATCTTGCACCTTTTTTACTTAATGTGATTGGAATTCTGCATGAAGCCGATCTATTTCTTGCAGAGTATGCAAGTAAAACAGGAGCTTCAAATCCTGGTATCAATCTTTTGTAACTATTTGTAGTTGCATTAGCAAATGCATTAATTGCTTTTGCATGCTTTAATACTCCACCAATATAATAAAGAGCTGTTTGAGATAATCCTGCATATTTGTTTCCAGAAAAAACAGGAGTTTTCCCTTTCCAAATTGATTGGTGAGTATGCATTCCTGAACCATTATCTCCTTTAACTGGCTTAGGCATAAAAGTTGCAGTTTTGCCAAAAGAGTGAGAAACCATTTGAACTACATATTTGTATAGTTGGACGTTATCTGCTTGATTAACTAAAGTTCCAAATAACATTCCAAGTTCATGTTGACTTGGAGCAACTTCATGGTGGTGTTTTTCTACAGTAATTCCAACATCTCTTAGTCCTTTAAGATATTCACCTCTCATATCTTGTGCACTATCTACTGGTGGTACAGGAAAATATCCTCCTTTTACTCCAGGTCTATGACCCATGTTTCCATTATCATAAGATTTTCCAGAATTATAAGGACCTTCTGAACTATCAATTGAAAAACTTGTTTCATTCATATCGTTTTTAATTCTGACGTCATCAAAAACAAAAAATTCAGGTTCTGGACCAAAGTATGCTGTATCACCAATTCCTGTTTTTTTTAAATATGCTTCAGCTTTTTTTGCAATTCCTCTTGGATCTCTTTCATAGGGATCTCTCTTAACTGCATCTAAAATATCGCAAAATAAAATTAAAGTATTATGAGATGTATAAGGATCTATTACTTGTCTACTTAAATCAGGCTTTAGTATCATGTCAGACTCATTAATTGCTTTCCATCCTGCAATCGACGATCCATCAAAAAATACACCGTCATTAAGCATTCCTTCATCTACGATAGTTGTATCCATTGTTAAATGTTGAAGTTTACCCCTTGGGTCCGTAAATCTAAGATCTACAAACTCAATATTCTTAGACTTCATTAATTTTAGTACGTCCTTAGCGCTCATATTATCTCCTATAATTTTTTAATTTTCTTATCAGTTAAGAAAAGATAAATAATGCCTATTAAATAGATATCACTTATGCTTTTTTTACATGTATATTAACCTTAAAAAATTGGAATTTTCAATCAATCCTAAGTTGCAATAATGAGTTTATTAAATAAAGAACCAGTTAAAAGAGCTGAAAAAGCATTAAAAGAATTCGATGATACTTTATCAGTCAAAGAATTAGAAAATACAGCAAGAACCGCCGTTGACGCAGCAAAATCTTTAAATTGTGAAGTAGGGGCAATTGTAAAAAGTTTACTTTTTAAAAATGGTGATAATTATTTTTTATGTTTGGTCTCTGGTGACAAAAGATGTTCATTAAACAAATTAAAAAATTTTTTTAATAGTAAAGATTTAAGTATGGCATCGCCTAATGATGTGAAAGAACAAACTGGATATACAATAGGAGGAGTTTCACCTATAGGTCATAAAAATAATTTAGAGATATTAGTTGATAGATCCTTAAATAGGTTTAAGGATTTATATGCAGCAGCAGGACATCCAAACTGTATTTTTAAAATTAATTTTGATGATCTTATTAAAATAACAAATGGATCAATAGAAGACGTAATTGAATGAAATCTCCAAACGCTACTGATTATTTCATTCTTACTTTTTTAGCTTTACTTTGGGCTTCAGCTTTTTTTAATATTAAAATTGCAACATATTCCTATGGACCAATAACTATAGCTTTTTTAAGAATTTTTTTTGGAATGATACCATTAATATTACTATGTTATTTCAAAAAAATAAAAATTGAAGCGTTTTCTAAAGATTGGAAATGGTTTGCAGCAATTGGTATCATTAATTTAGTTATACCTTTTTTCCTAATAGCATACGGGGTTCAGAAAGTTCAAAGTAACTTAGCAGCAATTTTAATGTCAACTACACCTATAAGTGCAACAATACTCGCACATTTCTTTGCTGAAGGAGAGAAAATAAACATAATAAAAATATTTGGAATAGTATTAGGTTTTTCAGGAATTGTTTATTTATTCTCTGAAAATTTACTTATAAATAATGAAAATTTATTTTCTGCTCTAATGATTCTATTAGGATCAACTTTTTATGTTATTGGTGGAATTTTAACGTTAAAAATTAGTAATAAAAAAAATGAAAATGTAACTGCATCAATTCTTATTTGGGGTGCTATAATCGTTTGTCCAATATCACTAATAATTGAGCAACCTTGGAATTTAAATCCATCATTAGAATCTACATTATCTCTAATTTATCTTGGTATTTTTCCAACCGGGATAGCATGGTTATTAAGATTTATGATTTTAAAGAAAAATGGCTTAGTTTTTCAAAGTCAGGTCGCTTATCTAATTCCAATTTTTGGAGTTATTTTAGGATATATTTTCTTAAATGAATTAGTGACACCTAAAATTTTAATTGCTTTGTGTGCTGTTGTATTAGGAATTTATTTTGTAAAAAAGGCAGGAGACAAAAAAATTCAGAGTATATAAAAATAAATAATTCTAATTTACTTTTAATTTTTCAAATTTTTTTGATTTAACCGACTTTTGTGCAGCTTCTGCTAAAATTATAGACTTTCTTCCATCTTCAAAAACAGCTCTAGGTTTTATATTTTTTTTGCAAAAGTTTGCAAGGTCAGATAGTTGCAATCTAAAAGCTTCTGCATATCTTTCTATAAAAAAATGAAGGAGTGGGGATTTATTATTTGTTGAATTTTTTAAAAAGAGATTAGTTTCAGTATCTCTTTTATTATCTGATATCATCATTCCTTTCGTCCCAAAAAGCTCAACTCTCTGGTCATAACCAAAACTACAATGTCTCGAATTAGTTATAATGCATTGCACCCCTTTTTTAGACTTAAGCACTGTAGTTGCAAGTTCATAGTCTTTTATCTTATTAAATCTTTGGTCTGATATGTTACTTCCAGTAGCAAATACAGATATAAATTCATCTGAACCCAAGTAGTATCTTGCTAAATCAAAATCATGAATCATCATATCTTTAAAAATTCCTCCAGAACCTTTTAAATAAGACAATGAAGGAGGAGCAGGGTCCCGACTAGTTATAATAATTTTTTCCAGTTTACCTATTTTATTATTTAACAAATTCTTTTTAAGTAAATTATGTCCAGGATCGTATCTTCTATTAAATCCTATTTGTACTTTAGGGTTAAGTTTTTTAATTTTTTTTAATGATGAATTAATTTTTTTTAAATTTAAATCTAGTGGTTTTTCACAAAAGACTATTTTTTTATACTTAGCACCCTTTTCAATAAATTTTAAATGAGTAGAAGTAGAGGAGGCTATAAAAATACATTTTATTTCATTATCTTTAAAAGCAATATCTGGATTATTTACTGAAATAACATTTAATTTTTTTGAAATTTTGTTTGATAGATTTTTATTTAAATCAAAAACATATTTTAATTCAAATTCACTATTTTTTCTTAAATTATTAGCATGCATCTGGCCAATTCTACCAAGGCCAAACAGAGCAGTTTTTATTTTATTTTTACCCATCTTTTTTGTCTGCTTGAAACTTTACACGCTTCAATAAATTTTGCAGTTTCAAGTCCCTCATCCTCATTTGGATAAAAATACCTTTTTTTTGAATTATTTTTCAAAGATGCTGCAAATTCACGATAAATATTTGCAAATGCATCCAAATATCCTTCAGGATGTCCAAATTTTAATCTAGAAAATTTTTTAGACAATTCAGCATTAAAAAAACCTCTTTCAATAAATTTAACAGCACCATTAGATGGATTAAGTTTTAAATAGTTTGGATCGTTTTGAACCCATTCCAAACTTCCTTTTGTTCCAAATATTCTTATTCTTAATCCATAAACCCCACCTCTGGCCATTACACTTGTCCAAAACATTCCTTTAGCACCTTTATTAAAATTAATCATTACTTGAGCATTGTTGTCCATTTTAATTTTATTTGAAACTTGTTTAATATCTGCAAAAATAGTTTCACCTTTTAAACCTGATATATAAGTTGCTATATGATATGCATGGGAGCCAATTTCGTTTAAGACCGCTGAAGCTCCAACAATATTTTTATCTATTTTCCATTTAAACTTTTTCTTTGCATTTTTTTGTGAAATACCTTCTCCATCTGACCAATCCTGAACGTATTCAACGTTTACGTATTCAACTTTTCCAATTTTACCTTTTTCAACCAATACTTTTGCCTCTCTAACCATAGGATAAGCAGAGTAATTGTGTGTCAAAGCATACTTAATTTTTTTATTTGATTTTATTTTTTTAAATAATTTTTTAGCTTGAGTAAGATTCCCAGCAAATGGTTTATCAGAAATTACATGTATATTTTTATCAATAAATTTTTCTGCAATAATTTGGTGACTTGAAGGAGGTGTCATTATTGCTACAACATTAATACCATCTTTTCTTGCCGCTTCTCTTTCAGCCATTTCTCTAAAATTTGAATAGCATCTCTCTTTTAAAATACCTAGGCTTTGACCAAAGCTTTTAGATAGTTTTGAATTTCTAGAAAAAACACCAGCAACTATCTCATATTGATTATCAAATCTTGATGAAATTCTATGAACATGACCAATCCAAGATTTTGGACCACCTCCAACTACACCAAGCTGAATTTTTTTTCCTTTAATTAATCTCATGATTAAATATATCTTAACAAATAAAAAATTTATGTCAGTAAAATTAGGTATAGCACCAATTGCTTGGAGTAATGATGACATGCCTGAGCTAGGCGGAGATACTCCTTTAGAACAATGTTTGTCAGAGGCAAGTCAGGCTGGATTTGTTGGAATTGAGTCAGGTGGTAAATTCCCAAAAACATCAAAAGAGTTATTACCAAAATTAGAAAAGTATAACTTAAAATTATGTTCTGGTTGGTATAGTGGAAATCTTAGAAAAAATTCTGTTGAACAAGAAAAAAATTTAATTCAAGACCAACTTAAATTATTTAAAGATTGTGAAGCTCCATGCATCGTTTTTGCTGAAGTTTTCGGTTCAATACAGGGTGATCCAAGAAAAAAACTTTCCAGTAGACCTAAGATGACGGATCAAGAATGGAAAGATTATTGCGCAAAAATATCTGAACTTGCAAAATATCTTGAAGATGAGGGTATGCCTTTAGCTTACCACCATCATATGGGAACAGTTATTGAAACAGAAGAAGAAACTATTAGATTGCTAGAAAATACAGATGATAGTGTAAAATTAACTTTAGATACTGGTCATATGTTATTTGCTCAGGGAAATTCAATTAATTTAATTAATAAGTTTAAGGAAAGAGTAATCCATATTCACTGCAAAGATATTAGAGAGGAAGTATTAAAAAAAGCTCTTTCTGAAGATTTGAGTTTTAGGGATGCCTTTTTAGAAGGTGCCTTTACCGTACCTGGTGATGGGTGTATCGACTATAAACCTTTGTTTGATATTTTAAAAAAAAATAATTATCAGGGTTGGCTTGTTGTCGAGGCTGAACAAGATCCTAAAAAAGCTAATCCACTTGAATATGCTATCAAGGGTTATAAATATATTAAAGAAACTTTAAAGAAATCAAATTTAGAGATTAATAATCTATAATTTTACTTTTTTACTATCTTCAAGTTTACCATCGAAAAAATCAAAAATATTTTGAATAGTTTCTTTTGCCATTCTGGTCATGCATTCCTCAGTGAATGCTGCAGCATGAGGACTTAGGAAAACTTTATCATTTTTTAATAGAGGATTATCAGCCTCTGGAGGCTCTACTTCAAATACATCAATTCCTGCTCCAAAAATTAAATTTTCATTCAAAGCCCTATCTAAATCTTTTTCATTTATTATACCACCTCTTGCAGCATTTATGATGATGCAGTTTTTTTTCATTGTTTTTAGAAGTTCGTAATTTATAATATTTTTAGTTTGATCAGTTAAAGGTATATGGAGTGAGACAGCATCCATATCTTTAATAGCCTCTGACAAATCTTCAACTTTTTTACCACCCATTTTACTTATTGTTTCTTTATCTACAAATGGATCGTAAACAAAAACGTTCATTTCAAATCCTAAACATCTTTTGATCAACGCTTTTCCTATTCTTCCAAATCCAGCAATAAGAATGTTTTTATCCCAAATCTCTATAGTTTTTGGTAATTTATTTCGTTCAGTAAATTTTCCACTTTTGACTGAATGGTCATACATATTTTTTCTTTTTGAGATACTTAAAAGCATAAAAAGAACATGTTCTGCAACTGCCACAGCATTTGCTGTTGCAGTTATTGCTACATCAATATTTCCTTTTTTACAGCTATTTAAATCAATATTATCGTAACCAACTCCATGTCTCGAAATTATTTTAAGTTTTTTTGCATTTTCAATTGCCTCAGCAGGTAATATTGAAGTTCTTAAAGAAACTGCGTCTGCATTAACAATTTTTTGTTTTACATTTTCAACACTTAAATCTTCAACAACCTCGTAACTATAGTTACTATTACTTTTTAATAATTCCATACCTTTTTCATGAATAGGTTGGACAATGAGAATTTTTTTCATAATTTAAAAAAGAAATTATACTAGTCTAGCAAGATCTCTTTTACTATTTTTAAATGTTGGAAGTGGATATTTAAATGCATACTTTCTTGGAATACATTTATTCTTTGCCTTTTCCCATAAAGCAATCCATTGCTTATAATTGTGGATGGTAATATTTTTTTTATTTTTACTTCTTACATAAAAATTGGGCAAAGGTTTCCTACCAGATGGGGTTCCAGCTCTATTGTATCTTAAATCAGCGCTAATTCTAAAATCATTAGATCTATTAGGCAATGAACAATGAATAGAATGTTTGTGCAAAATAATAATATCGCCAACATTAGCTTCTAGAAAAACTGGTTTGTAATTATCAAGTAGTTTACTATCTTTTATTTCGACCTGGCCTCTATACCCCGATATATGATTCAATAGTCCCAATTTATTAATTTCTTTTACTGTAATCATACATCCATTTTTTTTTGTAGTTTTAGTAAATGGAATCCAAACAGTAACCATATCTGTTAATCTTTGTCCCAAAGATGATAATACTGCTGCATCCTGATGCCAGGGTGTTCTGCCTGAGAGACCATCGTGAACAGAATGTTTAGGTAATTTATTTTCAGGTTGTTTAATTCTGGTATTTTGAACTGGATTTGAAAGTATCTCTGGCCCTAATAATTTTTCAACTACATCCAAGATTTTTTTGTGATTTATTAAATTCCACAAAGATTGAGATGCAAAATAATCACTATCTTTCTTCACATGATCTCTTGGAAGTCTGGTGTTAAAATATTGATCAAGATCATAAATATTTAGTTTTGAAATGTAAGTGTATTTTTTCCTAAAATTATATTTTAAAACCTTTTCTTTCATGTTCTCAGGAGCAAATTTATGAACTAAATTGTCCATTACATATTCCATGTCATTTAAAATTGGTTTTAGATCTTTGTTGAAGTTAAGAACATTTCTTACTCTTAAGAAGCCATCCCTATCTAAAATACTCTTTAATTTAATCATAGTTTACTAATTATCAGAATTTAGCTGTACATACCTTCTTTTACTTTAATCATTTTGTACATTAGGTCATTCAAGGGTGTGGCTATTCCGTGTTTTTTTCCTATTTTAGATACAGCTCCACTTATGAAATCAATTTCAGTTTTTCTTTTATAAAGTACATCAAAAGCCATTGATGATTTATTTGTTTGTTTTGAATCAACAATCTTATTAAACATGAATAAACACTCATCCTCTGAAACATCAACACCATCCGCTAAAGCAACATCTCTTGTTTCTAAAATTATCTCTTTACCTAAACTTCTTGAGACGTCGTTGGCATTATTATTTATGTAAAGATCAGTATGATGCAGATCAAAAATAGCAGAAAGTGGGCCTATTGCGGTTAATGCAAAAAGTTTCATCCATTTTCTTTTTTTTACATCTTCAGCTGCAATCATTTCTAAATTATGAGCAGTAAATGTGTCTGCAATTTCAGTTATTCTATCTGTTATACCACCATCATATTCTCCAATCCAAGAGGGTAGAGCTGCATGATTCATAATATGACCAGGGCCTAAGATATTTGAAGCTTGAGTTGTTGTTCCCCCGATTACTTTTTCGTCACCAACAATACTTTTAATTATTGCCTCATGTCCAATTCCATTTTGAAAAGACATAAAAACTGTTTTATCGTTAATAATGTTTTTTATACTTTTTAATGCAGGCTCTAAAGCTGTTGCTTTACACATTACTATCACAGCATCAACTTTTCCAATTGTAGATGGATCTGATGTTGCTAGTACTTTTATGAATCTATCACCACCATGGCCATCCATTTTTAGACCATTTTTATTTATTTCATCAACATGCTCTTTCCAAACATCTATGAGCGTTACATTTAGACCTTTTTCAGATAGTAGACCTCCAAATAGACATCCCATTGCTCCCGCTCCAAGAACTGCAACTTTTAAATCTTTATTATTCATTTTTAAGAAACAAATATATTAATGTATAGAAATTATGCAATATATTATGTAACTAATTTATATATGGAATTAAAAATAGAAAAAGGAATTTTTAAGAAATTCGAGTTAGAAGAAATAACAAGTGCGTTGCAAGTTGGATTGTCAAAAAATTTTGAAAGTGTCACAGCAAAGATAGTTGATTGTCCAAACTTAAGAGATTGGAATTGTCCATCAGAAGGAATGAGTGGCAACCAAAGAATAATTGATGTTGGAGGAGAACCGTATATGCACGATCCTAAATATATTGGTGCTGAATTCGATTATGCAGAAATATCTAGATTGATTGGGTCAGAGAAATCATACGCACTTGGCGCAGGATCTGGAGCAATGTCTTGTCTTGATGGTCACTGCGGTGAACTGGTTATAAACGAAAACTTAACAACAAAGGAGTATAGATCTTTAATAGCAAGGGTAGGTACAGATAAAAAATGTATTGTAGAGGACTATAATGACAGTAAACACGGTGGACTTGGCAATGTTTATTATTCAGATGGTGTTAAGGGTAAAGTTATTTATTTAAAGATAAAGAAAAGAATTGGAAAACAAGGCTCGTTGCCTCAAGCAATCAGAGCAGCACTTTCAGAAAATTTAAAAATATTTAACAACGATCATATCGCTTTAGCTGGTGTATTTAGAGTTTTAAATGGAAAAATAAGATCACATGTTCAACCAGATTATAAGGATATAAAATATGAATACTACGATCCAAAATTAATGAAATGTACAAAAGATTTTCTTCAATTTTATGAGCCAGTAGGACCAAAATTACAATGTTATACCGTTTTATGGACAGGAGATCCAATGGGTGGAGAATTAAATCTTAGAGAATCTGGAGAGCATACACATTTTCATTCATACGAACATAAAAATGATGCAGGACATTATCATTTTGATGTGACACCAGACGAGATAGAATACGAAGGATATTTTAATACTGCACAAGAAGTTCACAGAGTAAATAATATTTACAAAGAATTAGCTGCGAAAAATTAATTTAGTAAGTTTCAGACTCTTTTTTGCTTATTGAGCCTTTCATTTTTTCTACAATTGCCTTAGCACCAGCACTCATTGCCCTTTGATCTGCTCCAATAGTTACAAAGTTAAATCCTTTATCGATCATTTTTTGTGCATACTCTGGTGTTCCATTATGAATTCCTGCAAAAATATTATTTTTTTTGGCATGCTCTAATATTCTTAATATTTCTGAATAAGCTTTTGTATCTTCTGCTCTGTCAAACCCAGGCTTTTCTCCTATTGCTAAACTTAAGTCAGCTGGGCCAATATATATTCCATCTACACCATCTGTAGACATAATCTCATCTAATTTATCTAATGACTCTTTTGTTTCAATCATAGCTAATTTTAAAATTTCATCATTTGCATGGTCGGCATAATCAGCGCCTCCATAAATTAATCCTCTAACAGGACCAAAACTTCTATATCCTCTTGGAGGGTACATGCAGGCTTGTACAAATCTCTCTGCTTCTTCTTTATTACTTACCATAGGACATATAATTCCATAACAACCAGCGTCTAAAATTTTCATTATTTGGCCTGGTTCATTCCAATTTACTCTAGCAAGAGGAGTTACATCAGTTGATGAAATTGTTTGAAGCATTGGAAGTGCATTTGTGTAATCAACAAGTCCATGTTGCATATCTACAGTTAGAGAGTCCCAACCTTGATGCGCCATAACTTCGGCTGATACAGTGCTTGGTATTTGTAACCAACCATTTACAACAGGCTTACCATCAGCCATCATTTGTTTGACTTTATTTTTTCTCATTAATAATTGAGACCG
Organism: uncultured Pelagibacteraceae bacterium; assembly: GCA_902519455.1. Taxonomy (GTDB): domain Bacteria; phylum Pseudomonadota; class Alphaproteobacteria; order Pelagibacterales; family Pelagibacteraceae; genus Pelagibacter. The sequence continues at coordinate 61,346 of CABYJT010000001.1, forward strand.
AAGTGAGTGTACTTAACGTTCAAATAATCTTTGATAGCCATAGAACCACCTTCTCTTCCATAGCCTGTTTGTTTTATTCCTCCAAAAGGTACTTCAGCAAAAGCAATTGTCGGATGGTTTACTGCACATGTTCCAGTTTCCATTTTTTCTGAGACTTTGTGCGCTTTTTCTAAGGAATTTGTGTAGATATAGCTTGCTAAACCAAGGTCATTATCATTTGCTCTTTTCACAACTTCATCTGTGTCTTTAAAAGTAAGCAATGGAACTAAAGGTCCAAATGGCTCTTCTTTAGCAATTGTAAAATTATCTTTAACATTATCAAAAATTGTTGGTTCGTAAAAATACCCTTTATTAAAACCAGCCGGTCTTTTTCCACCACATAAAACTGTTGCGCCCTCATTTTTAGTTTTTTCTACTAACGCCTCTATTTCATTTAATCTTTTTTCTGTTGTTAAAGGTCCTAGAATTGTATCTTCATCCATTCCGTTACCAACTTTAAGCTTAGTGACTTTTTCAACTAAAGTTTTAGCAAATTCATCTTTTTTACTTTCATGAATATAAAATCTCGCAGGCGATATACAAACTTGACCATTATTTCTAAATTTAGCAGTGATTGCCATATCAGTTACTTTGTTTATATCTACATCGTCAAAAACAATAAAAGGTGAATGACCACTTAACTCCATTGTAACTCTTTGCACTTTTTCAGCAGCTTGTTTTAAAATTAGTTTTCCAACTCTTGTTGAACCAGTTATAGAAACTTTTTTCACTATGTCAGATGATATTAATTGAGATGAGATTTTAGCTGGATCACCAGATAATAAATTTACTACTCCTGGAGGAACGCCTGCATCATTTATAATATTCATAAGCTCCATTACACTACCTGGAGTAATCACATCAGGCTTACAAATTACCGAACATCCTGCAGCTAAAGCAGTAGAAATTTTTCTTGAGGATAAAACTATTGGAAAGTTCCATGGTATTAATCCAGCAACAACCCCAACAGGTTCATATTTAACATACATCCTCGTATGTTCAAATCTACTTTCAACTATTTGACCATAAATTCTTTTTGTTTCTTCAGAGTTCCATTCAAAAATATCTGCAGCTCCTCCAACTTCTCCTTTTGCTTCTGATAGTGGCTTTCCAACCTCTAATGTTAACCACTTAGCTAATACATCGGTTCTCTCTCTCATTAGGTCGGCAATTTTTCTTATAATTTTTGATCTTTGCCAAGGTGGAGTATTTCTCCAAACCTCAAGACCTTTTTCTGCAGACTTAAGTGCTTTGTTTACATCTTCTTCACCTGCTTTAGATGCCTTACCTAAAACTTCTTCAGTTGCAGGATTTAAAACATCATAAGTTTCATTATTTTGCGATGCTTGCCATTTGCCATCAATGAATTGTCCAAATTTGCTATACATAATTTTTATTTTGTGGTTTATTAGTTGAATATTTGAGGAGAATATAACTAGAAAAATGAGAAAAATAAAGCTTACTTGCGCGCATGCATTGGTTAAACATTTAATAGCTCAGAAAGTCTATATTGATGGTCATGTTAAGCCTTTGTTTCCTGGTGTATTCGGTATTTTTGGACATGGAAATGTCGCCTGTCTAGGACAAGCATTAGAGGAAAATAAAGATCAACTTCCAACATACAGGGGCCATCACGAACAAAATATGGCTTTAACAGGTGTTGCTTATGCAAGAGCTAAAAGAAGAAAGCAAATTTTTATTGCAACAAGTTCGGTTGGACCAGGATCTACAAATCTAGTTACAGCATCAGCTGTAGCAATGAGTAATAGATTGCCAATTTTATTTTTACCAGGAGACACTTACGCAAATAGAATGCCAGATCCAGTTTTGCAACAGGTTGAACACTTTTCAAATCCAGGAATGACAGCTAACGACTCATTTAAACCAGTTACAAAATATTTTGATAGAATTACAAGACCAGAGCAAATATTACAGTCACTCCCTCAAGCAATTCAAACCATGTTAGATCCAGCAGAGTGTGGACCTGCATGTTTATCTTTGTGCCAAGATGTACAAGGTGAAACTTTTGATTATCCTGAGGAATTTTTTAAAGAAAGAATTCATAATATTAGAAGACCTAGACCAGACGATTTTCAAATTAAACAAGCAGTAGAAAAAATTAAAAATTCGAAAAAACCTATTATAATTTCTGGAGGTGGAGTATTTTATTCTGATGCCATGGATGAGTTAGGTAATTTTGCAATTAAACATAATATACCAGTAACCCAAACAGTTATGGGATACTCAACAATGAAAAAAGATCATTCTCATTTTGTAGGACCAATAGGTGGCCTTGGTGGTAAGGCAGCAAATAACTTGGCAAAAGAAACTGATTTAGCAATTTGCATAGGAACTAAGCTTGCAGATTTTACAACCGGCTCGTGGGCTAATTTTGAAAATCCTGAATTTAAATTAGTTTCAATTAATATAGCAAGGCATGATGCCAACAAACATTTGGCAGAAGCAGTTATAGGTGATGCAAAAGTAACCTTAACAGAATTATCTAATGCTATTGGAGATTGGAAATCATCTGATAACTGGTATAAAAAGTCACAAGATGAGTTAAAATCTTGGAATGAATATGTGGACAAAGAGAGTGGTCCAACAAATCAAGAATTACCAAGTTATGCTCATGCTGTTGGAGCAATTTATAGAAATTCAGATCCAACTGATATAGCTGTTACAGCAGCCGGAGGTTTAGTCGGAGAAGTTGTTCAAGTGTGGCGTCCAAAAGAGTTAAATACTCATGAAACGGAGTGGGGATTTAGTTGCATGAGTTATGAAATTTCTGGTGCTCTTGGTATAAAAATGGCCAATCCTGATAAAGACGTAATTGCTTTTGTTGGCGATGGATCATACCTACTTAACAATTCAGATATATATTCTTCAGTAATTACTAATAATAAATTAATAATCATTGTGTGTGATAATGGAGGTCATGCTGTTATAAATAGACTTCAATTGTTCAAGGGTGGAAAAGAATTTAATTGTTTGTTTAACTCTTCAAATATTCAAAACTCCATAGAAGTAAATTTCGCTCAACATGCAGCAAGTATGGGAGCAAAATCAGAACATGTTTCTAGTATTTCAGAATTAGAAGAAGCTTTTAAAAGAGCAAAACAATCAGATGTGACTTATGTTATATCAATTAAAACACATAGTTACGAATGGCTTGAAGGATCAGCTTATTGGGAAAGCCCTACACTTGAGATACCAACAACAAAAGAGAACGAGGAAGCATTAAAACTTCACAAAGAAGGAAAATCAAAACAGAGACAAGGTGTTTAAAAACTTTATATGAATAAAGTTTTTAAAATTGGCTTAATAGGCTGTGGACATATTGCTGAAACATATTTTAGAGCAGAAAAGTATTTTAATAATATAAAAATTATTAAATGTGCTGATATTAATTTGAAAGCATCTAAGCGTTGTGCTTTAAATTTTGGAATAAAATCTGTAACTGTTAATGAGATTCTCAAAGATAAGGAAATAGAAATTATTTTAAACCTTACAATTCCAAAAGCACATTATCAAATATCTAAAAAAGCTTTAATAAATGGAAAACATGTTTATTCAGAAAAACCATTAGCAATAAATTTAAATGATGGAAAAAAATTGTTAAAAATTTCAAAAAAGAAAAAATTATATTTAGGAAACGCTCCTGATACTTTTTTAGGAGGTGGAATTCAAAAATCTAAGGAATTAGTTGAAAAAAATATTATAGGAAATGTAAAATTAGGAAATGCAGTTTTTGCATTTCCTGGTATTCAATCCTACCATCCTAATCCTGAACCTTGGTTTACAAAAAAAGAGGGAGGTCCTGTTATCGATATGGGACCATATTATATTACTGCTTTAGTAAATCTTTTAGGACCTGCAAAAAAAGTTACAGGCACCATCATTCAAGGGCAAAAATATAGAACTATTGGGATAGGACCAAAAAAAGGCAAAAAATTTAAGGTAGAATGTCCAACTACTTATTTATCTACAATTACTTTTAAAAGTAACTCCGTTATAAGATTAACATTATCATTTGATGTTATAGCTCATCAAAGAAATCATATTGAATTATATGGAGAAAAAGGGTCAATGATAGTTCCAGATCCAAATATGTTCGGTGGATCAGTATTAACTTGCAATAAATTAGGCGATAACTGGAGAGAGTTTAAGACTTCAAAAATGCCATTAGGGAGGATTAATATAAGAACACAAAGTTCAAGAGCTAATGAAACACCAACTAATGCAAACTATCGAGGTGTCGGGTTGTCAGAGATGGCATATTCAATTGAAAATAAAAGAAAACATTTATGTAGTGGTGAAATTTCTCTTCACGTATTAGACATTATAACTTCTATTATGAAAGCGGCCAGGTCTGGCAAAATTCAATACATTAATACCTTTTGCGCAAAACCAAAAAAGTTTTCAAAATTAGATATTAAGAAATTACTAAAGTAAATATAAAATGAAAAAACATATCGTAATTTCAGATCCATTTCCAAGAACATTAGATTTAATTTTTTCAAAAAAAAAACTTAAAGAATTAAAATCAAAATATAAGTTAATAACAGCTCCTAAGTTTAATAAAAAAGATTTTTACGAAAAAAATATTCATAAAGCCACTTTTATAATGGGCCAACCAGATCTTGACAAAAATCTTCTATCGAAAGCCACACAATTGAAATGTATTATAAATGTTGAAAGTAATTTTATGGATAATATTGACTATGAATATTGTTTTAAAAAAAAAATTGATGTCATAGCTACATCACCTGTATTTTCAAAGCCAGTTGCCGAAATAGCTTTAGGTATGACTTTATCCATATTAAGAAATATTCATAATGCTCATTTCGATTTTGTAAGAGGAAAAGAAAAATATGGTTTAGAAAGTAATTTAAGTGCTTCTCTTTTAACAAATAAAAAAATTGGATTATTGGGGTTTGGAGATTTAGCAAAGGCGCTTTATCCTCTTTTGCTACCCTTTACAAAAAATATAAATGTATATGATCCCTGGGTACCTAACCAAATTATTAAAAAAGCTGGTTTTAAACCAATTAATCTAAGTAAAATGTTTAGCGATTGTGAGATTATTTATGTGCTAGCAACAATCACAACTAAAAATAAAAATTTAATAGACAAAAAATTATTAAATAGAATGAGGTCGAAATCAGTTTTTGTTTTAATGAGTAGAGCAGCAATTGTTAATTTTGAGGATCTTAAAAAAAGAATTAAAAAAGGAGATATCTATGTCGCTACGGATGTATTTCCTGAAGAGCCGGTTAATAAAAATGATCCAATTAGAAAACTGAAAAATGTATTGTTTTCAGCTCATAGGGCAGGAGCTTTAGAACAGGCTTTTTTTGAAATGGGTGAAATTGTTCTAAAAGATATGAGCTTAATTTTAAAAAAAAAGGCACCAAAATTCTGCAAAAGGGCTCGAAGCAAAACAGTAAATCTGTTAGCCTCAAAACCTGTTGCAATTAACTGATTTTTTTATATTTTCATGATTTATGTCATCAATTAATCAACTACTTCTCGAAGCAAAAAGTGTAACAAAGTACTTTGGAACCATAACGGCTCTTGAAAATGTAAATTTAAAGATACATGCAGGAGAGTGCCTTGGTGTTGTGGGTGATAATGGGGCTGGAAAAACGACATTAATGAAGGTTTTATCTGGACTTTATAAACCAAGTTCTGGCTCACTATATTTTGATGGTAAAAAAGAGATATTAGAAAGCCCTAAGGACTCACAAGAGTTAGGCTTAGAAATGGTCTACCAGGATTTGGCTTTAGCAGGAAATCTTCCTATTGGTGAAAATATTTTTTTGGGACGTGAGCCTACTAAAAATCTTGGTTTTATTAAGCTGCTAGATTTTAAAAAAATAAAAGAACTTACTGATGCTCATTTAGGTAAGTTAAAAATTAATGTAAAAAGTGCAGATCAAAAAGTCGAGGAACTTTCGGGTGGTCAAAGACAAGCAGTGGCTATAGCAAGATCTACTGCGTTCAATGCAAAAGTAGTTATTATGGATGAGCCCACAGCTGCTCTTGCTATTAAGGAAGTTGGAAAAGTTTTAGATTTAATTAATAGCTTAAAAAAAACTGGAGTAGGTGTAATTGTAATCAGCCATAGAATGGATGATATATTTGCTGTCTGTGATCGTGTGATGGCTTTATTTCAAGGAACTAATTTTGCTGAATCTGAATTATCAAAAACTTCTAGAGACGAAGTAATTGGTTGGATAATGGGAAAAAAATAATTATGGATAATAAAGATCAAGAAAAAGACTCACTATATTTAAAATTAATTCCTTACTTTGATAGATATGGAATTTTATTATTATTACTTATAATGATAGTGGTAATGCACTTCTTGCAGCCAGATGTTTTTTTGTCGTGGAGAAATGTAACTAACGTATTTAAACAAATATCTTGGCAATCTATGCTTGCTCTAGGAGTTTTCATGGTAATTGTAACTGCAGGTATTGACCTTTCAGTTGGTTCTATAATGATGTTGTCATTAATGATATTGGCAATTGTAGCAAAAGCAGGAGCCCCATGGTTTGTTGTTGCTATGACACCACTTATAGCAGGATTAATATGTGGACTCATAAATGGTCTTGGAATTACTATTTTACGGATGCCCCATCCTTTCATAATGACACTAGGTACATTATATATATTTAGAGGTACTGGAAATTTAATTTCAGGTGGAACACCAATAAGTGGATTTACAGATGAAGTAAGATATCTTGGACACGGAAGGATAGATTTAACTTGGTTAGGTCTCGAAAAATCTCAGTACCTTCCAGTGAGTTTAGTTCTTATTGCAATTGTATATATAATTTTTTGGGTTTTCATGAATCATACTAGAACTGGTAAATGGATTTATGCTATTGGAGGTAACCCGAGTGCAGCGAGGGCATCAGGTGTAAATGTAAATAAAATATTAGTAATTGTTTACTCTTTATGCGGATTTTTATCAGGTATTGGAGCATTAATTTTAGCAGGAAGAACAGACTCTGGTTATCCGAATGCTGGATTACAATCAGAATTAGATGCTATTGCAGCCTGCATAATTGGTGGAGCAAGTTTTTTCGGTGGAAGGGGTACAGTGCTTGGAGTGTTTGCTGGCGTAATGATTATGGGTATTTTAAGAAATGGCCTAAACCTTATGGATGTGAGCTCGTTTTGGCAACAAGTCTTAATTGGTTCTATAATAGTATTAGCTGTATATATCGACGTGCTAAGAAGAGATCTTGGAACAAGGAAATAATACACGTATTAGTTGAGCTAAAAAATAGTGTCTTTTATAAACAGTTGAATTTTTATTAAAAATTTAATTAAATTAATCTTTAATAATTATTAAAGGGGAAATTTATGAGAGAACTAATGAGAAAAGTTGTTGTATTTTTTTCAACAATTTTTTTATTAACAACTATGGCGTCAGTATCTTTTGCTGATGGTCACGGTAAAAAAATCCTATTTAGCATCAAAGGTCCTGGTTCAGGAAACCCATTTTGGGCTTCTGTAACTAAAGGTGCTGAAGAAGAGGCAAAAAAACTAGGTGTTAAATTAATTTTAATTGCACCACCACAAGAAGGTGATGTTCAGGCACAAATTAACCAAGTAGAAGACCAACTTGCAAAAGGTGTTGATGCTTTAGCACTTGCTCCAGGAGATCCAAATGCTTTTGCTCCAATCGTAGATGATGCGATCAAAAGTGGAGTTCCAGTTGTGTTTGTTGACACTAAAGGAATTAACGAAGGCGTAACTTTTATCGGAACAAATAACATGAATGGTGCAGAATTAGCTGCTAAATTTATATGTGATAAAACTCCAAAAGGTTCAGATGTTGCAATTCTTACAGGAATTGAATCTCAATCAACTGCATTATTAAGAAGAGATGGTGCAATTAAAGGATTTAAAAATTGTGGTTTAAATCTTGTTGCTACACAAACTGCAGAGTGGGATACAGCAAAAGGAAGATCTGTAACAGAGTCAATCATTCTAAAAAATCCAAACATCAAAGCAATATTTGCTTCTAATGACAATATGGGATTAGGTGCTATGCAAGCTTTAAAAGATGCTGACATGAATGATGTAATTGTTGTTGGTTTTGATGCAACTCCTGATGCAGCTACGAGTATTTTAAAAGGTGAAATGACTGCAACGATTGCTCAGTTCTCATACAACATGGGCGCTTATGGTGTTAAATATGCTCTTGAGTTAGCTAATGGTGGAAGCATCGATATAAACATAGATACTGGAACACAATTAGTAACAACTGCAAACGCTAACGATTTTAAATAATCTTTAGTTTTAAAGAACAATTTAAAGGGTGGAATTTTATTCCACCCTTTTTTTTTATGTATTATAATCTTTAAATGTTAATTAATATTAATCCCATATTAAGCCCAGAATTACTGTTTCATTTAAGATCAATGGGTCATGGAGAAAAATTAATTTTAGCAGATGCTAATTTTCCCTCAAACTCTACAAATAATAAAGTAATTAGATTAGATGGTGTTAATATTAAAGACGCAGCGATAGCCATACTATCGGTATTTCCTTTAGATAGTTTTGTTGTATCTAAAGGCGGGTCTCCAGCTCTTAGAATGGAGGTCGATAACAAACCAGACGAATTAACTGAGACACATAAAGAATTTATTGAAGCAGTAAAATCAGTCTCAGGAGAACATTGGAAAGTTGGATCAATTTCAAGACAAGATTTTTATGAGGAAGCAAAGAAAGCTTATTGTATAGTAACTACTACAGATGCTAGACCATTTGGATGTTTTGTAATTACTAAGGGTGTTATTTTACCAGATGGGAAAGTCTGGACCTAATAAATGAAATCCATTTGTGTTTTTGGTGTTTTTGTAGCTGACCTTTGTTTTATTGCTGATGCTATTCCTGAAAAAGGACAAACTATTTTAGGTAATAAACATATTGTTGGTCCTGGTGGAAAAGGATCAAACCAAGCAATAGCCGCAGCTAGACTTGGAGGTAAAGTAAATTTTATAACAAAGGTCGGGAATGACCAAAATGCAAATATGGCCCTAAACCTCTACAAGGAAGTAGGGATAAACACTGACTCAATTATTCAAGATGAAAGTCAATTAACAGGTGTGGCAGGTATAATGATAAACGAAAAAACTGGAGACAACGCAATAAACATTGTACCAGGTGCAGCCGGTTCTTTAACTAATAAAGACATTGATAAAAATATAAATTTTATAGAAAATTCAGAAATATTTTTAACTCAGTTAGAGACACCATATGAGGTAACTAGTTATGCACTTCAAAAAGCTAAAGAAACAGGTTTAGTAACTATTTTTAACCCAGCACCTGCATCAAACATTAATGAAGGTGATTTTAAATGTATGGACTATTTTACACCTAATGAAACAGAAGCAAGTTTTTATCTAAAAAAAAATGTTGAAAGTAAAAAAGAAATTGAAGAAGCTGCGAAAAATTTTCTAAATAAAGGAGTTAAAAATATTGTTATAACTCTAGGCTCAAAAGGAGTTTATTTTGCAAACTCATCTGAAAGCTATTTTCTAGATGCCTTTAATTTGAAAGATAAAGTTATCGATACAACAGGAGCAGGGGATGCATTTAATGGAGCTTTTGCTTATGCTTTATCCAAAAATCAAAACAACAAAGATGCTATAGAATTTGCAAATAAGGTTGCTGGTATTTCAACAACAAGAGCTGGAGCAGCCAATGCAATGCCCAAACTTAAAGAAGTAGAAGACTATTAGTTATTCTATAATTTTAAAATCAGACTTATATTTGTCAGTGATTGTTAAACCAAGACCTGGTTTATTATCATCTAAATCTATATATCCATTTTTAGGAGCAGGGTCCCCTTCAAAAATGTAATAGAATAATTCATTACCTATTTCTACATCATGGACTGGAAAAAACTCTGAAATTGGACAATTAAAATTTGACATTGTTAAATGATAATTATGCATTTGACCAGCATGAGGAATAACTGGTACTTGATAAGCTTCTGCCAATGCATTTATTTTATTTGCAATTGTAAATCCACCAACTCTGTTATTATCATATTGAATATAACTAACTGCTTTAATGTCTAACAATTGTTTAAATCCAAATAAGTTGAACTCATGTTCTCCTCCAGAAATTGGAATTGCATTCATATTATTTAATTCAGCATAACCATGAATATCGTCTGCTATAACTGGTTCCTCCAACCATCTAGGGTTAAATTTTACCAATTTAGGGATCATTCTCTTTGCATAATCCAGGTTCCAGCCCATATAACATTCCATCATTAAGTCAGTATCATATCCAATAACTTCTCTAACTGCTTCAGCTAGCTCAATATTTTTTTTCATACCATCTGGTCCATCTTTTGGCCCCCACCCAAATCTCATTTTAAACATTTTAAAACCTTGCTTAACATAGCTTTCAGCTTCTTTTTGCAAGTCCTTGATTGGTTGGCTGTAAAGTTTAGATGCGTAAACAGGTATCTTTTCTTTAGTTCGTCCACCTAATAGTTTAAAGACAGGTTTATTTGTAACTTTTCCCATTATGTCCCAGAGCGCAATATCAATTGCAGAAATAGCTACCATCCCCAATCCTCTTCTTCCCCATGCATGTGTTCTTCTATACATTTTTTCCCAAATATAAGAATAATCAAAAGGATCTTCACCTACTACTAACGGTGTTAAATAAGTATCTATAGTTTTTTTTACTAATTGAGGTGCAAGCGCTGCATTTCCAATTCCAATAATTCCATCATCAGTTTCAATTTCACATATTAACCATTCATGAAATCTAAATGATCCCATTGCATCTGATTTTTCAAACAAAAGATCTGATGCATTAGTACAAAAATTATTTTGTGGAGGAACTGTTTTACCGTTCCATTGATATACCTTGGTGCGAATACTTTTTATTTTTGACATTTAATTGTTTTTATTTTCTGCCATTGTTAATGCAATTTTAAATGAATTCAAAGTAGGTTCTAAATTTGCTTTATTTTTACCTGCAATATCAAATGCTGTTCCATGTGCAGGAGTGGTTATAGGGACTGGCAAACCCCCTTGTACAGTTACTCCTCGATCAAATCCAAATGCTTTTAAACCTGATTGTAAAGCATCATGATACATACCAACAATACAATCATGATTTCCATTTTTATAAGCAGTAATAAAAGAAGTGTCACATGGTAAAGGTCCATCAGCATTAATACCTAGTTTTTTTGCCTCTTCTATTGCAGGTATAATTTCGTCTTTTT
>CABYJT010000002.1 GCA_902519455.1 uncultured Pelagibacteraceae bacterium
ATATTTCTTTTGTTAGATTAGATAAACAATACAAAGGAAACTATAATATGGAATACCCTGATGCATATTTAACAAAATTAGGTTTTAATAATCCTAATAAATTGTATTTTGCTTGGGTTGATGTAGGACATAGAGATGGTGGACAAGGGAGCGTGCATCATGGATATATTTTTTTAAAAAGTAAATATAACCCAAGTAAAAATAAAAGAATTCTAATTACCTTACATGAATTAATGCATGTAAATGGATTTGCTTGGCCATGCACAAAAGGAGCTAAAAAATCACACAAGTTTGGGACAATAATTGGAGGGCCTGACGGGGGAGACAAGTATAATTTGGGCTCATCATTGTATAATCATAAAGATCCTACTTGTCCTGATTTTAAAGATTCTGTTTTTTTAGAACCGACTTCTAGTACACCATTTAATCCTGTATACTTGAAATGTGCAATGGCTGCAGAGGTTGGTCGAGGTATTTCTCCTGATAGTAATTATGAATGGAGAGATAGATATTCTCATAAAAAACTAAAAAAAATTAAAAAGAAAAGAACTTGGTGTACATATAATAGATATAAAGATTTCAATAATTTTTAGAGATGAAAAAAATATTAATAATTTTTTTCTCATTAATTTTAATAATTTCAAATGCATATGCTGATAAATGCTATGATAGCGACACAACTCCTATAATTTTAGATAGCGATAAAAAACTGGGTAGATTTTTTGAGGATCAACCAGATGTTAATGATGATTTTCAAGTTCATATTGTTTACACGTTATTAATGGATTCTAAAGATAAAGAAGGGGATATAAATGGAGATGTAGAAAAATGGGTAGAAATTGCCGATAATTGGATTTTGAAGAAAACTGCTAAAGCAAATAAAAAATCAAATTTCAATGATGGTGAAGGTCAAAAATTAAAATGGGATAGACGTGAAGACGGAAAGCTGGATATTACATTTCTTAGAGTTAACAGAACCAAAAAAGATATGAAAAAATCTAAATGGGGAAGTTGTGGAAATATATTTGGAAGATCGATAATTAACAATGGTATGAATAATCCTAAAAAAATTTATTTTAACTTTGGAGACTTTAGTTATAAAGATTGGCCATTTTCTGGTGGGTTTCCAATATTCAATGTATTTTCTAAACATCAAAAAAAATGGCCACTTAATAATAAAGAAGTTGGATATTTTATTTTACATGAAGTTTTACATGCTATGGGAGGAATTTATACATGTTCATCAAATTATATTGAAGGACATAATACTAAAAAAACAAAAGACATGATGAGCAGATCAGGCGATGGAACAAATCATACTTTAGATCCAAAGAATGATGATTATTGGGGTCATGACATTGAAAGTTGTCCAGATATGCAAGATAGTGTTTATTTTACTCCTACTTCAAATACTCCTTTTGACCCATTTGAATTAACCTGCCTTTCAAAAGATAAATGGAAAGTTACTAAACATGATTATATAAAATTTGAACCTGAAGAAGGTATTGGATATCAATGTTTTTATGCTAGAAGAGATGTTACTGCATCTTGGGAGGATGAGCTAGACATTTATCAAGAAAACTAATTTATCTAAAAAGCAAATCATTAACAGAATAAATAATTAATCCTAAAATAATTACAAAAAATATTAAAAAAGCTATTTGTTCACTAACTTTTTTAGTAACTCTAATTTCACCCTTCTTAAATTTTCTGATTTGGAAAATGCCAAATCTCATTACCGCTAAGCCACCTAATACAAATGCTACAGCAATAATAAATCCAGTTAACATTTTTTACGGAATGAGCCAGTTTTGATTTTCATTTATAATATCAAATCTTGCTCTTCTATGACCTTTTGCTGCAAGATAAAGCCATTCAATACTTTCAATTTTACATTGTATTACCGTAAAGTTTTTATAACCTTCTTCACTTTGTTCCATTGTAAATCCTGACTTTTCAATATCTTCACTTAAACCTGAGCTTGGTTTATCCGTTTCTGTTCCTGGTCCATTGTTTACTAAATAACATTTTCGACTCACGTGAGCAGTTTTTGACCATGATTCCTCAGTTATTTCATTATTATGATTGACAACACATTTAACTTTAACCCTAAGTTGAATCTTTTCCTCTTTATCATAAAATATAAGTGCTGCACTGCTGTTTTTTTTTAACTTTGGAATTTTATCAGATCTAATATCACTATGAAATTGAATTAAATTATTTGATTGATCTGATTTTCTAAGAACTACAATCCTTCCATCAAAGTCTGATTGATCTCCACAAACAAAAACTGGAATTCGAAAAGGTGATGATCTATTGGTGACTGCATCATCAAGCATTGACCAAATTTTTTTCTTTATTTCAGAAAAGTCCTCATAGTATGGGACAGTATTTGACATAGGATTATTTCTTTTTTTTAAGTCTAGCAATCAGACTAGAGCTATCCCAACGGTTACCACCCATTTTTTGAACATCTGCATAATATTCATCAACTATTTCAGTAATTGGAACTGGTGAACCATTTCTCTTTGCTTCCTCAATTACAATTTTTAGATCTTTTCTCATCCAATCTACAGCAAAACCATAGTCAAATTTATCTTCAACCATAGTTTTATATCTGTTTTCCATCTGCCAAGATTGAGCAGCACCTTTAGAAATTGTCTCCATTACTTTATCAATATCTAAACCAGCATTTATTCCAAAATTGATAGCTTCTGATAAACCTTGAACAACTCCTGCAATACACATTTGGTTCATCATTTTGGTTAGTTGACCACTTCCTGATGGACCAATTAATTTTACTTTTTTACTATAGCAATCAATTACTGGTTCTGCTTTTTTGAATGCTTCCTCATCACCCCCTATCATGACAGTCAATATTCCACCTTCTGCTCCAGATTGCCCCCCAGAAATTGGGGCATCTAAAAATGCAAATCCTTTTTCTTTGGCATTTTTATAAAGTTCTCTGGATACTTCTGCTGATACTGTTGAATTATCTACATAGATCGAACCTTCTTTAGCACTATGATATAAACCATTTTCACCCAAAGTTACTTGTTTCAAATCTTCGTCATTACCTACACAAGTAAAAATAAAATCAGCACCTTCCGCAGCTTCTTTTGGTGTTGAAGCCATTTTACCTTTATATTCAGAAATCCATTTTTCAGCTTTGGCAGTTGTTCTATTAAAAACAGTTACATTATGCCCAGCTTTTGATATATATCCAGCCATCGGATAACCCATTACCCCGAGACCTATGAAAGCAACATTACAAGTCATAAATTATTTATATGTTTAAAAGTTTAAGTTTAAAAGTAATTATATTTGGTTTTATATTTACATTTTTTTCGTGTTTTGGACAGAGTTTTTTTATAGGTTTATTTAATTCAAGTATAAGAGAAACACTTTCTATAACACATGGACAATTTGGCACGATTTATGCATCTGCAACTCTATTTAGTAGCTTGCTTCTTATTTGGATTGGTAAAAAAATTGATGATGTAAATGTGATAAAATTTGCTATCTTTGTTACAATACTTTTATCCTTTTCCTCTTTTTTCTTTTCCAAAATATCATCTGTAGCTTTTTTATTTGTTGCTATTTTTTTAATGAGATTTTCTGGCCAAGGATTAATGTCTCACACAGCCTCAACTACCATTTCAAGATACTTTATAAAATCTAGAGGTAAAGCGTTAAGCATTATATGGTTTGGTTTATCTTCTGCAGAATTTATAATGCCAGTACTAATAGTTTATCTTTTAACCCTGTTCGTTTGGCAAGATCTATGGGTAGCTTTTTCTTTATTAGTATTAATTTGTTTACCATTAGCATCTTATATTTTAGTTAAAGATGTGAAATTAGACACCAGGGAAAGTAATCAAAATGAAAATTTTAAAGAGGAAAATATTAAAAACTGGAAAAGAATTGAAGTTCTTGGTGATTATAGGTTTTACATTGTATCATTAAATATGTTGGCAATGCCATGGATAGCGACAGGAGTATTTGTCTATCAGTCATTTGTTGCAAACTCCAAAGGGTGGGGTGAGTACACAATTGCACAATCTTTTATGTCTTACTCAATTTTTTCTGTAATTACTTTAATTATTGCTGGTTATTTAATTGACAAGTTTACAAGTAGAAAATTACTAATATATATGAATATTCCATTACTATTAGGAACTTTAGTTATCATATATTTTGATGCCCCACAGTCTGCTTTTTTATTTCTTGGATTAGTAGGAATATCTAATGGTCTTGCAAATTTATTAGGATCATCAACATGGGCAGAAATTTACGGTGTAAGATATATTGGATCAATAAAAGCATTAACTACTGCCTTGATGGTGTTTGCTACCGCTTTTGGCACAGCATTATTTGGTTTTTTTATTGATGCTGGATTTTCAATTGAAAAAATTGCTTTAATTGCTGCAATAGCAATTGCATGCTCTATAGCCTTACTTTTCATCATTAGAAAAAAATTAAATCCAATTTACATCTAATACTGCTTGATTTTTTTATATTCGAGGTGTATCACACCGTCCATGGCAAGAGTAACAGTAGAAGATTGTATTGATAAAGTTGATAGTCCTTACGAATTGGTACTGGTTGCAAAAGAAAGAGCAACACAACTTAATTCTGGATTAGAACCAACATTAGAAAGAGATAATGATAAAAATACTGTTATAGCATTAAGAGAAATTGCCGAAGAAACAATTAAAGTTCCAGATTTAACAGAGGCAGCAGTTTACAAATTAAGAAAACATGTAGAGCAAATAGATGACACTTCAGAGGATGAAGATGATATAGGCGATGATTTTGAAAATCTTTATAAAGGAGAAATTTCAAAAAGTGGAGTGCCAATTCTTCCATCTAAAAGGGCTAGAAAAATTCCAGAGAAAATTCAAGTTTCAAAAGATGATCTGTCTGAACTACAAAATACAACTGAACAACCTGCTTCTGATCCTCTAGAAGAAGCCCAAGATGAAGAAGTTGATATTTCTTTAGATGAAATGAAAGATCAAGAAGAGTCTGTACCTGATGAAACAGAAAACCAAGAATAAATTAACTAAATTCCTTTATTATTTTTTCCCTGTGCTCATCTAAATCAGGGATATCACCTCTTGTATTTTCATCTTTATAGGTAGACATTTTGATTGGATTTCCAGCAGATTTAAATTCACCAATAATTTTATGGTATGATTTTACAATCATATTTCTTTCTTGAACTTGAGGGTTTTCTACTGCTTGTTTAATATTAAAAATTGGTCCACATGGGATTTTTAATTCCTCCATTTCTTTGACCCATTCATCTGTAGTTTTTAAATTTAATTGTTTTTCAAAAATTTCTTTTAATATATCCATATTTTCACATCGTAATGAATTTGAATTAAATCTTTCATCAATTGAAATCTCAGGAATTTTTAATACGTCACAAAGTTTTGCAAAAAGTTTATCATTTCCTGCAGCAATAATTATGTGACTATCTTTTGTTTTAAAAGCTTCAAAGGGAGCAATAGATGGATGTCTTGAACCCATTGGTCCTGGAATTTCATTCTTGGAAAGATACCTTGCAATTGCATTTTCTAAAATTGCAATTTGACAATCTAACATTGAAACATCAATGAATGCACCCTTGCCAGTTTTTTGCCTATCGTACAAAGCTGCATTAATTCCAATTGCCGTAAATAGACCAGCAGTAATGTCTCCGATAGATGTTCCAACTCTTGTAGGTTCAGAATTGGGATGACCAGTAACACTCATTAAACCTCCCATTCCCTGAACTACCATATCGTAAGCAGGAAGTTCTTTTAATGGTCCGGTTTGTCCAAAACCAGATGCTGATGCATAAATTAGTTTAGGGTATTTATTACTTAAATCTTTCCAACCAAAACCCCATTTGTCTAATGTTCCAGGCTTAAAATTTTCTACTAAAATATCTGCTTTGGATAAGATTTTATCAAAAATTTTTTTGTCATCCTCGTTTTTCAAGTTTAAAGCAATACTTTCTTTACCTCTATTTAAGGACATAAAGTATGCAGAATAATCTTTAACAAAAGGCCCAAATTTCCGAGAGTCGTCACCTGTTTCTGGTGCTTCAATTTTTATAACTCTCGCACCTAAATCTGAGAGTATCATCGTACAATAAGGTCCTACTAAAACCCTTGTTAAATCAACAACTAATAAATTTTTTAATGGTCCATCCATAATTAAATATATGACATTTCCTTATATTGACTCTTACTAATAAGTTCAATTTAATATGTTTATTAAATTAATTTAAAGAGGGGAAAACATGTTTAAAAAAATAAGTTTTTATTTCACAACATTATTTTTAGCTTTCTCATTAATTGGATCAGCTTATGCTGTGACACTAAAGGCTAGTCACCAATGGCCAGGTACTCCAAGAGCTGATGGTTCTTTTGATCCAAGACATGAAATGGTTCAAATAATTGCTGATGAAGTAAAAAAAGCAGGTGTGGATTTGGATATTAGAATTTATCCAGCAAAGTCACTTTATAAACCAAAAGAACAATGGAAGCCAATGACTACTGGTCAGCTAGATATTTCTGCATTTCCATTAGCATATGCATCTAAATTTCATCCTGAATTTGATGCAACACTAATGCCAGGAACAGTAAAAAATCATGATCATGCCTTAAGATTTAATAAAGGTCCAATGATGACAGAGATTAAAAGAATAATTAACGATGCTGGTGTAGTTGTGTTATCTGATGCTTGGCTTGGTGGTGGATTTGCATCAAAATCTAAATGCATTAAAAATCCATCAGATGCTAAAGGACAGGTAATGAGAGCAGCTGGTAAAGCATTTAACCAAATGTTAGAAGCAGCAGGTGCGGGTATTCAAAGTATGCCTTCATCTGAAATTTATACTGGACTACAAACAGGAGTACTAACTGGTGCAAATACTAGTTCAGGAAGTTTTGTAAGTTACAAAATTTATGAACAAGTATCTTGCGCAACACCTCCAGGAAAATTTGGATTATGGTTTATGTATGAGCCAATTTTAATGTCAAAGATGAGTTTTGATAAATTAAATTCAAAACAACAAAATGCTTTAATGGCAGCAGGTAAAGTTGCTGAGAAATATATGACTGCGCAAGTCGAAAATCTAGATAAAAAATTTGAAGATGCATACAAAGCAGCAGGAGTAAAGTTAGTATATATGGATGCAAACGACCATGCAGCTTGGGTTGAGATTGCAAAACAATCTTCTCACAAAGCATTTGCTGAAAAAGTTCCAGGTGGCGATAAGCTGATGGAAATGGCTTTGGCAGTTAAATAAAAAGATATATAAAGAACCCCTATTTAAAAATTAAATAGGGGTTTTTTTTATGAAAGAAAAATATTTAAAATTTTGTAATTTTTCATCAAAGGCTTGTGGTGCTTTTGCTGTTCTAGCCTTAATATTATCTATTTTAGTAATTGTAGAGCTTGTCTTTGAAAGATATTTTTTTCAAAGAGCAATTACATGGCAAACTGAATTAGTTACCATGTTATTAGTCGCTTCAACTTTCATTGGAAGTGCCTATGTTTTAAGTGAAAAAGCTCATGTCAGCATGGAATGGATTTATGATTTTTTGTCCAAAAAAAACATACTGAAACTTAAAATATTTACATCGTTAATTAGTTTATTATTCTTTTTAATTTTATTCTATTTTGGATTTTTAATGGTTGAGGAAGCTTTCACCAAAAATTATTCAACCGGAACAGTTTGGGATCCACCTTTATGGATACCTTATTCTTCAATGATGATTGGAGCAGCTTTAATGATACTTCAGTACATTGCTGAAATTATTAAACTTTTTGACGAAGAAGGTATTAATTAATGGATCCCTTATTAATAGCAGTAATAGTTGCAGTTTTTACTTTAATAGTTTTATTTTCAGGAATACCAATCGCGTTTGGTTTAAGTTTTGTCTCGATAGCACTTTTAGTAGCATTTGAAGGGTTTCAAATGTTAGACGTTTTTGCTGAAACCTTTTATGCAGGATTAAACTCTTTTGTTCTACTCTCAATACCAATGTTTATTTTGATGGGAATGGCAGTTGCTAATTCTCCAGCAGGAAAAGACCTATATACTGGATTAGATAGATGGCTTTGGAGAGTTCCAGGTGGACTAGTAATATCTAATATTGGGGCTTGTTCAGTTTTCGCCGCTCTGAGTGGATCAAGTCCAGCAACTTGTGCAGCAATTGGAACTATGGGAATACCTGAAATGAGAAAAAGAGGGTATTCAGATCAAATAGCAACAGGGACAATAGCAGCTGGTGGTACTCTAGGAGTTTTAATTCCACCTAGTATTGTTTTAATTGTTTATGGAATTGCAACCGGAACATCAATAGGAAGATTATTTTTATGCGGGTTGGTGCCTGGCTTTATGTTAGCAGGAATGTTTGCAATTTGGGCTCTTATACATAGTTACTTTATTGATAAGGACTCGGCAAAAGCTCTAAAAAATAGAACACCCCCAACATTAAAAGAGAAAATTGAGGTGTTACCTAGAATTCTTCCTTTCTTAGCAATCATAGCTGGTGTCTTGTATGTTTTGTATGGCGGTGTTGCTACACCATCAGAGGCTTCAGGTGTAGGAGCATTTTTAGTTTTCGTATTGATAGCTGTTGTTTACAAAATTTATCAACCAAAAAAAATATGGAATATTGTTAAAGTTTCGATGAAAGAAAGTGTGATGATAATGTTTATCATTGCTGCCTCTTACCTTTTTGCGTTTACATTATCTCAACTTTATGTAACGCAATCATTAGCTCAGAGCATGGTTGAATTAAGCTCTAACAAATGGGTAGTATTTATATTAATAAATATTTTCTTATTAATAGCGGGTTTCTTTTTACCACCTGTTGCAGTCATTGTGATGACTTCAGCAATATTATTACCAGTAATAACTACATTAGGTTTTGATCCATACTGGTTTGCAATTGTATTTACTATAAATATGGAAATTGGCCTTATTACTCCACCTGTTGGACTAAACCTTTATATAATCAAAGGTATTACTCCAGACGTTAGTTTGTCTGAAATATTAAAAGGATCTGTACCTTTTATGATAATTATGGCTTTAGCTATATTAATTTTGTGTATTTTTCCTGAAATTGTTACTTGGCTTCCTGATAAAATAATGGGCAAAAGTTTAGGTTTTTAATATATAAAAAACACCATGTTGAATATAAAAAGAATTTTTGAGACTATAGCTGATGCTGGACAAAAGATTTTAGAAAAAAAATCCTTTAAAAGCATTGCAAAAAAAAGAGATCTATTAGATCTTTGTGATGATCTATTGTCTACAAAAGGTGCAGCCTTTGGAATCACATTGGCAAGGGACATATTATTTAGATATCAAAATTTATCTACTGAAGAAAAAAATAAATTTCTAATTGATGTTAACAAAAAGTATAAGCCAGATCCCTCTAAAATTGATGAGGCTATTAAGAAATACAGCGTTACTCAAGATGACTATTCAATTCTAAATTTATCAAAAGTAACCTCTGGCATAAGGAAGGAACTATTCGTAAGATTGAATATGGCTCCAAATGGAACTTCAGAAATTGTATCTTTAAGAGAAGACTTGCTTAAGTTAATAATTGATAAACCTGAACTAAAAAGTTTAGATTATGACTTAATTGATATATTTAAAAATTGGTTTAACCCAGGTTTTTTAAAATTAAGAAAAATAACTTGGGACACAAAAGCTAATATTTTAGAAAAACTATTAAAATACGAGAAAGTTCATTCAATGAAAGATATGAATGAATTAAAAAGAAGACTTGGAAAAGATAGAAGGTTCTTTGCATACTTTCATCCTGCTTTAGAAGATGAGCCTATTATATTTGTTGAAATAGCTTTGACCAAAGGATTAAGTCAATCTATACAAGAGTTAACAAGACCTTCAGATGAAAAAATAAAAAACTATGATACAGCAACTTTCTATTCAATAAGTAACTGCCAAGATGGTTTATCAAGAGTAACCTTAGGAAATTTTTTAATTAAAAGAGTTGTTTATGAACTTCAAGAAGAACTTCCAGATATAAAATATTTTGGAACTTTGTCACCAATGATTGGCTTTGCTCATTGGTTTAAAAAAATGGACAGTTCTCAAGCATCAGAGATTTTGGGTGAAGCTAATAAAAATAGTTTAGATTTTTTAAAATCATCTGATTTAAAAATAGGGGACAAAAGAATTGCTGATAATAAGCCTATGATAAGTAAACTTGCGGTAAATTATTTGGCAAAACAGAAAAATGATTTTGGGTTTCCAATTAATGATGTTTGTAGATTTCATCTTAAAAACGGAGCTGATATCGATGATATTGCCATAAATGCAAACGTCTCAGAGGTAGGTTTTAAAAGGTCTTTTGGAGTAATGGTTAATTATAGATATGAATTGGCAAAAATTGAGAAAAATCACCAAGAATATGTAAACGAGAAGAAAGTTAATTTATCCAACAAAGTTAAAAAATATGTCTAAGATTAATAGATTGGTGTCAGTTGCCCCTATGATGGATTGCACTGATAGGCACGAAAGATACTTTTTAAGATTGATAAGTAAACATGTACTTCTTTACACAGAAATGGTTGTTTCCGAAGCAATTGATAGGGGAGATAAAGATAAACTATTATCGTTTGATTTAAAGGAAAAACCAGTTGCTTTACAATTAGGCGGCTCCACGCCAAAATTATTATCAAATGCTGCTAAAATTGGTGAAGATTATGGTTATGATGAAATTAATTTAAACTTAGGCTGTCCAAGTAAAAAAGTTCAAAAAAATAGATTTGGCGCATGTTTAATAAAAGAGCCAAATTTAGTGGGAGACTGTTTATTAGAAATGATGAATTCAACATCTTTGCCAGTCACAGTAAAGACTAGAATTGGTTATGATGACGTCGAAGACTACGAACATTTTTATAATTTCATTAAAACTTTAAAGGAAACGGGAGTTAAAACTTTTATAATACATGCAAGAAAAGCTATGTTGGGTAAATTTACACCTAAGCAAAACCTTAATATACCTCCTTTAAAATATGATTATGTGTATAGACTAAAGCAAGATTTCAATGATCTCGAAATAATTATTAATGGTGGTGTCACTTCAGTTAAAGAAGTAAAAGATCATTTAGATAAAGTGGATGGAGCAATGATTGGAAGATCTGTTTATCATTCTCCTTATCTTTTAGCTGATATTGAAAAAGAGATATTCAACAATCATGATATTAAAGAACGGGAAGAAATTGTTGAGGAGTTAATTGATTATGTTAAGGTTCAAGTACAAATGGGTACGAGAGTAAATCAAGTTATGAGACATACACTAGGTTTATTCCATGGACAAACAGGTTCAAGCCATTGGAAAAGATATTTAAGTGAAAATATGTGTGTAAGAGATGCGGATGTAAAAAAAATCGATCATATTATGGATAAAGTTAGACTTTCTCCTAAATTACATTCGGCAGGTCGAATTGATTAATACTATTCTTTCTAATCAGTATTATCTTTTAATTTTATTAATGATAATAACTGCATTTCCAGTTGGATTTTTTGCGGGTTATTTTGGCATAGGTGGAGGCCTAATTTCTGTGCCGGTGCTTTTTTTTATTTTTGAAACAGCAGATGTCGATAAATCTTATTTGATGCATCTTTCAGTAGGAACAGCTTTTTCTATTACAATTTTTACTGCTTTTGTTTCAGTTATGACTCATAGAAAACATAAAGCTGTAGATGTAAATATTCTAAAAACTTATGGTCTATTTGTTATATTTGGAGTTTTGCTTGGTACATACATGGCAGCATTATTAAATACAAAATCTTTAGTTTTATTTTTTGCTTTGGTTGTATATTTTTTTGGTGGATATTTATTATTAGTAAAACAAGAATTAAAAAAGAATAAGAAATTTAAATTTCTTCCTAGAGCAACCTTTGGTTTCATTTCTGGTTTTATATCTGCACCTATGGGCATTACTGGAGCTATGATGAATGTTCCCATTCTAAGATATTTTGGATATCCTATTAGCAGAGCAATTGGAAGTTCAGCTGCAATTGGATTTATAATAGCATCTATTGGCTCAATTGGTTTTTTGACATCTGGTTTTTTACTAAATGCAAATCTTCCTTTAAGCGTAGGCTTTATAAATATCCCTGCTTTTTTAATATTTATTCCAATTACATCTTTTATGGCTAGAATTGGAGCAAATATGGTTCACACCACAGATAAAAATAAAACTCAAAGAATGTTTGGGGTATTTTTATATGTAATAGGGACTCTGTTTTTGATTAGGTTCTTAGATCTTTAATTAAATCTTTTGATCGTATTCACCTATTTTACCAGTTTTTTGGAGTAAATCGTCGATAAATTCGAAGATTTTTTTCTTTCTCTCATTAGATGTTGGGCTTTCGGTAACAACTACTAGTGATGGTTTGTTAGACGAGGCTCTTACTAATCCCCAAGAACCATCTTTGAATGAAAATCTTATACCATTTACAGTGAGTATGTCCTCAATTTTTTGATTATCAATTTGAACATTGTTAGATTTTAAATTTTCAATTTTTTTAATTATTTCATCAACAACTTGATATTTTTCGTTATCTTCACAAAAAGGAGCCATGGTAGGTGATTGATAGGTATTAGGTAATTCACTTATAATTTCACTCATTTTTTTATGATTATTGTTTAATAAATGGCAAACTTGTATAGCTGAATTTATACCATCATCATATCCATAACCTAAAGGTTGATTGAAAAAGAAATGACCACTTTTTTCAAAGCCCGCAAGTGCTTTTTCATTATTTACTTTTCTTTTGATATGGGAATGTCCTGTTTTCCAATATAATGTTTTACACAGGTTATTCTTTAAAACATCATCTGTTGAATATAGTCCAGTTGATTTGACATCTACAACAAATTTAGATCCCTTGTAGTTTGAAGATAAATTTCTTGCAATCAGTAATCCAATTTTATCTGAAAAAATTTCTTTACCGTCGTCATCTATGACGCCCACACGATCACCATCACCATCAAATCCAAATCCTATATCAGCGTTATTTTTTTTTACAGATTTGCTTATTGCATGTAACATTTCAAGATCTTCAGGATTAGGGTTATACTTAGGAAAGGTATAGTCTAAATTGCAATCAAGTTCTATTACTTCACATCCTATTCCTCTTAATATTTCTGGTGCAAATATTCCTGCAGTTCCATTTCCACAGGCAACAACAGCTTTAATTTTTTTCTTAATTTTATTTTTATTTATAAGATCATCTTTATAAACACTTTGAAAATTAGATATTTCTTTTTCGTTTCCTTCTCCCTCAATAAATTTATTTTTTAAGGTTATATCTTTTAATTCTTTCATTTCTTCTGGTGCATGAGTTAATCCCTTCTTGATTCCCATCTTCACGCCTGTCCAACCATTCTCATTATGACTGGCCGTCACCATTGCAACAGCATCACTTTCTAAATTAAATTGTGCAAAATAAACCATTGGCGATAATGCTAACCCCACATCTTCAACATAACAACCTGTCGAGATAAGTCCTTTTTTTAAAGCTGATTTTATTTCTTCACTATATGATCTGTAATCATGACCAACTACGATTCTTGGATTCCCTTTTTTTGTATGATTAATAACCTGGGTTCCTAAACCTTTTCCCAAATTTGTCACACCTTCTAAATTGATATTATCAGGGTACAACCATCGAGCGTCGTACTCTCTAAAGCCAAAAGGATCAATTTTTATTGAATTTTTCATGTTAATATTTTTATATTTTGTTTATTTTTATATTGATAATTTTTTTCTCAAGTTCTATAAATGTTCTATTGATTTGTTGGTCATATAGTATATTTACCAAACCATCATACAACATCTAGTTGTTTTACTAAATTAAGTATAGTACAAAAAAGGAGCTAAATGAACAAGATTTTATCACAAGCTATTAGGAAAGCTGTCTCTGATTATACACCAAATTTGAATCAAGATCCTAAAGATAAAAGATTAGATTTATTTTCTCTTAATAGTGAAACAGAACTATTTCAAAATTCAAAAGGCATAACAATTAAAATTGATAGAAGTAAAGATGATAATTTAACTGACTTTGGAAAAGCTACTCTTAAAGATAGATATTTGGGTGCTAATGAATCGTTTCAAGACTTGTTTGCTAGAGTTGCAAGTCATTATGCTGATGACAACTTGCACGCTCAAAGATTATATAATTACATTAGTAATCTTTGGTTCATGCCAGCAACACCAGTTTTATCAAATGGAGGAACTACAAGAGGATTGCCAATATCTTGCTTTCTAAATGAAGCTAGCGATAGTCTTAATGGTATTCTAGATTTGTGGAGTGAGAACGTTTGGCTAGCTGCAAGAGGCGGTGGTATTGGAAGTTATTGGGGAAATCTTAGATCAATAGGTGAGAAAATTGGAAGAGTTGGTAAAACTTCAGGTATAATTCCATTCATTAAAGTAATGGATTCTTTAACTATGGCAATTAGCCAAGGTTCATTAAGAAGAGGCTCAGCTGCTTGTTATATTCCAATAGATCATCCAGAAATTGAAGAGTTTATTGAGATGAGAAGACCAACTGGAGGAGATCCTAATAGAAAATCATTAAATTTACATCATGGTGTCTTAGTTTCAGACGCTTTTATGAGAGCTGTTGAACTAGACGAACAATGGGGACTTAAAAGTCCAAAAGATGGAGCTGTTCAAGCAACTGTTTCTGCTAGAAATTTATGGATAAGATTATTAACAGCAAGAATTGAGACAGGTGAACCATATATTGTTTTCATAGATACTGTTAATAGACAAATTCCTCAACATCATAAGCTTGCTGGTCTAACTGTTAAAACTTCAAATCTCTGTAGCGAGATTACACTTCCAACAGGAATTGATAAAGATGGAAGAGATAGAACTGCCGTATGTTGTTTATCATCATTAAATGTAGAAAAGTATGATGAGTGGAAAGATGATGAAAACTTTATACAAGATGTCATGAGATTTCTAGACAATGTTATGACTGACTTCATAGAAAATGCTCCTGAACAATTTAGCGATGCCACATATTCAGCAATGAGAGAGCGAAGTGTAGGATTGGGCGTAATGGGATTACATTCTTATTACCAAAAAAAGATGATCCCAATAGAATCTGTAATGAGCAAAGCTTGGAATAAAAAGATTTTTGAGCATATTAATAAAAATGTGGATAAGGCATCAAAAGATTTGGCTGAGGAAAGAGGTTCATGTCCTGACGCTGCAGATTATGGTATAATGGAAAGATTTTCTAATAAAACTGCGATAGCACCTACAGCTTCTATCTCAATAATATGTGGTGGAACATCTCCTGGTGTTGAACCAATAGCAGCTAATAGCTTTACTCACAAAACATTATCCGGTTCATTTAATGTTCGAAATAAATATTTAAAACAACTATTAGAAAAACATGGAAAAGATACAGATGAAGTTTGGTCAAGTATTACAACTAACCAAGGATCAGTATCACATTTAGATTTTTTAACTCAAGATGAAAAAGACGTTTTTAAAACAGCTTTTGAGTTAGATCAAAGATGGCTTGTTGATTTAAGTGCAGACAGAACACCTCATATTTCTCAAGCTCAATCTATTAACTTATTTTTACCTGCAGACGTACATAAAAGGGATTTGCATCAAATTCACTTCCAAGCTTGGAAGAAAGGTTTGAAGAGTCTTTATTACTGCAGGTCTAAATCAATACAGCGTGCTGAAAATGTTAATGATGCAAACTCAACAGACATTGCAGCAAACGTCTATAAATCAAAAGAAGAAAATAATAACCAACAAGATTATGAGGAGTGTTTATCGTGTCAGTAGCAGAAAAAATAAATAAAGAAATAATTCAACCAAAAAAAATGGGTTTATTAGTTGAGAACCCAGTATACAAACCTTTTAGATATCCATGGTGCTATGATGCATGGTTAACTCAACAAAGAATTCATTGGCTACCTGAGGAAGTACCGTTAGGAGATGATGTAAGAGATTGGCAAAAAAATTTATCTCAGCCTGAAAAGAACTTATTAACTCAAATTTTTAGATTTTTTACACAAGCGGATGTTGAGGTTAACAACTGTTACTTGAGACATTATACAACTGTATTCAAACCAACTGAAGTTTTAATGATGATGACTGCGTTTGCTTCGATGGAAACTGTTCATGTTGCAGCTTATTCACATTTATTAGATACAATTGGAATGCCAGAATCAGAATATTCAGCGTTCATGAAATATAAAGAGATGAAAGACAAGTACGATTACATGCAAAACTTTAATGTAAATTCAAAAGAGGATATTGCAAAAACTGTTGCAGTATTTAGTGCATTCACAGAAGGTCTGCAGTTATTCGCAAGTTTTGCTATTCTACTTAACTTCCCTAGACACAATAAAATGAAGGGAATGGGCCAGATTGTGACTTGGTCAGTAAGAGATGAAACACTTCATTGTAATTCTATGATTAGAATCTTTAAGGAATTTATTAAAGAAAATCCTGAAATTTGGACACCAAAACTTAAAAAAGAACTTTATGAAGCTTGTAGAACAATCGTTGAGCATGAAGATTCATTTATTGATTTAGCTTTTGAAATGGGCCCTATGGAAGGATTAACCGCAAAAGAAGTAAAAGAATATATAAGATTTATTGCAAATAGAAGATTAGATCAATTAGGTTTAGAGCCTATTTATGATGTTCAAAAAAATCCATTAACATGGCTTGATACTATGTTAAATGCAGTTGAACATATGAACTTCTTCGAAGGTAGAGCAACAGAATATTCAAAAGCATCTACAAGAGGATCTTGGACTGAAGCTTTTTCTTAAGATTATCTTTGATTTAACTGAAGAACTTTTCTGTGTTTGTTACCCCTGTAGCTTGCAAGAGGTCTAATCAGTTTATTTGCAGCATGTTGCTCAATAATATGAGCTGACCAACCTGTTATTCTTGAAATTACAAATATTGGAGTAAAAAAATCAGTATCAAAACCCATTAAGTGATATGTTGGACCGGTTGGATAGTCTACATTTGGGTGAATATTTTTTCTATCTATCATCACTTTTTCAACTATGTCGTAAATTTTCTCAAATTTTTTATCTTTCTTAATTTTAGCAACTTTACCAAAGTATTCTCTCATTGTAGGCACTCTAGAGTCTCCGCTTTTATAAACTCTGTGACCAAATCCCATAACTACATCTTTATTATCTAAAGCTTTATTTATCCATTTAAGTGCATTTTCTGGTTTCTTGATTTTATTCATCATATGCATTACTTCCTCGTTTGCTCCTCCATGAAGAGGACCTTTTAAACTTGCTATTGCTCCAGTAATTGCACCGTGAATATCAGATAAACTACTCGTTATTGTTCTTGCAGTGAAAGTTGAAACATTAAAACTATGTTCAGCATACAAAATTAGAGATACATCGAATGCTTTTACAATTTCTTTATTTGGGACTTTGCCAAAACACATATGGAAAAAGTTCTCAGAAAATGAAAGGTTCTTTTTTGGTGGAATAATTTTCTTTCCTTTTCTAGCTCTATAAAAAGCAGCTAGCGCAACTGGCATTTTTGCAAAAATTCTCATTACCTTTCTCATATTAGCCTTTGGAGAATTATCTTTTGTCTCTTTATCTTCAAGGCCCATAATACTCACAGCTGTTCTTGCAGCATCCATTGGGTGAGATTTTTTTGGAAATTTTTTAATATCGTCTAATAAAGTTTTTGATATTTTTCTCTCTTTTCTCTCTTCTTTTTCGAATTTTTTTAATTGTTTTTTTGTTGGAAGTTCTCCATTAAGTATAAGGTAAGCGACCTCCTCAAATTTACATTTTGCACATAGATCTTGAGCAGCATAACCTCTATAAGTTAATGAGTTGATCTCAGGCATAACTTTGGAAACTTCTGTTTCATCAACAACAATGCCTAATAACCCTTTTTTGATTTCATCATTCATTATTCGTGCCCATCAGTCTTAAAATTATAAATTTTTTCGTCTAAAGAATTGTATTTCTCGTATTCTACGAGATCATATAACCTTTTCCGCGTTTGCATTTTATCAATAATATTGTTTTGGTGTCCATCAGCAAAAATGGCACGTAAACCATCCTCTACATTCTTCATTGCCAATCTTTGTGTAGAAACAGGATATATAACGATATTATATCCAAGGTCCTGTAATTGATTATAATTGAGTAATTTTGATTTACCAAATTCAGTCATGTTAGCTAAAAGATAACAATCTAAAGACTTTCTAACTAATTCAAACTCACTTTCATCTTTTAAAGCCTCAGGAAAAATTACTTCAGCACCAGCATCCACGTATGCCTTACATCTATCAATCATGCTATTTATTCCCTCAACACTTTTTGCATCTGATCTAGCTATGATTTTAAAATTTTTGTCTTTTCTAGCATTCACACACTCTTTAATTTTAGAGACCATTTTTTCTTTAGTTATCAATTCTTTGTTATCTAGATGACCACATCTTTTTTGTTCAATTTGATCCTCTAAATGAACAGCAGCAACCCCAAATTCTTCAAATGTTTCAATTGTTTCTTTGCAAGATTTAAATCCAGTATCTATATCAACAATTGTTGGTAAATTTGTTACTCTAGAAATTAAATATGATCTTGTACTAACATCTTGAAGGGTTGTTAAACCAATATCTGGAAAACCTAAATCATTAGCCATTACCCCGCCAGATACATAAACGGCATCATAACCAATTTCCTCTATTAACTTAGCTGTCAATGGATTGTATGCACCAGGTACTCTTAAAATCTTATTGGATTTAAGTTTGGTATCTAGATCAATTCTTTTTTGTGTTAAATCTTTCTCAACAAAATGCATTTAAAAAATCCCCTTTTTATTATTTTTCTTTAAATATTTTCTACTTACCTCAATATTTAATTTATTAAGACTTCCTTTTTTTAATTTTTTAAGATTTTGTACAGTTTTTATAAATCTATCACTTTCTTTTTTTGATAATATTTTATTAGTTAAAGTTAAAAATTTCTTAATATAATCTTTTCTTTGAAAAGGTCTTGCTCCGTATGGATGTGCATCAGCTCTTTCAAGCTCTTCAGATATTTTTTTCCCGTTATTTAATTTCACAATAACTTTTGCTCCAAATGATTTCTTTTTTGGATCTGGGTGATGATATTTTTTAGTCCACTTTTTATCTTCATGGGTTGTTATTGATTTCCATATTTTAATAGTACTTTTTTTATTCGCTCTTGCTTTGGTATAAGATTTTACATGATGCCAATCTGCATCTTCTAGAGCTACGGCAAAAATATACATTATAGAGTGATCTAAAGTTTCTCTAGATGCATTTGGGTCCATTTTTTGTGGGTCATTCGCACCTGTTCCGATCACAAAGTGTGTATGATGGCTGGTGTAAATATCAATTTTTTTTATACTTTTTAAATCTTTAATTCTCTTATTTAATTTTTTACCAATATCTATGAGTGCTTGTGCTTGGTATTCTGCAGAATATTCTTTTGTATATGTTTCTAGAATTGCTTTTTTAGGTTCATTCTTTTTAGGTAGTGGAACGTTATATTTTGCATTTTTTCCATCTAATATTCTAGCAATAACACTGTCTTCTCCTTCATAGACAGGACTAGGAGCACCTTCACCTCTCATAGCTCTATCAATAGCTTCTATTGCTAATTTACCTGCATGTGCTGGTGCATAAGCTTTCCAGCTTGAAATTTCACCTTTTCTAGATTGTCGAGTAGAAATAGTTACATGAAGGGCCTGTTGAACAGCTTGATATATAGTTTCTGTATTTAATTTTAACATAGTACCTATGCCTGCAGCCACACTTGGTCCTAAATGAGCAACATGGTCAATTTTATGTTTGTGAAGACAAATTCCTTTCACTAAGCTTACTTGAACTTCATAAGCTGTAATAATCCCTCTTAGAAGATCCAATCCACTTTTTTTAAGCTTTTGACCAACTGCTAAAATTGGAGGAATGTTATCTCCTGGGTGACTATAGTCTTTAGCTAAAAAAGTATCATGAAAGTCTAACTCTCTAACAGCTGTTCCATTTGCCCAAGCCGCCCATTCCACATCAAATTTTATCTTTGAATTAACTCCAAATAATGTTGATCCACCATTTCTTAAATGTGCTTTAGCCATTTCACGTGCTGATATAACTGGTTTTCTATTTAATGAAGCTATTGCAACAGAAGCATTATCAATAATTCTGTTAATTGTCATTTCAATCGCATCATTATTTAATTTAGCATTATCAGATGCTATTTCTGCAATTTTCCAAGCTAATTGCTTTTTCTTTGGTAGAACAATTTTTGATGGATAAACTTTTACTTTATGTAATATCAAAATATTTCCTTTTTTTAATTAATATACGGCAACACTAATTTTTCCAAATCAATAAAATCTTTAACAAGATAATTATGGTAAATTTCATCAGGATTTTTATCAGTATAACCATCTTCAACTAAAATAAAGGGCATATTTGCAGCTTTAGCAGATTCAGCATCTGTCTCACTGTCACCAATCATAATTGTTTTTTTAAGGTCCCCTTTTAAAATTTCTACTACATTGGTTAAATGTCTTGGATCTGGTTTGCAGTACTCAAAAGTATTATAACCAGCAACATATTCAAAATAATCATAAATTTTAATTTTTTTAAGAAGATCTATTGCTAAATGTTCTGTTTTATTAGTGCATACAGCCATAGAAATGTTATTTTTTTTACACCAATCTAAGAATTCATTTACTCCTTTGATTAGTTTGCTCTCATTTGCAATGTTGTTACCATAAAAATCTATAAATTCTTTAACCATTTGAGATTTAATTTCTTTGTCACCAATTTTTTTTAACTCTTTTTTTGCCTGATTCCACATTGAACGACCAATCATCGACTCAGCACCTTTTCCAACTAAATTCCTGATTTCGTCAGTTGATCTTGTCTCATAACCAAATTTTTTCATAACATGATTATGGGCATTCATTAAATCAGGCGCTGTATCAATTAAAGTTCCATCTAAATCAAAGAGAATTGTAAATTTTTGTGTCATTTAAAAGTATTATTAAGAAATATATTGTGAATTAATTTAACTAATACCCAAATATATAAAAATATCAAATGAAACCAAAAAAATTTACAAATATTCAAATAAAGCTAAGAAACGTATTTTTAAAAAAAGGAGTTAAAATGATTGCACCTGAGACAGTTTTTTTCTCTAAAGATACCAAAATTGGAAAAAATGTAATTATTGAACCTTATGTTGTTATTTCTGAAAAAGTGACAATAGGAAATAATGTAAGAATTTTGTCTTTCTCTCATTTAGAAGGTGTAAAAATTGAAAACAATGTACACATTGGTCCATATGCAAGAATAAGACCAGGAACAATTCTTAAATCAGGATCCAAAGTCGGAAACTTTGTTGAGGTAAAGAAAAGTATTATTGGTAAAGAAACTAAATTAAGTCACCTTTCATATATTGGTGACACAAATTTAGGTAAAAAAGTAAATATTGGCGCAGGTACTATTACATGTAATTATGATGGTGTTAAAAAAAGTAAAACAATAATTGATGATGGCGTTTTTGTTGGCTCAAATTCTTCACTCGTTGCCCCAATTAAGATCGAAAAAAAAAGTATAATTGGTGCAGGATCAGTAATTACTAAAAAAGTTTCAAAAAATTCATTAGCTTTAACAAGAGCTGAGCAAATCGAAGTTAAGAACTATAAAAGAAAAAATTAAATGTGTGGAATAATTGGGATAATAAGTTCAAAAGAAGTTTCAACTAGAATAGTTAATTCACTAAAAAAACTTGAATATAGAGGATACGACTCAGCAGGTATAGCTACCTTAGTTGATGGGAATATTAACGAAGTTAAGTGCGAGGGTAGGGTAGATGTTCTAGAAAAAGATATATCAAAATTTAATCTTAAAGGAGATATTGGTATCGGTCATGTTAGGTGGGCCACACATGGCAAACCAAGTAAAATTAATGCTCACCCTCACTCCTCAGAAAAAGTTTCAGTTGTACATAATGGTATTATAGAAAATTCAACTATTTTAAAAAAACTTTTAGAAAAAAAGGGATATGTATTTAAATCTCAAACCGACACCGAAGTAATCGCGCATTTAGTTACGGATTACTTAAAAAAAAATTCACTTAAAGAAACTATTATTAAAGTTTTGAAAAAACTTCATGGAAGTTTTGCATTAGGAATAATTTTTAAAGATAAGAATGATTTAATGATTGGAGCAAGAAGAGGCTCTCCTTTGGCTGTTGGATATGGTCCAAATGAAAATTATCTAGGTTCAGACTCATATGCCCTTAAATCTATGACTAACAAAATTTCTTATTTAGATGATGGGGAGTTTTGTATTGTTAAAAGAGATCAAATTGAATTTTTTGAAGGCAATGGTTTTAAAGTAAATAAAAAAGTAATGAATCTTTCTAAAGAAGAACTTAGTTACGACAAGGGTGATTATAAATATTTTATGGAAAAAGAGATAGATGAACAGCCTTCAACTATTAATGATTGTATTAATGAATATGTAGATAAATATAATAATCAAATAAATATTTATAATTTTCCATGGAAAATAAGTTCTTTAAAAACCATTATATTGATTGGCTGTGGAACAGCATACCATTCATGCTTACTTGCAAAATATTGGTTTGAGCAAAATACAAATTTAGATGTGAGTATAGATATAGCTTCTGAGTTTAGATATCGAAAAGTTAGATTTAAAAAAGATTGTTTATACGTATTCGTATCACAATCAGGAGAAACTGCTGATACGTATGCAGCTTTAAAAATGTGTAAGAAAAACAAAATGAAAACTTGTTCAGTTGTTAATGTTGTAGAAAGCTCAATAGCAAGAGATGCAGATTTAGTTTTACCTATATATTGTGGACAAGAAATAGGTGTTGCATCTACAAAAGCTTTTCTTGGGCAAATGCTAGTACTTTATATATTGTCCTTAAAAATTTCTTATGATCAGAAAGTAATTACAAAGAAAATATATCACTCAAAGATTAAAAATTTACTATTATTGTCAAATTCTGCAAAAAAAACACTTAAATTAGATCATAAACTTTTAAAAATTGGTAAAGTTTTTGCTCAGGCAAAAGGATGTATGTTTTTAGGAAGAGGTTACTCTTTTCCTATTGCTCTAGAGGGTGCATTAAAACTAAAAGAATTAGCATATGTGCATGCTGAAGGTTACCCAGCAGGTGAAATGAAACATGGACCATTAGCCTTAATAGAAGAGGGTATGCCTGTAGTCGTTATAGCTCCAAGAGACGAGCACTATTTAAAAACTATGTCTAATATGCAGGAAGTTATCGCCCGTGGAGCAAAGGTATTGTTAATAACAAATAAAAATAAAGATGAAATAATTTCTGAAAATATTTGGGAGCAAATAGAAGTTGATAAATTAAATGATGAGCTGATTCCTTTTTTGACAACTATTCCATTGCAAAAACTGGCTTTTTACTCAGCATTAGAAAAAGGTTATGATATAGATAAACCAAGAAATTTAGCAAAATCTGTAACAGTAGAATAATTTGTATTTTTATTTGTCAAAAATTTTAACCCCTCTTTTAAATCCAACTAATTTATTGTTTTTTGTTATACTATTTACATCTATAATTTATTTTATAACAAAAAAAAAATTTTTATTTAATTTTTTTACTATAAATGTTCTAATACTTTTCTTAATTGCTTTTTCTCCAATAGGCAATATTGGATTAAAATATCTTGAAAATAATTTTATTAACCAAAAAGAATATAAAAATATAAAAAATATCATTGTTCTATCAGGTTCAGATAAAAGAATTATTGCATCAATCAAATTTGCTAATAAGTTTAAAAACTCTCAAATATATTTTGTTGGTGGTAATGCTTATATGATTAAAGATAATCGGAATAACGAACCCTCAAAAGCTTTAAATTTGTACAATGATTTAAACTTTAATTTAAAGAGAATTACCTTTGTTGGTAAATCAAGGAATACAATCGAAAACTTCAAAAAAATAAAAAAGCTGAATCTTGTTAGTTCAGAAAGTATTCTTATTACTTCAGCTTTCCATATGAAACGATCTATGATGATTGCCGATAAATTAGATTTAAATTTTAAAACTTATGCATCAGATTTTCGTTCTTTTTCTCAAAAATCTTTGATAAATAAATATCAGTCATTTAACGTTACTCGAAACTTAAGTCAATTTAATCTGTTTTTTAGGGAAATTCTTGCTATTTTAGTGTTTAAAATAATCACCTAAATCTTTTTTTTTAAAAAAAATCAGTATATATTGCAGGTTGTAATGAAAAAATGGAAAATAAATAGTTGGAGAAACTATCCAGTTAAGCATATCCCTGATTACAAGGATCAGAATGAGTTAAATTTAGTATTAAGTAAACTAAAAAATTTTCCACCTCTAGTATTTGCAGGTGAAACAAGACATCTCAAAGAACAACTTGCTAATGTAGTTGATGGAAAAGCCTTTTTATTACAAGGTGGAGATTGTGCCGAAAGTTTTGCAGAATTTAATCCAGACAATATAAGAGACTACTTTAAACTAATGCTTCAAATGTCGTTAGTGTTAACTTATTCGGCATCTTTACCAGTTGTTAAACTTGGAAGAATAGCTGGCCAGTTTTCAAAACCTAGAAGTGCTCCAACAGAAAAACAAGGAGATACAGAACTTCCAAGTTATTTAGGAGACAATATAAATGGTATGGAATTTACAGAAGCTGCTAGAATTCCTGATCCAAAGAGATTATTTAGAGCGTATTCGCAATCTGCTTCTACAATAAATTTAATAAGAGCCTTTTCAAATGGAGGTTTTGCTGATTTAAAAAAGGTTCATTTATGGAACTTAGGATACATTAAATCTGCGTCACAGGCTAAAAAGTTCAAAGAATTAGAAGATAAAATTGCTGACGCCTTAGCTTTTATGGAAGCTTGTGGTATTACATCTGACTTCAATAGAAGACTTTATACAGTAAATTTTTGGACTTCTCATGAAGCTTTACATTTACCATTTGAAGAAACTATGACTAGGGTAGACTCTACTACAGGTGAATATCATGATACGTCTGCTCATTTTGTATGGATAGGTGATAGAACGAGACAAATTGATGGAGGTCATGTTGAATTTTGTAGAGGAATAGAGAATCCAATTGGAATTAAATGTGGCCCAACTTCCAAACCTGAAGAAATAGCTAAAATTTGTGAGCTGATTAATCCTAAAAATGAAAAAGGCAAAATTACATTAATTTCTAGATTTGGTCATGATCAAGTTGAAAAATTTTTACCAAAACTTATTAGAGGAATCAAAAAAGAGGGAATCAATGTTATTTGGTCATGCGATCCCATGCATGGAAACACAATTAAATCAACCACTGGATTTAAAACAAGACCTTTTAATAATGTTTTAAATGAAGTTAAAAATGTATTTGGTGTTCATCAAAGTGAAGGTTCTTACGCAGGTGGGCTTCATATAGAAATGACTGGACAAAATGTGACAGAATGTACAGGTGGAGCACAAAAAATATCAGACACAGATTTATCAAGCAGATATCACACACAATGCGATCCAAGACTTAATGCTAATCAAGCACTTGAGTTAGCTTTTTTAATCTCAGACGAGATTAAAAAGAATACCTTGTATGCTAAAAATGGTATTAGAGCGGCATCTTAATCATTTAATTTTTTAAATTAATTATTATATTTCAATTATGAATTCGAAAGAAAAAGTTGTATTTATTAAAGATTGGATTTTGAATTATGTTAATTCAATGCCTAAAAAAGCTGAGTCTTTGATAATTGGAATATCAGGTGGAATAGACTCGTCTGTTTCAAGCACGTTGAGTGCGATGACAGGACTTAGAACTATTGTTTTATCAATGCCTATAAAACAAAAAAGTGCACAACATGATTTAAGTTTAAAGCATCAAGAGTGGTTAAAACAAAATTTTAAAAACGTTGAAGGTGTCACAGTAGAGTTAGATAGCCTTTTTTCCACATTTGAAAATACTCTAAAAAATTTTAATAGTTTGCATGGAATGGCAAACTCCAGAGCTAGATTAAGAATGACAACTCTTTATCAAGTTGCTGCAGCAAACAACGGAATAGTAGTCGGCACAGGAAACAAAGTTGAAGACTTTGGTGTTGGTTTTTACACAAAATATGGTGATGGTGGAGTTGATATATCACCAATAGCTGATTGCAATAAAACAGAAATTTGGCAATTAGGAAAAGAATTAAAAATTTTACAAGAAATCATAGATGCTCCTCCAACAGATGGCCTATGGGACGATGGTAGAACTGATGAAGGCCAGTTGGGTTTAAGCTATAAAGAACTTGAAGAAGCAATGGAAAATGAAAATTCAAAAAATAGAGAAAAATATATCCAAATAAGAAATGCAAATTTGCATAAAATGGATCCAATTCCAGTTTGCAAGATTCCTAACTAATCAAATAGATTCACAAATCTATAATTTAAGTATATTCCTAGAATAATGAATAAAGATATTTTTTTAACAAATAGCTATGGTGGAAAAAAAGAAAAATTCCAACCAATTGATAAAAATAATATCAAAATGTATGTTTGTGGCCCAACAGTTTATGATGACCCACATATAGGTAATGCAAGACCATTAGTTGTATTTGATTTACTTTTTAAAGTTCTAAAGTGTAAATATGGTAATGACAAAGTTACATATATTAGAAACATCACAGATATTGATGACAAGATAATTCAATCCGCAAAAGAGAAAAAAATCTCAATTAAAGATCTAACCACTAAAATTAATAATAATTTTCAAGAAGATTGTAATTATCTTAATTGTGAAAAACCTAGCTTTCAACCTAAAGCAACAGAAAACATTAAAGAGATGATAGAAATGATCAGTATTTTACTTGAAAAAGGTTTTGCATATGAAAGTAAAAACCACATCTATTTTGAAGTTAATAAATTTAATGATTATGGAAAATTGTCAAATAAAAAAATAGATGAGTTAATATCTGGATCTAGGGTAGAGGTATCAAGCAATAAGAAAAATGATGAGGATTTTGTATTATGGAAACCCTCAAACGAAGACGAGCCAAGTTGGACTTCACCTTGGGGCAATGGCAGACCTGGCTGGCATTTAGAATGTTCAGCAATGTCAAAAAAATATCTTGGTGATAAATTTGATATTCATGGAGGTGGTAGAGATCTATTATTTCCACATCATGAAAATGAAATTGCACAATCATGTTGCGCTAATGGAACGGAATCTTTCTCTAATTACTGGGTTCATAATGGATTTATCACACAATCAAATGAAAAAATGTCTAAATCGCAAGGCAATATTTTGAAAATAAGTACTTTTAAAGATAATGTTAACGGTCAAGCTATAAGATTAGCTCTATTCAGTTCACATTATAGACAGTCATTAGATTGGAATGATAAACTTTTAGGAGAATGCCAAAAAACAATTGACAAATGGTACAAAAGCTACATTGAGTTAGAGAAACCAAAATTAATCTCTGATGATGATCTCCAACCTTTGTACGATGATTTAAATACACCAAAGTATATAGCTAACCTTCATAAACTATACGAAAAATCACAATCAGGAAAATTAGAAGATAAAAAAGAATTTGTATCTGCATGCAATTTTATAGGACTGCTCACTGAAACAAAAGAAGAATGGAATAATTTTAAAAAAAATAAATCCACTTTAAGTAATGAATTAATTGAAATTAAAATTAAAGAACGAAATAAGGCTAGAGATGACAAAAATTACGAATTAGCTGACAAAATCCGCAATGAGCTTTTGGAAAAAGGAGTTCAAATAGAAGATAAAGATGGTAAAACCTCGTGGAAATTTAAATAATGTCAGATAAAATATACATTTTTGATACTACTTTGCGTGATGGTGCGCAAACACAAGGAGTTGATTTTTCTTTAGATGATAAAGAAAAAATCTCAGTTGCATTAGATAGTCTAGGAGTTGACTATATTGAAGGTGGTTGGCCAGGAGCAAATCCAACAGATACAGAATTTTTTAATAAAAAACATAATTTCAAGAATTCTATGTTAACTGCTTTTGGGATGACCAAAAAGTCTGATCATAGTGCTGAGAATGATCCAATGATTTCATCATTAATAAATTCTAAAGCAAATTCAATTTGTTTGTTTGGAAAATCTTGGGATTTCCATGTCGATGTTGCATTAGGTATTTCAAAAGAACAAAATTTAAAAAATATAAGCGAAAGTGCAAAACATATTATTAATTCTGGAAAAGAATTTATGTTTGATGCTGAACATTTTTTTGATGGTTTTAAATCTAACAAAGAATATGCATTAAGCTGTATTAAGTCTGCCTATGATCAAGGAGCTAGATGGATTGTTCTATGTGATACTAATGGTGGAACGTTACCTCATGAAATATCT
Organism: uncultured Pelagibacteraceae bacterium; assembly: GCA_902519455.1. Taxonomy (GTDB): domain Bacteria; phylum Pseudomonadota; class Alphaproteobacteria; order Pelagibacterales; family Pelagibacteraceae; genus Pelagibacter. The sequence goes on from CABYJT010000002.1 coordinate 28,488, forward strand.
AAAATAGTTAAAGATGTAACAAATCACATCCCAGGCGAAAATTTAGGAATCCACGCACACAACGATACAGAAAATGCAGTTGCTAATTCATTAGTTGCAATTCAAGCTGGCGTTAGACAAGTCCAGGGAACGATAAATGGTTTAGGAGAAAGATGTGGTAATGCTAATTTAATGTCGTTAATTCCATCTTTATATTTAAAACACGAATTTTCTAATAATTATGAAATAAATATAAATGAAGAGAATATTAAACATCTTACACAATGTTCAAGACTATTAGATGAAATTTTAAATAGAAAACCAAATAAACATTTACCTTATGTTGGTGCTGCAGCATTTTCGCATAAAGGCGGAATGCATGTTTCTGCAGTACAAAAAGACCCAAAAACTTATGAACACATTGATCCCCAAGAAGTTGGGAACACAAGAAATATTGTTGTTTCAGATCAATCTGGGCAATCTAATATTTTATCAAGATTAAAATCTATAGGTATTGATATAAAAAAAAATGATCCAAAAATTAAACAACTCTTAGAAGAAGTTAAAGGAAGAGAATTTATTGGTTATAGTTATGATGGTGCAGATGCCTCATTTGAATTATTGGCTAGAAGAATAGTAGGAGAAATTCCAAGGTATTTAATAATTAAAGCTTACGATGTATCCGTTAGAAAAAATTCATCTGGAGAAATTGTTTCATCAGCTAAAGCAGAGCTAGAAGTCGATGGGGAAACAATTGTTTGTGAGGGAGAGGGTAATGGCCCAGTAAATGCTCTAGATAATGCAATCAGAAACAACATAAAAAAGATTTCTAAATATACTGATTACCTTAAAGATTTAAGATTAGTTGATTATAAAGTAAGAATATTAAATACAGGAACAGAGGCTGTAACTAGAGTTTCAATTGAAAGTACAGACTCTCAAGGTAAGAATTGGTTTACAATAGGTGTATCACCAAATATTATTGATGCTTCATTTAAAGCATTAATAGATAGTCTTGATTATAAGTTATTTAAAGATAATGCACCAGCAAGTGTTTAATGAATTTGAATAATATTTCATTTATTCTTCACAAGCCTCAGCTATCTGAAAACATTGGATTATGTGCAAGAGCTATGAAAAATTTTGGTTTTAACAATTTATCAGTAATAGAACCAAAACCAATATTTCCAAATGATAAAATTATAGCAACATCTGTTGGAGCCAAAGATATAATAAAAAAAACTAAAATTTATTCAAACTTAGAAAAATCATTAATTAAGACTGATATTTTAATTGCAACTTCAGCAAGGTTTAGAAATAAAAATATTAAACATATTTCATTAGATGACTTAAGAAAAATAAACTTCACGAAGAGAGTTAGTTTTTTGTTTGGTTCAGAAGCCTCTGGATTAACAAATGATGAAGTAAGTTATGCCGATTATACATTACAAATTCCAAGTAATAGTAAATTTAGATCACTAAATTTATCACATAGCTTAGTAATTGTAGCACAAACAGTTTCATATTTAATATCAGTAAACAAAGCTGATTTTCAAAAGTCAAAAAAAATACAAACAGCTACTAAGAAGGAAATATCTAGTATGCTTAATTTCTGTCTATCTACTCTAGAAAACCAAAATTTTTTTAAACAAAAGGCAAAAAAACCTATTATGATAGAAAATTTACGAAGTATTTTTTATAAAATAGAACTCTCAAAAAAAGAAATACGCATTTTATCAAGTGTATTTGCTGGTCTAACCAAAAAACCTTGATTGACAAAAATATTTTGATGTCTATAAACCCATTACCACAATATGACAAAACGATTAAACTCAAAACATAAAGTAGATAGAAGGCTTAAAGTTAATTTATGGGGTAGACCTAAAAGTCCTTTTAATACTAGGGCATATCCTCCAGGCCAGCACGGACAAACTAAATCATCTAAACCATCAGATTATGGTATTCAACTTCAAGCTAAACAAAAACTTAAATGTTATTATGGCAACATCAATGAAAGACAATTTCGAAATATGTATAAAAGAGCCATTATGAAAAAAGGTGATACTGCAGAAAATTTAATTGGTTTACTTGAGAGAAGGTTAGATGCAGTAATTTATAGATCAAAATTATCAAATACTATTTTTTCATCTAGACAATTAATAAACCATGGACACGTTAGAGTTAATGGTAAAAAAGTTAATATATCTAGCTATCAAGTAAAAGAGGAAGATAGTATTGAAATAAGAGACAAGTCTAAGCAATTGGCTTTGATAGATATAGCTCTTGCCAACAAAGAAAGAGAAGTTCCTGAGTATTTACAGCTAGATGAAAAAAATAAAAAAGTTAAATTTGTAAGAGTTCCAAAGTTTGAAGAAGTTCCTTACCCTGTTGTCATGGAACCAAACCTTGTAATTGAGTATTATTCTAGATAATTAATCTATAAGTCTAATAATAAACTTAGCTTTTCTTTTTAAAATCTATTCCGTTATCTTCTAGTAGTTTTGCTAATTCTCCACTTTCGTACATTTCTTTAACAATATCACATCCACCAATGAATTCATTTTTTATATATAGTTGGGGGATTGTAGGCCAATCACTATAAACTTTAATTCCTTCTCTAAGATTTTGATCAGCTAAAACATTTACACCTTTAAAATTCACCTCAAGCATTTTTAAAATATTTGTAACAGCCATAGAAAAGCCACACTGAGGAGCGTCTGGCGTCCCTTTCATGAATAAGCACACTTCGTTACTTTTAATTTCATTATTAATTAATTCATTAGTCTGATTATCCATTTAGTTCTCCTTAGTTTTAACTGCTAGTGCATGTAATTCGTTACCCATTTTTCCTTTGAGAGAATTATATACCATTTTATGTTGTTGAATTTTACTCTTACCTGCAAATTGCGACGAAATTACTGTAGCTGAGTAGTGATTACCATCTCCTGCAAGATCCTGAATTTCTATCTTAGCATCTGGTAATGCTTCTTTTATTAAGCTTTCAATTTCTTTTAAATCCATTGCCATTAGTTAACCATATATTCCTTTAGCCAATTTTTATAGCCTTCTTTAATATCGTCAATTGATAATTTTAAATCATTTTCTAATGTAATATTATTGCCTTCTACCAAACCCAACTTGTCAAAATGAATAGAGTCATTTTTCAGCATATTTTCAACATTTTCTAAATTTTCTGGTTTAACTTCAATAATATACCTTCCTTGATCTTCACCAAAAAAATACTCAAATTTATTTACTAAGCCCTCCAAGGGAAATAATTTTACGCCCTTATCACTTTTTATACCCATTTTAGATATAGCAATTAAAATTCCTCCTAAAGATACGTCGTGACAGGCCTCAATTAATTTCTTATTTTTTAAATTTAAAACACTCATTCCATTTTGTTTTTCGTTGAACAAGTTAACTTCTGGCGGAGGACCATTAAATTCTGATAATATATTTCTTGCAAATATTGATTGATCTAAATGTCCTTCAGTTTTACCTATTACAATAAGATAATTACCTTCATTTTTTAATTCCATTGTCATCATCTTTTTGTAGTCAGATAATAGTCCTATACCTCCGATTGAGGGTGTGGGTTTAATTCCTTTATCTTTTGTTTCATTGTAAAAAGAGACATTTCCTGAAACAACTGGGTAATTTAAATATTTAGATGCCTCAGTAATACCCTCAACACATTCAACAAATTCACCCATATTTCTCTCTTTTTCTGGATTACCAAAATTAAGGCAATTTGTAATTGCTATTGGTTTTGCACCTACAGAAATCATATTTCTCCAGCTTTCACAAACTACTTGTTTCCCTCCCGTTAATGGATGTGCATGACAATAAGTTGCTGAAGAGTCTACAGATGCGGCAACAGCTTTATTTGTGCCGTGAACTCTAACAACACCAGCATTCCCTCCAGGTTTTTGTATAGTATCACCCATAACAGTATGATCATATTGGTCCCAGATCCATTCTTTATCTGCAATATTTGGATCAATTAAAATTTTTTTTAAACAATCACCAAGTTTTAAAGATTTAAATTGTTCCTTTGAAAAATTATTTTCTTTTGGAAGTTTTGCTTTTATCCATTTTCGATCATACATAGGTGCATTCTCTGCTAAAAAATCAATCGGAATTTCAGCAACTTTTTTATTCTTAAAATACAATTCAATATTTTTACTATTTGTTGTTTTTCCAATTACTGCAAAGTCTAAGTTCCACTTATCAAATATTTTTTTTGCTTCATTTTCTTTTCCTTCCTCTAAAACTATAAGCATTCTCTCTTGGCTTTCTGAAAGCATTATCTCATAAGGTGTCATATTTTCTTCTCTACAAGGAACTTTTGTTAAATCTATTTCAATACCTAAATCTCCTTTAGATGCCATTTCAATACTAGAAGATGTTAAACCTGCAGCACCCATATCTTGAATTGATATTATTGATTTACCGGCCATAAGTTCAAGGCAAGCCTCAAGAAGGAGCTTTTCTGTGAACGGATCACCAACTTGAACCGTAGGTTTTTTTTCTTCTATTTTATCATCAAAAATAGCTGATGCCATACTTGCACCATGTATTCCATCTCTACCTGTCTTTGAGCCAACATAAATTACTGGTTTGTTAATTCCCGCAGCTTTTGAATAAAATATTTTATTTTTATTAACTAAACCTAATGTCATTGCGTTTACTAAAATATTTCCATTATAAGACTCATCAAAGCAAGTTTGACCAGCAATTGTTGGAACACCAATACAGTTACCATATCCACCAATACCTTTAACAACTCCTCTTAATAGATTTCTTGTTTTTTCATGGTCAGGAGAGCCAAAATGAATAGAATTTAAATTAGCAATAGGTCTAGCACCCATTGTGAATACATCTCTCATAATCCCACCAACACCTGTGGCTGCCCCTTGATAGGGTTCAATAAATGAAGGATGGTTATGACTTTCTATTTTAAATACAATCGCATCATCGTCTTCAATATCAACAACTCCAGCATTTTCTCCTGGACCCTGAATTACCTGTTCGCCTTTGGTATGCAATTTTTTTAAATGTCTTCTGGATGATTTGTAAGAGCAGTGCTCATTCCACATTGCCGAAAAAACACCCAATTCAGTAATATTAGGTGTTCTCTTTAAAAGATCACATATCTTCTTATATTCATCACTTTTTAATCCATGCTCAATCGCAATTTTTTCATTAACTTCAACCATTATAAGCTTTCAATTAAATTATTAAAAAATAATGATCCATCTTCACCTGAGAGAAATGGATCAATCATTCTTTCTGGATGTGGCATCATACCCAAAATATTTTTATCTTTATTAAATATTCCAGCTATATTTTTTAAGGCACCGTTTGGGTTGTTTTTTTCATCTTCATTTCCCTTATGGTCACAATATGTAACTGCAATTTGACCATTATCTTCAATTGATTTTAATTCATCGTTTGAGCAAAAGTAATTTCCTTCATTGTGAGCAATGTGAAGCTCTAAAACATCTTTATCAATTTTTTTAAAATATTTATTTTCTTTATTTTTTATTTTTACAAAAACATTTTTACAAATAAAGTTTAAGTATTTATTTTGTTGGAGTATTCCTGGAAGTAGACCTGTCTCTGTTAAAATCTGAAAACCATTACAAATTCCAAGAACTAATCCTCCTGAGTTAGCAAAATCTATTACAGATTTTATTATTCTTGATTTTCCAGCAATACTTCCACATCTAAGGTAATCTCCGTAAGAAAAACCTCCAGGTAGTACAATTAAATCACACTTAGGAATTTTAGCATCATTGTGCCAAACCATTTGATTTTCAAACCCAAATTTTTTAAGAGCCACGTCCATGTCTCTATCACAATTTGAACCAGGAAATATAATTACAGATGATTTCATTCAGTAGTTACAAGATTTTATAATCCTCAATAACTAGGTTTGCTAAAAGCTTTTTACACATTTCCTCTACTTGTGATTTAGCTTTATTTTCATCACTCTCATTTACATCAATATCAAAATATTTACCTTGTCTTACTTCTGAAACATTATCAAAGGTCATTCCATTTAAAGTTTGTTGAATTGCTTTACCTTGTGGATCTAGCACTCCATTTTTTAAAGTGACTATTACTTTTACTCTCATTTTTTCTTAATTTTTACAGCTTTTGGTTTTGGATATGTCAGTGGTCTTATATTTGATTGTTCGTGCAATATATTTAGTCTAATTGCCACTTCCTGGTATGCTTCAACTAAGTTTCCCAGATTATTTCTAAATCTGTCTTTATCTAGTTTTTTATCTGTTCTCATGTCCCAAAGTCTACACGTATCAGGACTAATTTCATCAGCTAACATAATTTCTCTTTTGCCATCAACTTCAAATCTTCCAAATTCAACTTTAAAATCTACTAATTTAATTCCAACACCTCTAAACATGCCTTGCAGAAAGTCATTTATTCTTCTTACCTCTTCATAAATAAAATCTAATTCGAAAACATCCATCCATTTAAAAGCTAAAATATGTTCTCTGCTTACAAGAGGATCTCCTAGATCATCATTTTTTAAGCAATATTCAACTAGTGGATAATCAAGCACCGTTCCATCCTCTATACCCAATCTTTTTGTCAAAGAACCTGTCGCAATATTTCTAACAACAAACTCAATTGGAATAATTTCCACTAACTTAACAAGTTGTTCCCTCATATTAAGTCTTTTTACTAAATGATTTTTGATACCAACATTGCTTAATTGAGTAAGAATATGTTCTGAAATCCTATTGTTTAAAATTCCTTTTCCTTCAATGACATCTTTTTTTTGATTATTAAAAGCAGTTGCATCATCTTTGAAATGTTGAATTACTAAATTTTTATCATTAGTGGCATAAATAATTTTAGCTTTTCCTTCGTATAATTTTTTTCCTTTTTTCATTATTTGAAGACCCTACTAAAAATTAAATCAACATTCTTAAAGTGTGAAGAATAATCAAATATTTTTTTCATTTTCTTGCTTGATATTCTAGATGTAATGTTTTTGTCACTCATCACAACATCTAAAAGATTAAGATTATCTGCTATGCATTTTTTGGCATGTGCTTGAACTAATCTATAAGAGTTTTCTCTAGTCAAACCTGATTTTGTCAGTTCTAACATCAACTCTTGGGAGAAAATGGTACCTTTGGTAATATTAAGGTTATTAAGCATTTTTTTTGGATAGACGATCATCTTGTCTAATAAGTTTGCTAACCTTACTAATGCAAAATCTAAAGTTGTATTAGCATCTGGACCAATATTTCTCTCGACGCTTGAATGTGAAATATCCCTTTCATGCCAAAGAGCAATATTCTCTAGTGCTGGAATAGTATAACTTCTAACCATTCTTGCTAGCCCAGTTAAGTTTTCAGACAATATTGGATTTTTTTTATGTGGCATTGCACTTGAGCCTTTTTGTTTTTTTGAGAAAAATTCTTGTAATTCGTAAACCTCTGTTCTTTGTAAATGTCTTACTTCAGTTGAAACTCTCTCAATTGATCCAGCAATTATTCCTAAGACTGAAAAGTAATAAGCATGTCTATCTCTAGGAATAACTTGAGTAGATATGGGTTCAGCCTTTAATCCTAGTTTTTTAGCAACGTGTTTTTCGACATTAGGGTTAATATTAGCAAAAGTACCAACAGCACCAGATATTGCACAAATTGATATTTCATCTATCGCACTAATTAATCTTTTTCTATTTCTTTTAAATTCCTCATAATATGAAGCTAATTTAAGTCCAAATGTAATTGGTTCTGCATGAATACCATGACTTCTACCCATACATGGGGTAAATTTATATTTTCTAGCTTTTGATTTTAAAACTTTTAATATTTGATCAATATCCTTTACTAAAATCTTTCCAGATTGAACTAACTGAATATTAAAACTTGTATCTACTACATCTGATGAAGTCATTCCTTGGTGTAAGTATCTTGCTTTAATACCTACTTTTTCTGTTACAGAGGTTAAGAAAGCTATAACATCGTGTTTCACTTTAGCTTCTATGTTGTGAATTCTTTTAACATTAATTTTAGCTTTTTTTCTAACTGCACTTGCAACACCTTTTGGAATTGTACCCAATCTTTCCATTGCTTCGGCTGCAGCAATCTCTACATCTAACCAGATTTGATATTTATTATATTCAGACCAAATATCTGTTAGTTCTTTTCTAGAGTATCTTGTTATCATTAATTATATGGAGGCCTCGTATAACCTTTAACAGATTCTGTAAAAATTTCATAAGAGTCTTCTGTTATCCCTATTGTATGCTCAAATTGTGCAGATAAAGACTTGTCCTTTGTAACTGCTGTCCATCCATCGTTAAGAACTTTTACATCTAATTTACCTACATTTATCATGGGCTCTATTGTAAAGGTCATACCAGGTGTTAGTTCATGACCTGTATTTTTCTTACCATAATGAAGAATATTAGGTTGCTCATGAAAAGTATTGCTAATACCGTGACCACAAAAATCTCTAACAACTGAAAAACCTCTTTCTTCAACAAAGGATTGAATTTCAAATCCAATATCTCCCAATTTTACTCCTGGTTTAAGAATTTTAATTCCTCTCATCATAGACTCGTAAGTTGTTTCTATTAAATTTTTAGCTTTTACTGGTATTTCCCCAATGGTAAACATTCTACTTGTGTCACCATAGTACTCATTAACTATTGCTGTTACATCTATATTAACAGCATCTCCCTCACTTAAAACTCTAGCAGAAGGAATACCATGACAAACAACGTGGTTTAAAGATGTACACAAAGATTTTTTAAAACCCCTGTAGTATAGTGGAGCAGAGTGTCCACCATTGTCTCTTATAAACTCATAACCCAATTGATCAATTTTATCTGTTGTAACACCTGCCTTTACTTCATCTGTTAACATATCTAAAGTTTTAGATGCAAGTTTCCCAGCTATTCTCATTTTTTCAAATTTTTCTAAATAATTACTCATCTATAATTTTTATTTTTTTTTCAATTTTAATTTCTTTAGAATTTAAACTACATCTGTAAGCAAGAAAGCTTACACCAGATTTTTTAGCATCTAAATATTCTTTATAATAAGTAGAGTCTATATCTTTTGCTATTCTAAAATTATTTATACCCTGAATTTGAGTTAAAAATAAGACATAAGGCTTATATCCTTTTTTAATTGATTCTTTTAACTTTTGGAGGTGTTTTGTACCCCTTGATGTAACAGCATCTGGAAATTCTGCAATATCATCTTCTCTAATTAATGTTGTATTCTTTACTTCTAATATTTTCTTATCACACAAAAAGTCAAATCTAGTATCATCAGAATACTTAAATTCAGCTCTTATATTTTTGATAGTACTAAATTCTTTTATCAATTTATTTTCTAAAGCATGTTCAACAATTCTATTAGCTCTATGAGTATTTACCCCAATTATTCTTTTTTTTACTTTTATCATCTCTAGAGTATATTTTAATTTACGCTTTGGATCATTGTGTTCGCTTATCCAAGCTTCATTTCCTTGATCTAATAAACCCATCATAGAGCCCGTATTTGGACAATGTGCTACAACAGTTTTATTATTTACTTCTATATCTGCGAAAAATCTCTTATATCTCCGTTGTAATTTGCCTTTTAATAAAGTGTTGGTAAATTTCATAGAATTTTATTTATATTTAGAAATGACTAATAAAAAAGAAATATCTGCAGCAATTATCATTATAGGTAACGAAGTATTATCAGGCAGAACAAAAGATTTGAATACAAGTACATTAGCTACTTGGCTTAATTCTCTTGGAATTTCTGTTGGAGAGGTAAGAGTAATTCCAGATGTGGAAAAAACCATTATAGATACTGTTCATGAGTTAAGAGTTAAATACAACTATGTGTTTACTACAGGTGGTATTGGACCAACACATGATGACATAACTGCAGAATCAATATCAAAAGCTTTCAATATTGAATATGGATTTCATAAAGAGGCTTTTGCTATTTTAGAAAAATACTATGAGCCAGGTAACTTTAATGATGGAAGACAGAAAATGGCAAAGATGCCAGTTACAGCTAATTTAATTTTAAACCCAACCAGCGGTGCTCCAGGATTTTATGTAGAAAATGTTTTTTCTCTTCCAGGCGTTCCATCGATATTAAAAGCAATGATTGGGGGACTTGGTAATGTATTAGTAGGTGGAGACCCCATTCTTAGCAAAACAATAAATTTAATGACCTATGAAAGTGAAATCGCAAGCTCGTTAACTAATGTTCAAGATAATAACAAAGATGTAGAAATTGGTAGTTATCCTTTCTTTAGACAAGGTAAATTAGGTGTATCAATTGTATTAAGATCAAAAGACCAAGATAAAATAAACCTGTGTAACTCACTAATTCTAGAATTTGTAAAAGCAAAAAATATTAAAATTGTTGAACTAGAGTAATGTTGTATTTTGCTTACGGAAGTAATCTTAATCTTTTTCAAATGAAGCGAAGATGTAAAGACTCGGTTTTCATAAAAAAATATGAACTTAAGGGCTACAGATTAAACTTTAGAAGTAAATATAGAGCCGCTGACATAGAACAGAGTAAAAATTCTTTAGTTCCAGGTGCTTTATTTGAAATATCAAAAAGTGATGAAAAAAAACTAGATGTCTATGAAGATTATCCAATTCTTTATAAAAAACTTTATTTTACTTATTACAATAAAACAGTGATGACTTACATTATGGTAAAGAAAACAGAATTTAGATATCCAACTGAAAGATATTTGAATGTTGTTAAACGAGGTTACAAAGATTGTAAGCTAGACACTAAATACTTAAAAGTTGCTCTTCAAACAGTTAAGTAAATGCTATCTAAAAAACAAATATTTAATAAAGGAATATTAGCTGTTGCGCCGCACATGTTTTCAGTAATTCCTTTTGGAATTGTATGTGGAGCAATTGGTATTGAATTAGGTTTTAGTCCTATCTTAGTTTATGCAATGTCTATCATTATATTTGGTGGAGCATCTCAAATTGTTTTTTTACAGCTTCTTTCTGGAGGAGCTTCTGCATTGATTGCAGTTACATCAGTTGGGGTAATTAATTCAAGACACTTATTATACGGGGCTGTTTTATCTGAATACTTGGAAAAGTTATCATTTATCAAGAAGCTACTAATATCTTATTTAGTCGTAGATCAAGGTTTTGCTGAGTCTAATAAGTTCTTTCAAAAAAATAAAAATGAAACACATCTTCACTATCATTTATTAGGGAGTGGTGGAACTTTATGGGTTTGTTGGCAGATATCTACATTAGCTGGAATAATTCTTGGCTCGTTTGTGCCCGAGGAATTAGGATTGAAATTTGCAGTTCCTTTAACTTTTATTGCAATTGTAGTTCAAGATATAAAAAAATTAGATCATGTAATAGTTATGATTACATGTGGATTGAGTTCTTTATTATTTTTTGATGCACCTTTTAAATCCTACATAATCATTTCTCCTATAATTGCATTGTTTGTTGCTGCATTAGTTTTGAGGTTAAAAAAATGACTTGGTTATCAATTATTATTGCAGGGATAATTACTTATTTTATGAGAATGACTATGGTTGCTTTGGTAGATAGGGATTTATTAGGAGAAAAAGTTAAAGCAGTATTAGCTTATGTTCCATCAGCAGTATTTCCAGCAATAATATTTCCAGGAATATTCATTAATGATTACGGAACTTTTATAGAAATGAATGATCCAAAAATCTTCGGTGCCATAATTGCTATATTGGTTGGTTATTTTTCAAGAAATGTAATAGCCACTATAATATCTGGTCTATTTTCGTATTGGATTATTATATTTTTATTATAAAATTTAATTATGAGCATCACTAGATCTGAAAGTAACTTCTATAAAAAGAACGGCTACTTAATTAAAGATCAGCTTATTTCAAAGAAAGATATCAGTAAATTAAATACTCTTATTAATAAGATTGTAACTAAAGAAAAGAACAGTAAAAGAAAAGTCAAGGATCAAGGTGGAACTCAAAGTTATGATAATTATCACTTTGTATTCAATAGCAATTCTTCAAAAAATAAAGAAATATTAAGATTAAATAACCCTCAAAATAACAATAAATTATTTTATGATTTATCAAGAAACAAAAAGATTATAGATATTGTTAAAAAGCTAATTGGTGGAACGGTAAGATTTCATCTTGGCAAATTAAACTTTAAACTACCTAATAAGAAAAAGGGGAGTTTAGTTGAATGGCATCAAGACTTTGCATTTTACCCTCATACAAATGACGATTTAATAACAGTTGGTATTTATCTTGAAGATTGTGATGAAAAAAATGGCCCCTTAAAGGTTATAAAAGGTTCTCATAAAAAAGAACTATTTAGTCATCACAGCAATGATAATTATTTTGTAGGCAAAATTAATATTAAAAAAAACAAAATCAATTTAAAAAAGTCAGTCTCTTTAACTGGTAAAGCAGGATCAGTTGCTTTCTTTCATTGTCGAACAATTCATGGTTCAGGCTTAAATCATACTAATGGATCAAGACCTCTAATATTATTTGGTTATAGAGCATGTGATGCATGGCCTATTATTAATGATGGTAATCCTCATCCAGAAACAAACTTTGAAAATTATGATGCAAATATTATTTATGGAAAAAAATCAATAGTGCCAAGATGTACTGATGTGCCTGTTATTATTCCATTACCTAAAAAAAAACACTACGTTTCTATTTATCAGCTTCAAAAAAGTAATTAAAATATTAGTCCGAAAAGACTAAGTATAAGTAGAGCTTCCATTCCAACAAACACAGTTAACTCCTTAATATTTTTGATGGTTTGCCTGCACATATTTCATAAGCTTTACCAATGTGCTCCGGAAATTTATCTAACACCCAATTATTCTCTGTTAAATCAAAATATTTATTAGGATTAAAGCCATCCTCATTTAATAGTTTAATTCTAAACTTATTTTGTCTTGAATATATGACCATAAGTGCATTTGAAAATTTCTCTAGATTTTTTGGACCAGGTGCTGACATTAATACTAAATGACCAAATTTAAGAAATGGTTTTACTATCCAAACCTCAGCTGCACCAGTGGTAGGTAAATTATTAATTTGAATAGGTATTTTAGTACCCTCAAGACTTTTAATAGTGTCTGGCGCCTTAGTGGTCATAAATGTAAAAAAAACACCAACCTCATCACAATTTTTTTTATTTAATATAAATTTCAATTTGTCGCCGTGAATAACTTCACCAGAAACACTTGTAATAACATGACTTCCAACATCTTCTACCAACCATTCACCCGAAGCTTTTGCATGCGGATGAACGATTAGTAGGATCACGAAAGCAACTAAATGAAGAAAAAAGAATAAAGATAATCTCACGATTCTATTTTTAGAATATTGATTTGTTTTAATTAGGTTCTAATTTCGTTACGATTATGAATAATAATCACATTTTAAACACACATTATTTTAGGTATAAGATTAATATATGAAATATATTTTATTAGGTGCTGCTATCGCTTTTGCAATGTATTTAGGTGATAAATACATTCTTTAGGATACGTCAATTTTATCCATAAAAATTTAAAGTTAATTGATTATATCTATCAGTATGAAACCGATTTTAATAATATTTTTCTTATTTTTTTTGGCTAATTGTACTTATGATAAAAATGTGGCAATTAATAATGTTAAGTATCAAAAAGCTAAAAGTGAATGTGTATGGATAGGGTACTATAAAATGGATGATCAATTTAATAAATGTATAAAAGAAAAAATGTCTAAGGAAAATTAATATGAGTGCTGAAGCAATAAGTTTTAATTGGAAATGTAAACATACCTGGAGAAGAAGTGCCAAAAATACAGCCTGGTGCTTGTTGGGTTGTGCTATTGGTGATTTTGGAACGATATTATTTTTTCAATTAACTAAAATTCCATTCCCAGTTTTAAGTATTATGATTTTAGCAATAATTAATGGTTTAATTACAAGTATAATTTTAGAGACTTTTATTTTAATTAAGCAAAATTTTTCTTTTCAAAAAGCATTAAAGACTGCATTAGGAATGAGCTTTATCTCAATGATTAGCATGGAAATTGCTATGAATATTACAGATTATGTATTAACAGGTGGTGCAATGCTTACTTGGTGGGTTGTGCCTATAATGTTGGCAGTTGGATTTGTTACCCCTTGGCCTTACAATTATTGGAGACTTAAAAAGCATAATCAAGCTTGTCATTAATTTAAAGACTTCTTGCTAATTTTTTAACTTTTTCCATATGTTTATCAAAAACTTCTTTTTCCATATTTGGCAATACTGAATAAAATCTTAGATATTTTGTTTTAAGACCACCCAATTTGAAGACAATTTTTTTTATTCTTCTAAACGGGATGTTATCGAAAATTGAAAAATTTTGATAAGTAATCATTGGACCACCATATGTAATAGAGACAATACCAAGTTTACCTTTCATAGCTCCTGGTACTGGATAGCCATAATTTTTAAAATACTTATTACCTGGAACTAGTGACCTGTATGAAAAGAACCATTTTGGATGTAGTACCCAATCAACCCAATTTTCTAAAATTGCATTTAATCTTAAATTATGACAACTCCCTATTAACATCATAACCGAACATTCCTCTAACCTTTTACGATAATCTAATACTAATTGAGGTGGTGGATTTACATTTTGATTATAAAATGGAAGTTGTTCTTTTTCTTCAAATAAATTTATTAAATCAACTTTGTACCCATTTTTTTTAACTTCTGTTATAAAAGTATCTCTAATAGCTGCATTAAAGGAATTTGTTGTATTATGATGTCCATAAGCAATAAATATCTTCTTCATTTTAGATTTTTAATTCTGACTAATTCTGCGACAATCATATTTTGTATAGAATCAAATAATTAGAATAAAAGGTTACCATGTTTATAGCAATGAATAGATTTAAAATTGTATTAGGAAAAGAAGCTGAATTTGAGAAAGTTTGGAGAGAAAGAGATACTCATCTTGATGGTGTTGATGGTTTTAAAGAATTTCATTTAGTTAAGGGTGAAAAAAATAATGAATT
Source organism: uncultured Pelagibacteraceae bacterium (assembly GCA_902519455.1). Taxonomy (GTDB): domain Bacteria; phylum Pseudomonadota; class Alphaproteobacteria; order Pelagibacterales; family Pelagibacteraceae; genus Pelagibacter. Next base: position 43,546 of record CABYJT010000002.1, read on the forward strand.
TTCACTGTATGCTTCACACAGTGTATGGAATTCAAAAGAAGATTTTATTAACTGGACTAAATCAGACGCATTTAGACTAGCACATAAAAATGCAGGTCAACATAAAGACTTATATCTTGGAGCTCCAAATTTTGAGGGTTTTGAAGCGGTACTCTAAGTATAATTTAAACTTAAATAATAGGAGAGAAATATGAGAATTTTAAAAGAATTAGAAGATGCTAAATTAGTAATTGTTGATTTAGAGGTAAGATTAGGTGAAGAAGTTAGAAGTGCGCCTACTTTATGTGCTAAATATAAAGGTAAAATTATACCTCTTAATACTGCACATGATGGTAGACCAATATTAATGAAAGAAGAAAATTCAATAGAAAACTAAATTATGATCGAACAAGTAAGTATTTATTTAACAGCAATGATCTTAGGAATTATGTTATTCTTTTCATTTGTTATTGCACCAGTAGTATTTACTACTTTAGATGAAGATAATGCTAGAAAGTTTATTAGAAAAATATTTCCTTTTTACTATAATGTTAACTTAGGATTAAGTTTTATTGTTTTATTAATTTTTATATTCTTAAGTAAATTAGGAGTAGATTTCTACTTAATAATTGCAATTACACTTCTATTTGCTACTTCAAATTATTTATTAATGCCTTTAATTAATAAATATAGAGATGAAAAGCAGGATAAAAAATTTAAATATTCACACTTTATTTCTGTAGTGATTAATTTTATTCAGATGTTATTCTTAGTAGTTATGTTAATTTAATGAACAACTTATCTACAAAAGAATTAGATTTATATTCAAATCAAATTCTTGAAGATTATGATGCAAAAAACCCCAGCCAAATTTTTAAAAATAAAGTAAAAATAAGTAACGAGGATGCTTTACATATTCAAAATAAAGTTACCGAATTAAGAGTATCAAGAGGTGAGGAAATCATTGGTTATAAAATAGGGTGTATTTCAAAGGATACCCAAAAAAAAATGGATCTTTCCCACCCAGCAAAAGGCACGCTTTGGAAGCATGAATTACATCAAAACGGAGTTGAGCTTAATAGAAAGGATTATTCTAATCCTGCTATGGAAGCAGAATTCGGAGTAATACTTAATAGAGATATTAATCCTGATTTAGTATCATTTGATTACATATTAGAGTCTGTTCAATCAATTTATCCCTTAATAGAAATACATAATTTAGTTTTTAATGGAAATGCTCCAAATGGTGCAGAACTTTTAGCCAATAATGCAATTCATGCTGGAGTTATTTTAGGACCAGAGAACAAAGTTCCAAACAGCAATAAAATCACAGATTTAAAACTAATCTATGACAATGAAGTAGTTGATAAATGGATAGATAAAAAATGGCCTTTTGATATGCTTGGTGAAATAGAGTGGTTAGTAAGAGATAAAGAAAAAACAAAAAATATTTTGAAAAAAAATGATTTAATTTTAACAGGAGCATATGGATTTCCTGTTCCTATTAATGAAAAGAAGTTGATCGAAGTTACCTCATCAGCTTTTGGAGATGTATCTTCAACATTTATTTAAATTACGAAAGGAGAGATCATGAGCGATATCATAACAATAGGGGTGATTGGCTTAGGAAATGCTGGTACACCAATTTTAAATAATTTATACAAATCAAAGAAGTATAACCTTGTAGCCTTTGATATTGATAAAAATAAACTCAATGATGTTCCAAAAGATATCAACAAAGCTAATTCTATCAAAAATCTTGCAGAAAAATGCAAGGCAGTTTTAACTTGTTTACCAAAACCAGAGCATGTTTTGCAAGTTGTTGATGGTGAGGATGGCTTATTACAAAATGCTACATCAGGAATGATATGGATAGACACATCCACAACCGACTTTAAACAAACACAAAAATTAGCAGAAAAAGCAAAAAACTATGGTGTTTCAATGTTGGAAGCTACTCTAACTGGAGGTGTTCATGCTTTACAAAATAATAATATGGTTTGCTTAGCTGGTGGAGATAAGGAAATTTTTAATAATTGGAAAGAAGTTTTGCAAGATGCAATTGGTGAAGTTGTTGTTCTTTGTGGAGATATAGGAGCAGGAGCTATTGCAAAAGTTGTTTCAAACATGCTTGCATTTACTAATATGGTTGCTGCATCTGAATGCATGATGATTGCTAAAAGAGCAGGATTAGATTTAGAAAATTTTTTTGATGCTATAAGAGTTTCAGCTGGAAATTCCTTCGCGTGGGAAACAGTTGTGCCTCATATCTTTAATCAAAAATATGAAGCCGGATTTACAATGGATTTAGCATGCAAAGATATGAATTTAAGTTATTTACTTGGGAAACATTTAAATGTTCCACTAGACTTACACATGGAAGTTAAAAAAAAAATGGAAGAAGCTAGAGCTCAATATGGAGATAGTGAAGGCTGTTATGTATACCCTCGAACACTTGAGGACAAACTTGGTGAGCCATTATCATTAAAAGGTTGGGATAATTGGGGTTATGACATTAAAGTTGTTGATGGATCAATCGTTGTAAATCATAAAAACAGACCTAAATCTAAACATACTCAACACAATTCTCAATAAAGTAAATAATGGCTTATAAAATTTTACTTAAATGTATTTTTATTTTACCATCAATTCTATTGTTTATTAGCATATTTAATATTTTTTTCCCTACAGATTATAGAAATGATAAATATTTAATAAATGGTTATTTCTCAAAAGAAAATATTAAAATTTTAAACTACATTTTAGAAGAAAAAAGAACTGAAATATTAAAATATGAAGATGCAATTAATAAATTTGACGAATTATTTTCAACTTATGGATACTCATTAAAGTTTTTAAATGAAGCTACAAAGGTCTATTTTACCGCTAAATCTCCAATGAAATATAGCTGGCAGAATAGATATGCAAAGGTTAAATTTCAAGAAAACTGGATACTTTTCTTAATTAGAAAGTTTGAAGAAGTCCAAATATTTTATACACAAAAAAGTAGGTATGGGGGTTCATATATTTTTTATCAATCATCAGATTATAAGTTTGCTTTAAAAAGAGGAATAAGCATATGCTCACAAGACGCAATTAGTTTCGCTAACTTATTAAAAAGAAGATACGATATTGATTATAACATTGTTGGTTTAGGTGAACATGTAGTAATGCAGGCAAAAATAAATAATAAATTTTATTTATCTGATCCAAATATGGGATTAACTTTTGATTTTAGTATTGAAGAATATTATGACAGTTACGAAAATAAAATAAAAATTAAAAACGCATATAACAGTATAGGTCGATCAGATATAATTAAGTCATACAGAAAAAATTCTTTTAGAAAATTTGAATATACTGGACCAAAGGCTTTGGATAGTACATATAACCCTGACAGTCTTACCTTCTATTCAAATTATCTAAAATGGTTACTTCCAATATTAATTTTATTTTTTGGAATTTTTTTAAGATTTAGAAGAAAATAGCTTTCTATATCATTAAAAAAAATTATATAATAGGTCTTAATATTTTAATGAAAAATTTAAATAATTTGTCAAACAAAGTAATCAATGAGATTTATAGGGATGGTTATTCTATTGTAAAAAATGTATTGAATAAAAAAAAATGTAACGACATAATTAAACATCTAGATAAACTTGAGGATAAGGAAGCTAATAATAAATACCATACCGATGAGAGATCAAAATTTGGTCAGGTTGTTATTAGAGATTTAGTATTAAGATCACCAAAACATTTTTTAAAATTGATTGATAACAATCTTATAATCAAAGTATTAAATAAAGTATTTAAAGAACCATCTATTCTTGATAATTGTATGGCAAGCAAGACAACCAATGTAAATAAAAATTATTTTGGTTTAGTGCATATTGATTCTCATTTACCATCTTATTCTAATGAAAATACATCTGACATAGTTGCATGTTATTGTTTAGATGATTTTACAAAAGAAAATGGAGCAACAAAAGTATGGCCCAAAAGTCATTTGTCAGGAATTCGTATACAAAATAGTAAAAATTATTCAAATCTAATCAAAAAAAAAAATAAATATGTCGAGGCAAAAAAAGGATCAATTATATTTTTTTTGGGTCAAACTTGGCACCAGATTGGAAAAAATATAAATAATCAAAGAAGATGGGGTATATTGTGTCATTATAAAAGATGGTGGATTAAACCATCTACAGAGTGGACAAAATGTGGACCAAGTATTTATAAGTTATTAAATAATAAGCAGAAAGAATTGTTTGGTTTTAATTCAATTTCCCCAGAATTTAATTTGAAGAAACAATATAAAAATTTAAAAACTCTTCGTAAATCATCTAAACTTAGTAAGAACTATTTTAAGGTTATACAATATTAGACTTAAAATGATTAAAATAATTATTTATTTTACTCTTATATTATTTGTTAGCTTTGATGCTCAAGCATTAATAGGTAATAAAAAACATCAATCCTCTACAAACCATATTTATGTGAGTAACAAAGACTCTAAGGATGCTAATGTAAGATTTAATATAGCTAAAAGGCATTGTTCTAAATATAAAAAAAATACATTTCATTTTAAAAATGACTGGTATAAAGGAAATCCGCTTCCAACAGGTTTTAGAAAGAAAAATTTTCGATTTATTTGTGCGCTAAATTCCTCAGTAGCAAGAGAAATATTGTACGATTTTATAGCAAACAAAAAACCAAAAAAAAAATACAATAAAAAAATTGGCAAACAGAAATCTATAGTTCTTCAATTTTCCTCAAGAGATTTTGAAACTAGAACTCCACAACAAATAGAAAAAGATAAAGCTGAAAAAAAAAGAATTGAAGAGGAAAAACGATTAGCTGAAATCAAAGCTAAAGAGGAAGCAGAAAAAAGAAGGCTTGCTGCAATTGCAGAAAAGAAAAGGAAAAAAATTGAAGCAGGTATCACAGATAACACAACACTTGTAAAAATTAAAAAAAATATTGATAAGTCAAATCTTTTTCCTGAAATTGATAATTTAAATGAGGTTAATCTTATTAGTCTTAATGATATCGACAGGAACAATTTTAACAATATTATAAACAAAAATAATGAAGTATATTTCATAACCAAGGCTGATTATCTAGCTACATCAAATATAGTAAATCAAATTAAAAAAAAATCGCAGATGAAAGTTGGTGAAACATTGGTTCCAAATCCAGATTTATCAGGTTTAAAAACTGAAATTAATAATCTTGATAGGCAAAGAACAATTGCGTATCGCAAGCTAGAAGTTGCAGATGCTCGTGTAAGTTATAATATTGGTGTAAACTGTGGTGCAGACTGGATATGCTTGGCAAATCAAGCAGCTGACATAAAAGTTTTAACAGATGCTCAAAAATCAGTTAAAGCAATTAATATTAAACTAAATAATTTAATTGATAAATTGGCCAACACCCCAGCTGAAATAGCAAGACCAAGATATAAATCTTATGAGTATATTGAACAAGATGTAGAAGCAAAAAAAGAGGCAATTTTTATAGTAATAAAATATTCAAATGGAAAGTTTCAAGAGACAGAAATAAACTTTTTTGAGACAAAAAAATTTAGAACATCAAGTGGAATAAATGCAAAAGACAAAAGTTATGAAAGATTAAAAAATAAATATGATGGCATAAATAAAATAAGTAACTGGCAAAATATTAAATTTTCAAGCATTGGATATTTAGATCTTTTTAAAAAAATTAATAACCAAAGTAAATTTAAACTTGTTAGTAACAGGAATAAAATTATTCCAATACTTAAAGAAACAAAAATAGCAAAAATTAATGTAGAGGAATCTACTTTAGATTCATCAGATTTAGGTAAAACATCAAATGATAGTAGGTTTAATAGTGTAGTTGTAGTAAATACTAATGAAGGAATGGGTGCAGGTTTCTACGTGTCTTCTAATTTAATACTGACTAATTATCATGTGGTAGAAAATTCCTTAAATATTACGATAGAGAATATTAATGGAAAAAAATCTTCAGCAAGGCTTATAAAAAAAGATTTATCTAAAGATTTGGCTCTCCTTAAAGTAAATAAAAGAGGCAAACCTGTAAGATTTTTTAATGGAAAACTTAATCAAGGAAGCGAGGTAGAAGCCTTAGGTCATCCAAGAGGACTTAAATTTTCACTTTCAAAAGGCACTGTCAGTGCAATAAGAAAATATGCTAGTACTTATGACGCTTTAGGAACTCCCAATGTATTATTTATTCAGACAGATGCAGCTATTAACCCAGGTAACTCAGGGGGACCATTATTCTATAAAAATAAAGTTGTAGGGGTAAACACTCAAGGATTATCTAAAAGTGAAAACGAGGGATTAAATTTTGCAGTTCATTATAATGAAGTTAAGAGGTTCTTAAAATAATTTATAAGATTTTATAGGATAACTAGACGTAGACTAGACGTTAGGGAGATAAAATAAAAAAAATTTACTTATTAGACTTGTTCAATTATAAATATTGGCATAAACGCTCATGAAATTCATTAATGCCCTCGTGGTGAAATTGGTAGACATAAAGGACTTAAAATATTTTTTTAGAAAAAGTTAACTTATTTATCTTTCACAGAAATTAATTCTGGATACTTATCAAATAAAATTTCAGCAGGTCTCTCTCCAGACCTTAATGGATCAATTAGCATTACTTGGCTAGGCATAATATTAGTTAAATTACAGTCTGTACCAAAGAGTTCAAAATAATTAAGTATATCTGAATACCATCTCACTTCAGCTTCCTTTGGTGAAGTAACTTCAAATGCAACTTTATTTTTACCAAAGTGTTCGATCACTCCAGTTAATACATCTGACTTACTATCATGAAGTTCAATTTCTTCATGATCAATAAGCATTGAAAATGCGCCATATTCAAAAAAAGGTTCAGCACTTTCAACAATTTGTTTTAATGTTGCAGGAGTATTTTTTTTTGTTTTATCCCATCCACTTTCTGGATGATGTTCATAAATTATATTCATTCCATTTTTAATCGCATGATTGCACCAAGCTTTAATTTGATTTTCAGGGATGTCTCCAAATGTATTCATGAATT
>CABYJT010000003.1 GCA_902519455.1 uncultured Pelagibacteraceae bacterium
ATCCAGAAATAGAAACTAAATGAAGAAATCTAAAAGAAGTAATGTAGACCCATTTATTGTAATGGATGTAATGGAGTCTGCTAGAAAAGCAGAAGCTAATGGCAAGCATGTAATTCATATGGAAGTAGGTCAACCAGGAACACCAGCACCAAAGCGTGCCAAACAATTTATTTCAGATGAAATTTCTAATAATGATCTTGGCTATACAGTTACTTTAGGTTTGCCAGAATTACGAAATAGAATTTCTAAATTGTATGGAGATTGGTACAATATTGATTTAAACCCAGACAGAATAATTATAACAACTGGATCTTCAGGAGCATTTATACTTTCTTTTGCAGCATTATTTGATGTTGGAGATAGAGTAGGCATTGCCGCTCCAGGCTATCCTAGCTATAGACAAATTTTAAAGTCTCAAGATTTAATCCCAATTGATATTTTTACAGAGTTGCAAAATAAATTTCAGCCTATACCGAAAGATATTAAAGAAAATAATTTAAATGGTTTATTAGTTGCTTCTCCTGCAAATCCCACTGGTTCAATGCTTGATAAAAAAAAACTAGAAGAACTTATTAATACTGCGCATGAAAATAAAGTGAGTTTTATTAGCGATGAGATTTATCATGGAATTCAATATGAAAATAATCCTACATCTGCATTAGAAATTTCAAATGAATGTTATGTTATAAATTCATTTTCTAAATATTTTTCTATGACAGGTTGGAGAGTAGGCTGGATGATTGTTCCTGAAGATCATGTGAGACAAGTAGAAAGATTATCTCAAAATCTTTTTATTTGTCCTCCTCATGTTAGTCAATTAACTGCTCTATCAGCAATGGATGCAAAAGAGGAATTAAATACAAATGTAGAGGTTTATAAAAAAAATAGATCAATTTTGTTAGAAGAGTTACCTAAGGCTGGTTTAAATAAATTTTCACCTCCAGATGGTGCTTTTTATATCTACATTGATATTTCAGAGTATTCGAAAGATAGCCTTAACTTTTGTAGAGAAGTGCTTGATAAAGCAGGAGTAGCAATAACTCCTGGACTTGATTTCGATCAAAAAAGAGGAAATTCTACAATAAGGTTTTCATACGCTAGAAGCACTGAGGATATAATTGAAGGAGCAAATAGAATAAAAAAATTTATGAAAGAAGAGTATTTAAAATAATAATGAAAACCGCTGTTTTATTTGGCTCATCTGGGTTAATTGGATCTAATTTACTAGATAATTTAATCAACAATAATACTTACAACAAAATAAAAATATTTGTTAGAAAATTACCTTCTATTGATAATTCAAAAGTTGAAGTGATCAATACAGATTTTTTAGATTTAGCCACTTTAAAAGAAAAATTAACAGGTGATGATTGTTTTTTTTGCATTGGTACAACTAACAAAGACACACCCAATAAAAACGAATATAGAAGAATAGAATATGACTTGCCTGTACAATTAGCAAAAATTGCAAAATTTAATTCAATTAGTAATTTTATTTATGTCTCCTCAATTGGAGCAAACCCAAAAGCCTCAAGTACATATTTAAAAAATAAAGGTCAAGTAGAGGAGGAGCTAAAAAAGATTGGGTTTTCTAACCTAAGCATTATTCAACCCTCATTTTTAGTTGGCAACAGAAAAGACTTTAGAATTGTTGAGGTTTTAGGAATTCCAGTGATGAAATTTCTATCCTTATTCTTTTTTGGTGGATTTAAAAAATATACTCCAATAAAAGTTGAGATAGTTGTGAATGCAATGATCAAACTTGCCTCAGATAATAATAGTGAGCAAACTTATTTATCTGATAGATTGCAAGAGTTAGGATCTAACTAAATGAGAAAATCAATAATATCGATATCTTTTTTGATTTATATATTCTGTATTTTACCTTACTCTACTTCAATGGCTTATGAGGAATCTCAATATGATGTAGTATATAAATCTGAAATATACGAAGTGAGACATTATAAAGACCGTCTAGTTGTCGAAGTTGTAAGTAGAAACGATGACAGTAGTTTTAGAAAACTTTTTAAATATATCTCGGGTCAGAATAATAAATCCCAAGAAATCAAAATGACTGTGCCTGTAACACAGGGTGAGAAGGATAATGGATACTATATGCAATTTTATCTTCCATCAAAATTTACAAAAGAGAATGCGCCTATACCCACAAATTCAGATGTTAAAATCTCAACAATAGAAGAAGGTTTTTTTGCTGTAATAGAATATTCTGGAAGAGCCTCAGATAATAATTTCTTCAAACATAAGGAAATTCTTAATAAAAAACTCTTAGAGGATAAAGTAATCATTAAAGGACCTCCAATAAGAGCAACCTATAATGGGCCTTTTACGCTTCCTATGATGAGACGCAATGAAGCTATGTTTAAAGTTGAGTGGAGTAAATAGATTACATTTTGCCATATATATTAATTTTTATCGCCTGATAGTTTAATTTCATTAATCAGAAAGGTATTTTATGAAAAAATTATTTCTAATTTTATTTGTATCATTTGGTTTAAACAGCTCTGTTTTTGCTGATGGTCATGTAAAAAGAATTTTATCAACTAGTCAGACTGGTATGGGTAACGATATTGTTTATCCATCAGGAAAAGCAAAGATCACAGCTTTTGAATTTACTGTGCCCGTAGGAGGCCCTGTAGTTCCGCATACTCACTCGTTCCCTGTTTTAATAATGATTCAACAAGGAGAAATTGAACTTACTCAAGGTGGCAAAAGCTATGTTTATAAAGCTGGAGATGCATTTATTGAAGATGTAGGTGTGGCTCATGAATCTAAAAATATTGGAGATGTTCCTGTTAAAGCAATTGTTGTTGCTATGGGAGTTGAAGGTCAAAAAATTATGACTCCAGTAAAATAGAAAGAAAAAATATGGGGCAGTTATTTTTAGATGCCCCATATCTCATTCTTTAAGCTATATTTTTTTACTCTCTTTTTTCAAGTGTCTCAATGTTTCCCCGGAGTTTTTTCCTGATTTGATCACGTATCCACTTGTGCCGTTGGCATTAGTTTCTACGGTTTTCAAATTTCGAAACATTAATTGATTTAGCCTAGCGTTCTTTGAGCCTCGGCTAAACGAACTTAAAACTCTGTGCATTCTTTTCATACACTCTCCTTGTTTGTTTTTCCAAAACTCGCTTTTAACCGATGCGATATCGGCCTCTTTTTCACCATGAGATATGGTATTAATAAATTATCTTTTACAAATAATATTTTCAATTAGTTAACTTATTATTATGACCAAACTGGGTTTTAAAATTGTTTAATACTTAGAGAATAACTAAGTCTGTCTTTTGATTACCTAGTCTTTCATTTCCTTTTTCAGTAACAATGTAAGTCTCACCTAGATTCATAGCTAACTCTTTTTTACTATCCATTAGAATCATGTGCATAAAGAAAACATTTCCTGGTTGGATTACATAAGGATTGCCTGTGTAAAGCATTGGCCAATCCATCCAATTAGGGGAAAATGTTGCACCTAATGAATATCCACATGCATTCATCCGACAATCTTTATAACCTAAATTATCAAATATTTTTGCGTGCATATCAAAAACCTCTCCAATTTTATTGCCAGGTTTTAATGTATTTTCACAGTTTTTTAATGCTTCTAAACAAGCCTCGTACATTTCATAATGTTTGGGATTTGCTTTTCCAATCGGTATAGTCCTGAACATTGCAGAATGATAATGTCTATACGTGCCTGCCCATTCAATAGTTAGTTGATCTACATCATTAAGTATTTGTTTTTCTGATTGATATCTACATAGTAGTGCGTTTTTACCAGAACCTATTATAAATTCATTTGCAGGATAGTCCCCACCTCCTTCAAAAATTACTCTATTCATTTCAGCAAGAATTTTACTTTCACTCACTCCCTTTTTAGCAAATTTCCAAACTTCATCTAAAGCTTTGTCGGCAAGGGTTGCTGCTTTCTTAACATAAACTATTTCTTCAGGAGATTTAATTACTCTGAGTTTTGTTATTAATTCAGATTTATCATCTAAAGAGCAAAAATTTTTTAATGATTTATTTAAATTAATTGCATTACGTCCAGTAAGTCCATAAGCTTCATACTCAATACCGATCTTTTTATCTTTTAAGTTAAGTTCGTTTAAGATTTGTTTTAGATCCTCTGTGGGATTAGAATCATCTTTATCAACCCAAATTTTTATATTTTCTATATTTGAAGTATTTTGTGCTTGTCTTAAATCAGGAGCTCTAGTTAATAATATTAAATTACCTTTTTGGTCTAATATTAAGGACTGAAAAAAAACATAACCAAATGTATCGTAACCAGTCAGCCAATACATAGACTCTTGTCTAAACATGACCAAGGCATCTATTTTTTCCTCTTTTAATTTAGTAATAACTTTATTTCGTCTACTTTTGAATTCTTCTGAGGAAAAATGAAGACCCATTAATTGATAGTGGTTCTAACTGATCCGATTTTATCAACTTTGCCTATATATTCGCCCTTATTTTTTATTGGAACAACTCCTACCGTTGAGCCTGTGAACACGTAGAAATCTTTCTCTAATTTTACTTTTTCTTTCCTAACTTTATTTAAGACAAATTTTAGAGAATTAAGAGGGTTTATATAAACAGTATTTGTATTACCTTTGATATTTAAACCCTTATTATTTTTTAAATTTGTTTTTAAATTATTTAAATTTAGTTTTTTAAACTTCTTTTTTGGTCCCGTAATAAATTTAATATTTACTCCAAAATCACTGCATAAATCACCCAAAAACTTAATACCTTTTTTCTTTTGTCTAAAACCTACTACCTCAATACAAGGACCCATATGGGTTATAAATTTTGTGACATTTTTGGGATTTAGCCTACCTTTGAAACCAAAAAAGGATTTTTTAATTATGTAATAAACTTCTACTTCAATACCTAGAGCATATTTATTTACCTTAACTTTACCTCCTGATTTAATAAGGTTTTTTTGAAATACTGTTGAATGGAAAGGTTCTTTTTCTTTTAACTTTTTTAACAGAGCAAAAATAGTTCCACCTGCTTTAAATCCTATTTTACTATCATTAATTTTACTTTCACATAACATTCTTAATTTATGTGCAAGTTTAATATTTTTGCAAAACTTCTCTGGTATTGGATTGATTAATTTATTTTTGTTGTAGGCATTAACTAGTCTTTTTGAAACTGATTGGATATCATTTTTCATAGTAATAGATTATTGAATAACTGTCATTGGATCAAGTCTAGTTTGAAACCAATTAACTCTAAAGTCTAGATGAGGACCTGTTGATCTGCCAGTAGAACCTACTGTACCAATTATATCACCTTGTTTTATTAAATCTCCAACGTCAACCATTACATTTTCTAAATGTGAGTAGATTGTTGATATGCCATGGCCATGATCCATTATGATTGTTCCACCAGTATAATAAAGATCATTTTCAGCCATTGTAACAACTCCAGTTCCAGATGACTTTATTGGTGTTCCTTTTTTTGCAGCAATATCTATTCCATAGTGAGGCCATCTTGGTTTACCATTTAGAATTCTTTGACTTCCATAAACTCCACTAATTATTCCTTTAACAGGCATAATGAATTTATTGCTAAAATAATTTAAATCTGAATTTATGGCTCTTGCTTCACCTATTTTTCCATTCTCTTTTTTTATTCTTTTGTATACAGACTCTGGGGGTGTTACTTTATTTTCAGGTAATCCATCTATTCTTTGAATATTGTATTTTCTTTTAAATACACGTTTAGTAATTTTTTTAGTTTTACCATTTGAAATTTTTGTAATTAATATATCGTATTTTCTATCTCTATCTATACCAAATACAAAGAAACCATTTTTGGATACTTTTATTTTTTTTTTATCAATTATAATTTTTGAACTTGGATCAGTTTTACCTAAAATATAATGCCCTTGAATAAACTTACCAGTAAATTCAATCGCTAGAATGTTTGTTGGAAATAAAATTGCTATTATAAGCAATATTTTTTTCATTATTTTGCGGTCCACCCACCGTCTATTTTTATAGATGTTCCTGTTATCATTGCTGCAGCATCTGAAGCTAAAAAACAAACTGCAGTTGCTACGTCACTCTCTTTTGCGGCTTTACCCATAGGAATATTTCCTAGTGCTAATTTTTTAAAATTTTTATTTTTAAAAAATTTTTTCACCATAGGTGTTTCAACAAAGGTTGGCGCTACGGTATTTACTCTTATATTTTTTGTGGCGAGCTCTACACCCATACCTTTAGTTAGTCCTTCAATACCAAATTTAGTCATATTATAAACGTTTCTACCAGACATACCTACATGACCAAGTTGCGATGACATGTTTATAATGGATCCACCTCTTTTCTTATTTTTTATCATCTTTTTTACAACTATTTGAGCAACATTAAATGCAGCTCTTAAATTTAAATCTATCAAATAATTTAAGCTTTCTTGTTTTACTTTATCAAACGGTTCTGGAATATTAGTCCCGGCATTGTTTACTAAAATATCTATTATTTTTATTTTTTTTAATTTTTTACTTAAATCTTTGTAATCCATTACATCACAGTTTATTTTTATCAATTTACTTTTTACTTTTTTTATATCTTTTTCTAGTTTATCTAAATCCGAGGAAGTTCTGCTTAGTCCTATTATTGTTGCTCCAGCCTCAGCCATTGCAATAGAACAAGCTCTTCCTAAGCCTTTACCAGCCCCCGTTACAAGAGCATACTTATTTTTAAGATTAATTTTTTTTAAATACATTTAAATAAAAAGTTTTAAATCTGTGTAAATTAGTTCAACTGCCACAAACAATATAGCAAATAAACCAACCCATGCTATCCATTTATAATCTTTTATCCATTTGGAAATTAATGTTGCAGCTGTAGCCATCAAAATAATAGATAAAACAAGACCAAATATTAATAAATAATAGTGATCTTTGGCAGCACCAGCAACACCGAGTACATTGTCTAAACTCATCGTAAAGTCAGCTAGCAAAACGGTCCAAATTGCTTTCAACATTGATGAGTTATCAACTTTAATATTTTCCTCACCACCACCTGAATTCTTAATTACATCGACATAAAGTTTATAAACTATATAAAGAAGCAACAGACCACCTATAAGTCTTAAACCTGTGATTTGTAAAAGATAAGCGGTTAAAAGTGTTAATAAAATTCTTAGTATTACTGCTCCACCAATGCCCCAAAAAATAATTTTTTTTCTTTGTTCTGGTGGAAACTTAGAGGCAACCATTCCAATGATAATGGCATTATCTCCAGCTAAAATTAAATCTATAAATATTATTTGAAAAAAAATTGTTATTTCTTCAGTCATCTAGCATCTTCTATTATCATATCTGCTGCTTTTTCAGCAATCATAATAGTTGGTGCATTAGTATTTCCTGAGGTTATTGATGGCATGACAGATGCATCAACAATTCTTAAATTTTCTAGGCCATGAGCGACTAATCGGTCAGATACAACTGCATTTTCGTCAGTCCCCATTCTACATGTGCTCACAGGATGAAAAATAGTACTACAAAATTTTCCAGCCTCTTTAGCCAATTCTTCATTATCCGTAATATGAATTCCAGGCCTATATTCTTCAGGCTCATACTCTTTATAAGCTTTTGAATTCATAACAATATTTCTTGTGATTTTTAATGCTTTACCTGCAATTTCTCTGTCTTCGTCTGTAGATAAGTAATTCATCTTAATTTCTGGAGATACTCTTGTATCGGATGATTTTAATTTAATTGAACCTCTGCTAGTTGGTCTTACATTTGTGATGCTAGGAGTAAATGCTGTAAATTTATGAAGGGAGCCTTTGCCTAAGACATCTGTGCTAGCTGGAGATACATGGAATTGCAAATTAGGAGTTGCTAAATGATCATCACTTTTTACAAAGCCACATAAATAACTAGCCCCGACCGTTAGTGGTCCTTTTCTAAATAAGAAATATTTTAGTCCAGCCATAAGCTTTTTAGTCATACTATAATAGATATCATTTAAGCTTTCTAAATTTTTAACTTTATAAACTGGTCTTAACATTAAATGATCTGTTAAATTCATGCCTACTCCAGGATGATCTTTAACTACATTTACATTATTTTTTTTTAAAAGTTCACCTGGACCAATACCTGAAGCTTGAAGGATATGTGGTGAGCCTATAGTCCCAGAACTTAAGATTACCTCTTTATTTGCTTTAACAGTAATTACATTCTCACCAATCCAATAATTCACTTTGTCTGCTTTTTTATTATCAAACTCAATGTTCTTAACATGAGCATTCGTAACAACTTTTAAATTTTTTCTTTTTTTAACTGGATTAAGATAGCCTACGGCAGTACTACATCTTAGACCATTTCTTACGGTAAAAGGAAAATAACCCATTCCTTCATTGTCACCATTATTAAAATCATCAGTTCTTTTGTGACCAAATTCTTCTGCCGCATCCATAAATAGATCGCACACTTTAAAAGTTCCTCTTATTTGCTGAACTGCCAAAGGACCACCAGATCCATGAAATTCATCTTCACCAAATTGAAAATCTTCAGATTTTTTAAAATAGGGAAGTACATCTTCCCATGACCAACCAACGTTACCAAGCTGTCTCCAATAATCAAAATCGTTCGACTGACCTCTAATATAAAGCATTCCATTTATTGAGGAACTTCCACCTAAAGTTTTACCTCTCGGGTAAACCATTTCTCTATTGTCACAAAACTCTTCTTTTTCCGTCTGAAAACACCAATCCGTTTTTGGGTTCAACATTGTTTTAAAATATCCACCTGGAATATGGATCCAAGGGTTTGTGTCTCTACTTCCCGCCTCGATCAATAAAACTTTATGATTTGGATTAGCGCTTAATCTATTTGCTAGTACACATCCGGCAGATCCAGCACCTAAAATAACATAATCAAAGTTTTCCATAATATTTTATAATTAAATTTTTTTAAAAATCTTTTAACATATACTTTATAAATTAAATAATAAGATTGGGTAGTTATATATGAAATATTTAGACGCATTAATTATAGGTGCTGGATTTTCAGGACTATATCAACTTCATTGTTTGAGAGATAAATTAAAATTAAACACATTGGTCCTAGAAGAAGGAGATGATCTAGGAGGTACATGGTACTGGAATAGATACCCAGGAGCGAGATGTGACTCAGAGAGTTTTACCTATGGTTTTACTTTTTCAAAAAAAATTTTTAAAAACTGGACTTGGAAAGAGAGATATCCTAAACAAAAAGTAATTTTAAAATATCTCAAATATTTTTCGAAAGAATATAATCTTAAAAAAAACATAGTTTTTAAACAAAAGGTAATATCTACACAATATTTTGAAAAAGAAAACTTATGGAAAATAAAAACGAACAATAAGAAAATTTATTTTTCAAAATATTTAATTTGTGCAGTTGGGTCCCTTTCCTCAATTAATTTACCTGCAATAAAAGGAATAAACCAATTTAAAGGTCAACTACACCACAGTGGAAGATGGCCAAAAAAAAAAATTAATTTTAAAAATAAAATTGTTGGACAGGTAGGAACAGGTTCTACTGGGATACAGATCGCACCTGAAATTGCCAAAAAAGCAAAAAAATTAGTTTTATTCCAAAGATCTCCAAATTTTAGTATTCCAGCAAGAAATAGAAAATTATCAAATACAAACATTAAAAACTATAAAAACAATTTTAATAAACTAAGAAGTTTTTTAAAAAGAACACCAGGTGGCCATCCTTTTGAATTTCCAAAAAAATCTGCATTTGATTTTAACGAAGCTAGAAGAAATAAGATGTATGAAAAATCTTGGCATTATGGAACTTTATCCTTTAGAGCAACCTTTAATGACATAGTAAAAACCGTCAAAGCAAATAAAACAGCAGTTAAATTTATTGAAAATAAAATATACTCAACAGTTAAAAATAGAGAGTATGCAAAGATCCTTACTAATTTTGACCACCCATTTACTGCTAAAAGACCAACCTTAAATACAAATTATTATGAGATGTTTAATAAAAAAAATGTGGAATTAGTTGATTTAAAAGAAAACCCAATAATAAAAATTACCAAAAGAGGAATAAAGACAAAAAAAAATGAATACACACTAAATAAAATTATATTTGCAACAGGATTTGATGCTTTGACAGGATCAATTGAAAAATTAAATATAACTGGAAAAAAGGGAATTAAATTGACTAAATATTGGAAAAATGGACCTAAAAGTTTTTTAGGACTTCTTGTTCCTAACTTTCCAAATATGTTTATAGTTAGTGGTCCAGGAAGTCCCTCAGTATTAACAAATGTACCGGTACAAATAGAACAGCATGTTGAATGGATTACTAAATGTATTAAGTTTTTGGAAAATAATAAAAGACAAAGTATAGAAAGTACAAATGAAGCAGCAAAAAAATGGCAAAAAGAAATTACGAGCTCAGTTAAAAAAACATTATTTATGAAAGCAAAAAGCTCGTGGTATAAAGGCGACAATATACCTGGCAAGTCGAAGTCTTTTTTACCTTATCCTGGTGGAATGCCAAAATATAGAAAAGCTTGTTTAAAAGTTGAGAAGACTAATTATAAAGAATTAAAAATAATCTAAATGAATAAAATTAAATTTCTAATAATATATTTTTTTTTAATTTGTAATGTTTTTGCCGCAGAAATAGAAATTATTCTTGATAAGCCAGGTGAAGGAAAAAAAATTATTAATCACTCATGGGTTCAAATTGAATACACAGGTTCTTTTGTTGATGGAAAAGTTTTTGATACCAACGTTGGAAAAGACAGACCTTTAGTTATTCAAATAGGTATGAAAGAAGTTATACCTGGTTTTGAAATGGGTATAGTTGGAACCAATAAAGGAACTGTCAGAAAAATTAAAATACCTGCTGAACTAGCATATGGAGCAAAAGGCGCTGGAAATATAATACCGCCAAACTCCGATCTTATTTTTGAATTCAAGATTATTGATGTTCTTGATCCAAATTATAATTTAATCACATCTGATGAATTAAACAATTTATTGAAAAAAAATGCAGTAGTTTTAGATATTAGAACAGAAGATCAATGGATTAAAACTGGTGTAATTAAAGAGTCGTTTCAAGAAACAGCTTTCGACAAAAATGGAAAATTTAATGTTTACCTTATGGATAGAGTAAGAGCTTTAGCTGGAGCAGAGTCTCAAAATATTGAAATTATTTTTGTTAGTCATGATGGTGAAACAGCATCAATTTTAGGCAATGCTTTTGCAGAAGATCTTGGTTTTGAAAATGTTTATGTTCTTGATGGAGGAATTAAAGCTTGGATTAGTGAGGAAAAAGCATTAGTTTCCTTCTTAAAATAACGTCAATCATTTGGGAAATGAAACTTAAAGATAGGGTAGCAATAGTTACAGGCGGAGGAAAAGGAATAGGACAAGAAATTTGTCTTGCTCTTGTAAAAGAAGGTGCAAAGATAGTTATCGCAGAAATAGATATTGAAAATTCAGAAAAAGCTAAAAAAAAAATTATAGAGACAGGCGGTGAAGCAATAATTATAAAAACTGACGTTTCAAATCAAAAGAGCATCAACGAGATGGTGGATCAAACTATCAAACACTACGGTAAAATTGATATTCTCATAAACAATGCAGGAATTAGACATGTTAAGAAACTTTTAGATCATACAAAACAAGATTGGGATGATATGATTTCTGTGAATCTCACAGCACCTTTCCTTGCTAGTCAGGCTGTAATTCCTCATATGATTAAAAATGGAAAAGGTAAAATTATTAACTTTGGGTCGATAGCAAGTTTTATGGGAAGACCAGATAGGGTAGGATATGTAGCTGCAAAGAGCGGTGTCTTAGGCTTAACAAGAGCGTTATCTGTTGATCTGACTGGAAAAAATATTAATGTAAATACTATTTGTCCAGGTTTAATATCTACCTCATTTAATCAAAAATATGCTGAAGATCCAAAACATGGTGAAGCCTGGGGGAAAGAAACTGTAGTAGGTAGATGGGGAGAACCAAAAGATATAGTAGGAGCAGCAGTATTTTTAGCAAGCGATGACTCTGATTTCATAAATGGCTCTGAAATAAAAATAGATGGTGGATGGCTCTCTTCTAAAGTTAGAAGAGGAGAATTAGATAATGAGTAACTTTGAAAAAAATCATGAACAAGCAATTAATAATGCAAAAAGATTAACTGATAAAATTTTAATTGATGGTAAACTAATATCTGCTCAAACAAATAATAAGATACCAGTATTAAATCCAAGTACAGGAGACAATATCGGTTCTGCTCCTCAATGTAATAAAGATGATGTTAATATTGCAGTTGAGTCAGCACACAAAGCTTTTCAAAAATGGAAAAAAATACCAGCAAGGGAAAGAGGAAAAATGGTTGCTGCTGGAGCAAAAAGATTAGAGGAAAGAAAGTCAGAAATTGAAACTTTATTATCATTAGATACAGGTAATGCTTTAAGGACACAGGCTATGCCAGAAACAGGTGCTTCCATTGAACTTACAAATATGTTTGCTGGTTTGTCTGGAGAGTTAAAAGGAGAAAATTATCCAACCAATATTCCAAATAGTATTCATTATACCACCAGAGATCCAATTGGGGTTGTTTGTGCAATCGTCCCTTGGAATGCGCCATTATTTTTAACAGTAGCAAAAATCGCTCCAGCTATTGTAGCAGGAAATAGTGTTGTTTTAAAAACAGCTGAACAAGCTCCATTTTGTGCTCTTCTACTATCGGAGATATTTCAACAAGAACTTCCTCCGGGTGTTTTAAATGTAATTTCAGGCTATGGAGAAGAGTGTGGCGAACCTCTGGTAACTCATGAAAAAGTAAGAAAAGTAACGTTTACTGGATCTTTTACTGTAGGAAAGATTATAGCGCAAAAAGCAGCTCCTAAATTATGTCCAGTTACTTTAGAGCTTGGAGGAAAAAATCCAAACATAATAATGAGTGATGCAGATTTAGATATTGCAATTCAAGGGGTTATTGATGGAATGAGATATACTCGACAAGGACAAGCATGTACCGCTGGTTCAAGAGTTTATATTCAGGAAAAAATTTATGATCAAGTACTGAGTGGAGCTGCTGAAAAATTAAATAAATTAAAAATGGGTAATGCCCTAGATGAAAGTTCTGACATTGGAGCAATTATTTCCGAAGAACAACTGAAACGAACTTTACATTATATGGATATTGCCAAAAAAAACTCTACAACCAATATTGTGCATGGTGGCAATCAAATAACAGGTGGTGATTATAAAAATGGTTTCTTCTATGAACCTACATTGATGTCAGGTGTTCCAATAAGCTCTCCAGTTTGTCAAGAAGAAATATTTGGTCCTGTCGCTTGTGCAATACCATTTAAAACATTTGATGAAGTAATGAACAGTGCAAATGATACACCATTTGGATTATCAGCTGTATTGTGGACACAAAATTTATCTAGAGCTTTACAGTTTGTTGAAGAAATCGAGGCAGGTTTTGTCCAAGTAAATCAATGTGTGGCGCCCAGAGCAAATGTTTCATATGGTGGTTTAAAAATGAGTGGGCTAGGAAAAGAGTACGCCTTTGATAGCATGATAAATCATTTTACTCAAAGTAAAACGGTTTTGATTAATAGAGGAAAATCAAATATAGATATTTAAATATGACAGATCAAATAGCTTTTATTGGTGTTGGAAATATGGGTAACCCAATGGCAGATCAATTAGTTAAGGCTGGTAAAAAAGTTAAAGCCTACGATGTTTCTTCAGAAATGATAAAAAAAGCTAAGGATGCGAATTTAGATGTGGTTGATACATTAGATGAGGTCCTTGAAGGTGCAAATTTTGTAATCTCAATGTTGCCTGAAGGCAAACATGTAAAATCTCTTTTTTTAGGAGACAAAGGTATTATTGATAAAATTTCAAAGGATGCTCTCATAATTGACTGTTCAACAATTGATATTGAAACTTCTTTATTACTAGGCAAGGAAGCAAAAAATAGAGGAATTAAAATGATTGATGCGCCTGTTACAGGAGGTGTTATGGGAGCAAGAGTAGGTAAATTAAATTTTTTAGTTGGTGGAGATGATGAAGCTGTAAATTTAGCTAAACCATTAATGGATATAATGGGGCAAAAAATTTTACATGCTGGACCACAAGGAAGTGGAGTGGGAGTAAAGATTTGTAATAATATGTCTTTAGGAATTTCAATGATAGCAGCATCAGAGGCACTAATGTTAGCGAAAAGACTAAAGATGGATTTAAAAAAAGTTCATGAAATTATGAAAAATGCCTCTGGAAATAATTGGGCTTTATCAACATATACACCGCTGCCAAATTTAACAGATGGCGTTCCCTCAAATAACAAATATAGACCAGGCTTTTCTGCAGCCATGATGACTAAAGATTTAAAATTAGCTAATGATGCTGCAAAATCTGTAAATGCTTCAACACCTCTGGGAAAACATGCCTTAGATATATTTAATGAATTTTGTGAAGGTGGTGATAGCGAAACAGATTATTCAGGTATATCTAAAAAAATTGGTGGAGATGCTTGGGATTATCCCTTTGATCCTAAGGGCAAGAAATAGCTTTTATTAAACCTCTGGTTGTATAAAAATGTAACAATTAATCGTTTTACATTTGTCATTCAATGAGTTTTACTTCGATCATTATTAAGACTTAATAACAATAAAGAGAGGGATAAATAATGAAAAAAATCACTTCAATGATTTTAGCTTTAGTATTTGCAGTTTCAGTAATTGGATCTGCTTCTGCTAAAACATTAAAAATCCAACTTACTTTTCCTAAAACATCATACGATGGACAAATCGTAAAAATGTGGACTGACAGGGTAACAAAACTAACTCGTGGAGAGTTAAAATTTGAGCTTCTTTCAAAAGGTGAAGTTGTTGGTATGAAAGAAACACTAGAAGCTGTTGACAAAGGTCTAGTAGATGGTGGTGCAGCATGGACTCACTACTGGTCAAACTATCACCCAGCTGCGATGTTATTTGGATCGCCAGTTGCTGGTGGAGGAATTGGTTTAAGTACTAAATCCTGGTTAGCATGGTATTTCGATAATGGTGGTAAAGAATTATACGACCAATTATGGAGCGAAATGGGAATGAATGTTAAAGGTTTCGTGATGGCATCATCAGGACCTGAAGCATTAGGTTGGTTCAAAGAGCCAATTAAAAACATGGATGATTTCAGAAAATACAGATTCAGAACTCCTCCAGGAATTCCAGGACAAACATACAAAGATATTGGAATTGCATCAGTATCTTTATCAGGTGGTGATATTTTACCAGCACTTGAAAAAGGAACTATTGATGCTGCTGAATGGTGTTGTCCAAAACCAGACTCAGTTTTTGGTTTTCAAAAAGTTCTTAAAAACTACTATCTACAAGGATTACACCAAAACGTAGTAAATGGTGATATCTATATTAATGGAGATGTTTACAATTCTTTAACTGACCATCAAAAATATGCAATGGAAGTTGCGTCTGAAGCGATGATCACTAGAAACATCACTAATAGAGCTGTAGAAAATGGTAAAGCGTTAATCGATCTTACTGAAAATCACGGTGTAAAACTTTGGGATACACCAGCTGATTATTTCACTGAGTACATGAACGCTGCTCAAGCAACTCTTAAAAAGAATGCTGCATCAAATGCTTTCTTTAAAGAAGTTTATGAGCACATGACTGCACATGCAAAAATTGTAGTACCTTTTATTGCACAAATGGAAACATCTGATGCATCAATTGGAACTGCATTCGCATCACAACAGTAGTTTAAAATATTAAAACGGGGATTTTTAAAAATCCCCGTTTTTTTTACAAATTTAATTTAAATAACTATACTAGTTAAATGGTTGATAAAGACTCAGAGCCTAAAGTTAAAGAAAATCTTGATATTACTGACGAGCTTATAGCCGAAAGAAGAACAAGCTTAAAAATGCCTGAGGATATGACTCCTTGGATGGCAAAAACAATAGAATTCATAGACTCAAAAATGTTAATTACCGGCAAAGTATTTGCCTGGTTAACTGTATTTCTAATTTATGCAATGATCCATGAGGTTATAGGAAGACATTTTTTCAACAGACCTACTTTGTGGTCATTTGACATAAGTAGAATGTTGGCTGGTGCTTTATTTATGTTAGGTGCAGCCTATACATTATCAAAAGGAATACATATAAGAGCAGATTTTCTTTATCGAAATTGGTCAGTAAAAAATCAGGCTAGAGTAGATTTATTTTTATATTTATTATTTTTTATACCAGGGTTTCTCGTATTTTTCCTTGTAAGTTTTGATTACGCCTATACTTCAATTTGTGGAAGATCAAATTTAGAGGAATGCTTAGGTGGTAAAGTTAGAATTCAAAGAGCCATGGATACAACATGGATGCCAATTATGTGGCCTTTAAAAAGTTGTATGCCTATTGGTGCATTTTTACTTTTAGTACAAGGTATATCTGAAATTTTAAAAACTTATTATGCTTTTGTTAAAGGGAGATGGCCATAATGGATTTCTTTAGCCCAGAAATAATTGGAGCAATAATGATTGGTTGCATGTTATTTGCAATATTTGTTGGTTTCCCAATTTCATTTACTTTAATATTTTTAGGCCTTGTTTTTGGATATTGGGGTTTTGGTAAATTAGTTTTTTACTTAATGACTCTTCAGTTCAATATGATTATGACGGAGAATACACTCGCCGCCGTACCACTCTTTATATTTATGGGAATTTTAATGGAACAAGCAGGTTTAATGGAGAGATTATTTAATGCAGTTCAGTTAATGCTTTCTAAGACGAGAGGAGCATTATTTTATGCAGTAATGTTTGTCTCAACAATTTTTGCAGCTGCAACTGGAATAGTTGGTGCATCAGTTACAATCTTAGGAATTATGGCAGGTAAAACTATGATTAGAACTGGTTATGATACTAGACTATCTGCTGGTTTGATTTGTGCTGGTGGAACTCTTGGAATTTTAATTCCTCCAAGTATTATGTTAGTTGTCATGGGACCTGTTTTAGAAATTCCTGTAACAGATTTATTTGCTGCAGCAATAATGCCAGGTATTTTATTAGCATGTCTGTACGCAGCTTACACAACATTAAGATGTTATTTTAATCCAAAACTTGGCCCTGTTTTACCAGCAAATGAACAACCAACAAATATGGCCAAGGTTTGGTATGAGTTTATTATGGGATTAATACCTCCTGCAGGTTTAGTTTTTTTTGCACTTGGAAGTATTCTATTTGGTCTTGCTACTCCAACTGAAGGGGCTGGTATGGGAGCCTTTGGTGCTATCTTACTTGCACTAGCATATAAAAAATTAACTCTGCCAGGTTTGAAAGACGCTCTTTTAAAAACTTTAGAGATTACAGCTTTAATAATGTTTTTAGTTGCTGCATCGAACTTTTTTGGAGCAGTATTCTCAAAATTAGGAACTCCATCTCTGTTAACTGATTTCCTTTTAAATTTAGAGGTAAATAGATATGTAATATTAGCAATTATAATGGCTGCCATTTTTTTATTAGGATGGCCTTTAGAGTGGGTACCAATAGTTTTAATAGTATTACCAATTGTATTACCTCTAGTAATCGAGTTAGGATTTAATCTTACATGGTTTGCAATATTAGTAGCCGTTAATCTCCAAACCGCCTGGCTCTCACCTCCTGTAGCATTATCTGCTTATTTCTTAAAAGGTGTGGTTCCAGAGTGGGATTTAAAAGATATCTATCTTGGTATGATGCAATTTATGGTTATCCAAGTCATTGGTTTAGTATTAATTATAATATTTCCAAAAATAGCATTGTGGTTGCCTGGGGTAATGTACCCATCACCTTAGCTAGACTTATTTATTTGAGGTATAATAGTTCCAACTAGAATTATCGCTAAAGATATAAAAACATTTATTGAAATTGGAGAGTCGAGTATTAACCAAGACATTGTTGCACCAATAGGGCCTGTTAAAGGATACATCAAACTAATTCTACCTATTGGAACTCTTCTAAGAGCAAAATTATAAAACAAATATGCTCCAAACGTTATACAAGATAAAGTTATAGCCGCTAAAACTGGTGGTGAAAAATTTAAATAATTTTGATATTCAAAACTTGAATTAGGCCAAATTACAAAAAGAACTAACAAAGATAGTATAGCACCAATAAAATACTGATAAGTATTGACTCCCAATTGATCAACTTTAGTTTGCATAAATCTTCTTCCCAAAACTTCATTTACAGAAACGCATATCATTCCTAAAAAAATTATCAAATCACCAATATAATTTCCTTGTCCTGATTTTGTTTGACTTGTAAGTAGAATTAAGGTTCCAATAATTGTTATAAAGGCTCCAATAATTACTTTTATTTCAATTTTTTCTTTTAAAAAAAGTCTTGCAATAAATGGTTGCCATATTGGCAAAGTGCTAATTAAAGCAACTCCATTTACTGGTGAGGTTAGTAGAAGACCAATATGAAAACTTAAAGTCACTAAAAAAGGATTTAATAAACCCATTAAGAAAGGAGTAAAACCAATTTTTTTAATTTTTAAATCTGCCCTCATGATCAAAGCAAAAATTAACATCAAACTAAATGCTAAGGAGAATCGTACTGCCATTAAATCCATTACATAAAATTCCTGTAATGCTAATTTTACAAACGGCGGACCTGACCCAAACCCTATTACTGCTACAAACATAGAAACGTAGCCAATATTATTTTTAAGAAAATTCATAGAATTACAAAATTATGGATATCACAATTATAGACATATAAAAATTTTAGTTTAAGGTTACATTAGTGAGTCAGAATATAGAATTAAAAAATTTTGAATTAGCCACAGTTAACCCAAGCAACAAAACATGGACATCAATTGATTTATTTTGCTTTTGGGCTAATAGCATCCAAACCATTGCAGGTTTTGCGTTAATAGCCTCTTTATATTTAATATATAATCTTAGTACTGTAATAGTCTTAACTTCTTCATTAGCCGCCTCTATATTAATTTATTTTTTTATATCATTGATCGGCAAACCATCACAAAAGCATGGATTACCTTTTCCTGTTATGCTCAGAATATCAATGGGCTTAAATGGAGCCAAATACTTAAGTCTTTTAAGATCTGTTATTGGAGTGTTTATGTTCGGCATTCAAACATTTTTTATTTCAAAATCAATTACATATCTAATTAGAATTTTTATATACTATAACCTAGATAGTCAAATTCTAGATGGTCAAGTATTTTTAGCTTTCTTTCTTGGATTAAATATTATTGATTGGATTTCATTAATACTAACTTTTGTCATTCAGTATTTTTTATTTACAAATGGACAAAGGTTTAATCAAAGATTTTTACAGTTTTCAGCCATCTTTGTTTATTTAGGTTTGTTTGTCTTTTTTTTAATTTTAACTTCTGAAAATCACACACAAATTTTTGAGTCTCTTAAATCGAATACAACAGAGGGAAATTTTTTTTCAAAATCAAATTTTTTACCTTTTGTAGTTTTAACAGGAACAATTTTCTCTTACTTCTCAATTGTGTTGTTAAATTTCGGAGATTTTTCTAGATATGTCAAAACAGAAAAGGATCTAAAATTGGGAAACCTAAATCTTTTTCTAAATATGATTTTGTTTTCATTTTTAGCAACATCTATAGTTGTTGGAGTAGATGTTGTTTTAAATCAAAAGCTTATTGTTGTTGATCAAATATTGACTAAGCCAATGGATATTATTGGAAAATTAGACAATACTGGCTTAACGGTCTTTGCTCTGATTTTTATTATTTTTTCGTCTCTATCTACTAATTTAATTTCTAATTATGTCCCTACGCAAAATAGTATAATAAATTTTATTCCTAATAATTTAGATCTCAAAACTTCTGGAGTATTAATTTTAATAATTGGTTTTATTGCCGGAGGTTTGTGGCCCTCTATTTTAAGTCAAATAGGTGTAATAAATATTATAGATAGCCTTGCAGCATTTTTTGGCCCAATATTTGCAATAATAATTACTGACTACCACCTGGTGAAAAAAGGGAAAGTAAATCACAAAGATCTGTTTTTTTTGAGAGATGGGAATGAATATATGTACTCAAATGGTTGGAACTATAAAGCTATGTATTCACTTGTTATAGGTTTTATTTTCTCTTTTTCATTATTATGGAATATCAATTTCTCAGATATAAAATCATTTTCTTGGATATTAGGATTTGTCGTATCGTTTTTTATATATTATCTTCTAGCTGAAAAATAATTATGAAAGCTTTAGTTTATACTGGCGTTGAAAAATTGATTTACAGAGAAGAAAAAGATCCCGTAGAGACAAGTGGAGAAAGTATATTAAAAGTTCATGCTTCAGGAATATGTGGATCTGATATGCACGCGTATCATGGAAAAGACGAAAGACGAATTCCTCCATTAATAATTGGTCACGAGGTGAGTGGTGTAATACAAAATGGCAAATTCCAAGGAAAAAATGTTGTATTAAATCCCTTAATAACATGCGGAAAGTGTGAATATTGCACAAGTGGGCGAGAACATTTATGCCCACATAGAGTTCTTTTAGGAATGAACAGACCTTACGAGAGACAAGGAGTTTTTGCAGAATTGGTTTCTTCTCCTAATCAAAATATATATGAGGTACCAGATCATTTAGATCTTAATGAAGCGGCTATAGCAGAACCAACTGCAGTCTCACTACACGCTGTACTTATGGGGGAAAACTCTCTTAAAAAACCTCTTTCTGAGTGCAGAACTTTAGTTCAGGGCGCCGGAGCAATAGGATTATTGTGCTCTCTAATATTATCGAAAATCAAGGGGAATAAAAATATTATTATGTCAGACCCCAATAATCTGAGACTAAGTGAATGTGCAAAATATTTTGATGGTAAGTTTGTTAACCCATTAGACAAAGAAGTGCAAAATGACAGCTTCGATGTTGTATTTGATACAGTTGGTTTAGAAGTTTCAAGACAACAAGCTATATCAGTTATTAAACCTGGAGGCACAATAATACATATTGGATTAACCCAACCAGCAGGGCAGTTTAATTTTAGAAAAGCAACTCTTCAAGAGGTAACTTTTATTGGTACATATTGTTATACTAATAAAGATTTTGAACATACAATCAAAATTTTAGCTGACAATAAAATTGGCAAACTAGATTGGATAGAATATAGGGAATTAAAGAAAGGTGCAGAGGCCTTTAAACAAATTCATGACGGAACTTGTTCTTCACCAAAAATTATTCTTTTACCTTAAAGTTAAATTTTAAATTATAGTTGATAATTAAAAATATTTAATTATATGAAAAGAGTGTTAATAAAATTTATCAAAATAATAATAATTTATTTTTTATTTATATCCTCGGTTTGTGCTGAAAAACTAATGGTTTTCGATTTTACTGAGGAGGAATTAAATTCATTACAAGTCAGGAAAGTAAGAGGAGCTGATGCAAAAACATTATATTCTATAGGAAGTAATGAGAACGGAAATTATTTAAAAGCAGAAGCAGTAAATGCAGCTTCAGGAGTAGGTAAAGAAATAAAAATTAATTTAGACAAAACCCCTTTTATAAATATTACCTGGAAGATTGAAAAAGATCTTAAAGGTATAAAAGAAAATACCAAAAAAGGTCATGATTTTGCTGCTAGAGTTTTTGTAATCAAAAAAACTGGCGCAACACCACTATCAAATAGAGCTATAAACTATGTTTTTTCAAGCAATTCAAATGTAGGAGAAACATGGCCCAGCCCTTATACAAAGAAATCTATCGATAGCGTTCTGGCTTCAACAAAGTCAAATTTAAATGAATGGGTCACAGTAAGAGCTAATGTAAAGGAAGATTTTAAAAAATTTCATGATTTAGACGTTGAAGAGCTTTCAGGAATTGCAATTATGGCAGATACCGATAATTCAAAACTAACCGCAGTTAGTTATTACCAAAATATTTTTTTTTCTTCTGAGTAAAATTTTAATTAAGATACTTTTTTAAACCAAAACTTAATAAAGACAGTATTATTGCAGCCAAAACATCAAGGATTGGAGTGGCTTCTGGATATCCGAAATTCCATAATATAACACCAATTAACCAAATTATATAAATTTTCATATTGTATTAATCATTAGTATAAAAAATATTTCCACTTTGATATTGTTATTTTTATGAAAAAATTTAAATCAAGTTTTAATGTATACTATGAGGATACAGATGCTGGTGGAGTAGTTTATTACGCAAATTATTTAAAATTTATAGAGCGTGCTAGAACTGATGCTATAGCATCTGTAAATTTTACAAATTCTAAACTGAGAGAAAATTATGGAATATATATAATTGTTAAATCTTGTAATTTAAATTTTATAAAACCTTCAAGGTTAGAAGATAAACTTGATATTTTTTCTGAAATTGTAGAAGTAAAGAATGTATCAATTAAAATGAAGCAAGACATTTTTATAAAAGATAATTTAATTCTAACTGCAGATGTTCATTTGGCTACAATCAATAAAGAGGGTAAACCAATCAAAATGCCTGAAAAACTTAAAGAACTATTAATTAAATAGTATTTTTAATTTTAACAAATAAATTAGTCATTTTATTTACGTTAATTCTACCTGTATTTACGTTTCTTGGACTTGGGTGATAAGAGCCTACCAATAAAATATTATTCGGGAGTTTAAAGAATTTACTATGCCCAAATTTAACATTTGAATTAATTTTGTGATGTTTTTTGTAAAACTCTAAACAAGCATCAAAGGCTATTTTCCCAAGAGCAACAACAATTTTTAAATTTTCTAAGTATTCAATTTCTTTATTAAAATATTTAAAACAAGTATTTAACTCTTTTTTTGTAGGTTTATCTCCAGGTGGGACACATTTTAAAGCAGTAGTTATAAATATGTCTTTTAATTTAAGTCCATCATTTCTGTGGTCTGAATTTGGCTGGTTAGATAACTTTGCCTTATAAAGACATTTGTATAAAAAATCAGACGATCTATCTCCTGTAAAAACTCTTCCAGTTCTATTGCCACCGTGTGCAGCTGGTGCTAAACCAACAAATAAAATTCTAGCTTTTGGGTCACCAAACCCTGTTATTGGTTTCCCCCAATATTTTTCATTTATATATTGTTTTCTTTTTTCTTTAGCTATCTTTTTTCTAAAACTTACCAACCTAGGGCATTTTTTGCAGCTCACTATCAAATTTTCAAGCTTTTCAAAATGATTAGACATAAATATTAATTTTTAATCTTTATGTCTTATACTATAATTAAAATAGATTATGAATGTAGGTTTTATTGGTGTTGGCTATATGGGTTATGGGATAGCCAAAAATATTTTAAAAAAAGGAAATAACTTATTTGTTATTGCAAATAAAAAAAGGGCGCCAATAGATAAAATTGTGGGTGATGGAGCGGTTGAAGTAAACTCTTATGATGAACTGTGCGAAAAAAATTTAGATGCGCTATTTCTTTGCGTAACAAATACACCAATCGCTCTGAGTATTGCTGAAAAAGTCTCTACTTTACTTAAAAATAAAACATTAATTATTGATGTTACAACACATAACCAAAATGGCTCAATTCAAATGGAACAGATTTTTTCAAAACAAAAAATTAACTACATCGAATGTCCTGTGATGGGGGGTCCCGTTCAAGCAGAAGAAGGTGTTTGTGGAGGTATTGTTGGAGCATCAGAGGAAAATTTTAAACAATCTGAAGTTTATTTAAAAACTTTTTGTAAAGATTATTTCCATTTCGGAGAAGTGGGTAAAGGAGCAAAGTCAAAGTTACTAAATAATTTTTTGTCACTCGGTACTGCAACAAATGTTATTGAATTCATCAAAAGCGCAAAAAAATTAGATATTGATTTAGAAAAACTTTTTGCAGTAGCAAAATTAGGATCTGGAAACTCAACAGCTTTAAATAGAATTTTTGATAATGTGCTTAAAGACGATTATACTGGATTTAAATTTTCAACTTCCAATACTTTAAAAGATCTTACTTATATTCATGAAATGCTAAAAGATTTAGGTAATGCAGAAAAATTAGCTGATGTAAAAAAATCTTTTTACAAAAAAGCAGTAGAAGATGGTAATGGAGATTTATTCATAAGTGAATTAATACAAAAAGATTAATTATTCCTTTTTTTTATCAGCAAATACAATAGCTATAAGCAATAATGCTGTCCAAAACATCGCCGCTAAACTTTTGATAGCACTCGTTTCAGCGCTCCATAAATCAAAAAAAAATGCTCCAATAAGAATTCCAATTATATAAATAATTACTACTAATCTAGTCTGAGTCATTTATTTGCTTCTTTTTAAATAATGACATTCCATTATTTTTTTTATGTTCATACGATTCTTTGAAACTTTCTAGTTGCCATCCTTGCATTCTCATTTGAATATCTTCTAAATTTTGTTTTTTCCATTCATCTTTTGTATTTGGGTCTTTCCAAATCTTCTTTTCATCATTATTTCTACCACAGCCATAACAATATCCAGTTACAGGATCCATTTTACAAATGCTTATACATGGTGAAACTATCATTTTTTTATATAATTATATCTTTTTACACTATTATTCTAATTGGACAAATTAGATCAATACTATATAAAACAGCTTAAATTTGGGCGAGTGGCGGAATTGGTAGACGCGTTGGTCTTAGGAACCAATAGTGCAAGCTGTGAAGGTTCGAGTCCTTTCTCGCCTACCATAAATAGATTATGAAAGTAACAATAGAAAATAAAAAAGGTTTAGAAAAAGATCTTAAAGTACTTATAGATAAAAAAACAATCTCAGGCTTTATGGATGAGAAATATGAGCAAATAAGAAAAGATGTTGTTATAAAAGGTTTCAGACCTGGTAAGGTTCCTACTGAGATATTAAAAAGACAATTTGGTAAAGCTGTTTACGGTGAAGTAATTGATAAGTTGTTAAAAGATACAACAACTAAAGCTCTAGAAGAAAATAAAATAAAACCAGCCGGACAACCTAAAATAGATTTAAAGTCTTTTGGTGAAGGTAAAGATTTAGAATACATCATTTCAGTTACTGAACTACCCGAGGTTTCTGCTAAAGGACTAAGTTCAATTAAAGTAGATGAGTATGTTGTAAAAATTGATCCAAAAGAAACAGATAAAAGAATTAGTGAAATTGCAAAAAATCAAAATAATTTTAAAGATGCAGAAGCAAATTATAGCTCAAAAATAAATGATCTTGTAATTTTTGATTATAAAGGAACTATTGACGGCAAAGAATTTAAAGGTAACGAGGGTAAAAATACTCAATTAGTTCTTGGAAAAGATTTATTTATTAAAGGTTTTGATAAACAATTAGAGGGCGTTAAATCAGGTGACACAAAAAATATAGAAGTAAATCTACCTGAAAATTTTCCTGAAAAAGATCTTATTAACAAAAGTGCTGTTTTTGAATGCAAGATTACAGCAGTTAGAATTCCAGAAGAAGTAAAAATTAATGATGATTTTGCAAAAAATATGGGTGCAAAAGATTTAGCAAATTTAAAAGAACTTATTTCAAAACAAATTAATGATGAATATAAAAATTCATTAGCCATGATAACAAAGAAAAGTATTCTTGAGCAAATAGAGAAAGAAAAATTAGACCAATTACCCGGTAATTTAATTGAACAGGAAGTTAAAATATTATCTCAAGGAATGAAGGAAGATGAAGTTAAAAAGAACCAAATATCACTAGAGGAACAAGCTAAAAAAAGAATTAAAACTGGATTAATCTTAAATGCTTTTGGTGAAGAAAATAAAATTAATGTATCACAGGAAGAAATTAATGTGGAAATACAAAAACAATTTAGAATGATGCCAGGTCAAGAGAAGATTGTTAAAGATTATTATGAACAAAATCCTGCAGCCATTGATAGTTTAAGGGGACAAATTTACGAAGAAAAAATAATTGAAGAAATTAAGAAAAAAGCAAAAACTACTAAAAAAGAAATTACTAAAGAAGAGGCCGAGAAAATATTAAAAGAAGAAAATGAAAACAATATTAAAGAGCAAGCTAAAATTGCTAAAAAAGGTGGAGATGAAAAAAATAAGAAAAAAATAGATCCCAAAAAAAAAGAGGTTAAAGCAAAATCGAAAGAAACTAAAAAAACTAAAACTCCTGCATCAAAACCTAAAAAAGCAAAAAAGGTTAGCAAAAAGTAATCACAAGTTGTATAAGATTAATCGAATCGATTATGACTTTTAAAATTCCAGAACAATTAAATACTCTTATTCCTATGGTTGTTGAACAATCTAGTAGAGGAGAGAGGGCATACGACATTTATTCAAGACTTCTTAAAGAGAGAATTGTATTTGTGGTTGGTCCCATAAATGATGCAGTTGCATCATTAGTTACTGCTCAACTATTATTTTTAGAGTCTGAAGACCCCAAAAAAGAAATTTCTCTATATATAAATAGTCCTGGTGGACTTGTAACAGCCGGACTTGGTATCTATGATACAATGCAATACATTAAACCAGAAATAAGTACTTTGTGTATAGGTCAAGCGGCAAGTATGGGATCGTTTTTACTTGCAGCTGGGGCTAAAGGAAAAAGGTTTTCATTACCAAATTCTAGAATTATGGTTCATCAACCCTCTGCAGGTTTTCAAGGACAAGCAACAGATATTGAGATTCATGCTAATGAAGTTTTATCTTTAAAGAAAAGACTAAATGAAATCTATTCAAAACATACTGGAAAATCTGTAGATGAAATTAAATCAGCATTAGAGAGAGATAATTTTATGACTCCTGATAATGCAAAAAGTTTTGGTCTGATAGATAAAGTGGTAGAAAAGAGAGAATAAGCCACAATATATAGTTTGTCCACAACCTCTACTTGATTACTTTGCGCCATATGTATTAAAGTATTAAAATTGATTCGAATTAAAAATTATGAGCAACAATAAAAACATTCTTTACTGTTCTTTTTGTGGCAAGAGCCAACACGAAGTTAGGAAGTTAATTGCTGGACCAACTGTATTCATTTGTGATGAATGCGTAGAACTTTGCATGGACATTATAAAAGAAGAAAGCAAAGATAATTTTGTAAAACATCAGGATGGATTACCTTTACCAAAAGAAATATGTAAAGTTCTTGACGACTATGTGATTGGACAGTCTCATGCAAAAAAAGTTTTGTCAGTTGCAGTGCATAATCATTATAAAAGGTTAAACTACGAAAATAAAACAAGCAAAACAGTTGAGCTCTCTAAATCTAATATTATGCTGGTAGGTCCAACTGGATGTGGAAAAACATTATTAGCCCAAACTCTTGCAAGAATACTTGATGTACCTTTTACAATGGCTGATGCAACTACATTAACTGAAGCAGGATATGTTGGTGAGGATGTTGAGAATATAATTCTAAAATTATTACAAGCTGCAGATTATAATGTAGAAAAAGCTCAAAGAGGAATTGTTTATATAGATGAGGTTGACAAGATAAGTAGAAAATCTGAAAATCCATCTATAACTAGGGATGTATCTGGAGAAGGAGTTCAACAAGCATTATTAAAAATTATGGAGGGAACAGTAGCAAGCGTTCCTCCTCAAGGAGGAAGAAAACATCCTCAACAAGAATTTCTGCAAGTTGATACTACTAATATACTGTTTATTTGTGGAGGAGCATTCGCTGGTCTTGATAAAATAATATCTCAAAGAGACAAAGGATCATCTATTGGATTCGGAGCAGAAGTAAAAACTTTAGAAGATAAAAAAACTGGAGAATGGATGAAAAATCTAGAGCCTGAAGATTTATTAAGATATGGACTGATTCCAGAATTTATTGGTAGATTGCCAATTACAGCTACACTTGAAGATTTGGATGAAAAATCTTTAGTAAAAATTCTACAAGAGCCAAAAAATTCTTTGATTAAACAGTACCAAGAATTATTTAGATTGGAAGGTGTAAAACTAACATTTAAAGATCAGGCAGTTAAAGATATTGCTAACAAAGCAATAAGTAAGAAAACTGGGGCTAGAGGATTAAGATCAATTTTAGAAAATTTATTACTAAAAACAATGTTTGACCTTCCTGGTCAAGAGAACATAGAAGAAGTTATTATTGATGGTGGAGCCACTAAGGGAACCTCTCAGCCAATTATTGTTCATACTAAGAACAAATCAAAAACAGAAAAGACTTCTGCGGCTTAATAAGAGTTAATAAACAAAAGTTTCCTATTGCATTATAAAATATTATATCCATATTTATGGATATGGAAGTTAAATTAACACAGCCCTTATTACCATTAAGAGACATAGTAGTGTTTCCAAGCATGGTCATTCCACTATTTGTTGGCAGAGACAAATCTATTACTGCCTTAAACGAGGTAATGAAAAGTGATAAAAAAATAATATTAGTTACTCAAAAAAATTCTGAAGTTGATGATCCAAAAAAAAATGACGTATTTTCTTATGGATGTGAAAGCAATATATTGCAACTTTTAAAACTTCCAGACGGTACAGTTAAGGTTTTAGTTGAAGGAATAAAAAGAGTAAAAATAATTGATTTTAAAGATGATGATAAATTTATTACTTGTACATATGAACATCAAAAAGATGTTCTAAACAAAGATGAAGATCTATTACCTCTAGCTCTTACCGCTGTAAAAAGATTAGAAAAATTAACGTCTGTAAATAAAAAAATTTCATCAGAAACAATTAGCAATATTAAACAATTAAAAGATCCATCCAAAATTGTAGATAATATTGTTTCAAACTTAAATGCGTCGATATCTGAAAAGCAACAAATATTTGAAACATTGGATGTTAAGAAAAGATTAAATGCAGTTATAAAAATGATGGAAAGTGAAACAAGTATCATTGGTGTTGAAAAAAGAATTAGAGGAAGAGTTAAAACTCAAATGGAAAAAACCCAAAGAGAGTATTATTTAAACGAACAACTAAAAGCAATCCAAAAAGAATTAGGTGAAATTGAAGATGGTAAGGATGAAACTACTAACTTAAAAAAATCAATTCAAAAAGCTAAAATGCCAAAAGAAGTTGAGAAGAAGTGCATGTCAGAGCTTAAGAAATTAAAAAATATGAGCCCTATGTCTGCAGAAGCAACAGTTGTTAGAAATTATTTAGATTGGATGATTGATCTTCCATGGTTTAAAAAAAATGATGTAGATATTGATTTAAACAAAGGTCTTAAAATTTTAGATGAAGATCATTTTGGTTTAGAAAAAGTAAAAGAGAGAATTATTGAGTTTCTTGCTGTTCAAAAAAGAATGGAAAAAATTAAAGGACCAATTTTATGTTTAGTTGGACCCCCAGGTGTAGGAAAAACATCACTTGGAAAATCTATTGCTAAAGCTACTAACAGACAGTTTATTCGGATGTCGCTAGGGGGTGTTAGAGATGAGGCTGAAATAAGAGGTCATAGAAGAACGTACATTGGATCTTTACCAGGAAAAATAATTCAAATGATGAAGAAAGCTGGTACAAAAAATCCTTTATTTTTATTAGATGAAGTTGATAAAATTGGAAACGATTATAGAGGAGATCCATCATCAGCTTTACTAGAAGCATTAGACCCTGAGCAGAATACAGCTTTCAATGATCACTATTTAGAAGTTGATTATGATTTGTCTGATGTAATGTTTGTAACAACAGCAAATACTTTAAATATTTTACCACCACTTCTTGATAGAATGGAAGTTATAAGAATTCCTGGATATACAGAAGATGAAAAGATAAATATTGCAAATAAGTATTTATTACCCAAACAAGTAAAAGAAAATGGAGTAAAAGAGGGTGAACTAAATTTAGAAGATGGGACAATAAAAGAGATAATTAGAAGTTACACAAGGGAGTCAGGTGTCAGAAATTTAGAGAGAGAAATTTCTAAAGTAACAAGAAAAGTTGTTAAAAAAGTAGTAAGTGGTGAAGTAGAAAAAGTTCAAGTCAACGATAAAAATATTCCAGATTTTTTAGGAATTAAAAAATTTAAATATGGAGAAGTAGAAGATAAAAACAAAACTGGAATAGTTATAGGACTAGCATGGACTGAAGTAGGAGGGGAAATTCTCAAAATTGAGACTGTCAATATGCCAGGTAAAGGTAGAATGCAAATAACAGGAAAACTGGGTGATGTTATGCAAGAGTCTGTTAAAGCTGCAAAATCATATGTCAGATCAAAAAGTTTAGAATATGGAATAATACCACCTTTCTTTGAAAAAAAGGATTTTCATATCCATGTTCCAGAAGGAGCTACACCTAAAGATGGACCTTCAGCCGGTATAGCAATGGTTACATCTATAGTATCATCAATAACAAACATTCCAGTTAATAGAGAGATTGCTATGACTGGTGAAGTAACAATTACAGGGCAGGTTTTGCAAATTGGCGGTTTAAAGGAAAAATTATTAGCTGCACACAGAGCAGGAGTTAAAAAGGTATTAATACCCAAAGAAAACGAAAAAGATTTAGCAGATATTCCAAAAAAGGTAAGAGAAGATATTAAAATCATTCCAGTGGAAACAGCAGATGAAGTGCTTAAAATTGCCCTTACTAAAGAGCTAAAACCTGTGGAGTGGACTGAAGTAGACAAAATTTCTGAGGGTAAAAAGGACGATAAATCTCAAGCTAGTATTCAGTAATAAACAATTTACTTTATTAATCCGTTGATGTAATAGTACCAAGATTTTGGGTGGTTAGCTCAGTTGGTAGAGCATCTCGTTTACACCGAGGGGGTCAAAGGTTCGAGTCCTTTACTACCCACCATTTACACCTGTGGGGGTGTAGCTCAGTTGGTTAGAGCACCTGCCTGTCACGCAGGGGGCCGAGGGTTCGAGTCCCTTCACTCCCGCCATTATTCTAGTAAAACTAGGCATAAAAATGTGACATATCTTCACTTTTAGTTGATATAATAGTTGTTACATAGGAATCAAATGCTTGCGGAATTTTTAAAAGATTATCTACCGATAATATTATTTTTGATAATAGCCTTAGGCTTAAGTCTTGCTTTTGTAGCAATTAATTATATCGCTGCTCCAAGCAAACCTGATCCTGAGAAACTTTCAGCCTATGAGTGTGGATTTGAACCTTTCAATGACTCAAGGATGGAATTTGATGTCAGGTTTTATTTGGTTGCAATATTATTTATAATATTTGATTTAGAAATTGCATTTTTATTCCCATGGGCGATTTCACTTGGTGAAATTGGTTTATATGGTTTCTGCTCTATGATGTTATTTTTATTTATTCTAACTGTTGGATTTATTTACGAGTGGAAAAAAGGTGCCTTAGACTGGGAATAATATGAATTTACAAGATAGAAAAAAAGATATTCCAGATGAGTTTAAACAATTAGCTCAAGACTTTAGTGACAACGGTTTTATAACAACATCACTAGACAATCTAGTTAATTGGGCAAGAACTGGTTCATTGCATTGGATGACATTTGGATTAGCATGTTGTGCTGTTGAAATGATGCAAACATCTATGCCAAGATATGATCTTGAAAGATTTGGTGCAGCACCAAGAGCATCGCCACGTCAATCAGATGTGATGATAGTTGCAGGCACGCTTACAAATAAAATGGCTCCTGCATTAAGAAAAGTTTACGACCAGATGCCTGAACCCAGGTATGTAATATCTATGGGAAGTTGTGCAAATGGTGGAGGCTATTATCATTATTCATATTCTGTAGTAAGAGGATGCGATCGAGTGGTGCCTGTTGATGTATATGTCCCTGGATGCCCTCCGTCAGCTGAAGCATTACTTTATGGAATTTTACAATTACAGAAAAAAATAAGAAATAAAGGTTCTTTAGAAAGATAATAATGAAAAATCTTGAGGACTTGGAAAAGTTTATAAACTCCGAATTAACATCTAAAATAAATAATTCATTTATAAAACATAAAACTATTTATATAAACATAGATCATGATGAATTGGTCGATGTGATTTCTTTTTTGAAGACCAATAAAGAAACTAAATTTAGGCAATTAATCGAAATTACAGCTGTAGATTATCCGGAAAATGAAAATAGATTTAAGATGGTTTATTTATTATTAAGTCATGAATATAATCAAAGAATAATTATTGATTATTCAATAAAAGAAAATGACGTAATTTCCTCATTAACCTCTATATTTCCTGCTGCAAATTGGATGGAAAGAGAAGTATTTGATATGTATGGGTTAAACTTTAAAAATCATCCTGATTTGAGAAGAATTTTAACCGATTATGGTTTTGAGGGGCATCCTCTAAGAAAAGATTTTCCTCTTACTGGTCATAATGAGGTTCGTTATAGTGAAGAACAAAAAAAAGTGATCTATGAACCTGTTAAATTAGAGCAAAATTACAGAAATTTTGATTATGAGAGTCCTTGGGAAGGAACAAAATATATTAAAGAAATTAAAAAAAGTTAATGGCAAAAGAAAAAAAAACACTAAACTTAAATTTTGGACCACAACATCCTGCAGCGCATGGAGTTTTAAGATTAATACTTCAATTAGATGGAGAAGTTGTTGAAAAAGCTGATCCTCACATAGGGTTGTTGCACCGAGGTACTGAGAAGTTAATTGAAAACAAAACATATATACAAGCAGTTCCTTATTTTGATCGTTTGGACTATGTAGCACCAATGAATCAGGAACATGCATTTGCTTTAGCTATAGAAAAAATTCTAAAAATCGAAGTTCCTTCTAGGGCGAAATATATAAGAGTAATTTTCTGTGAAATAGGTCGAATATTAAGTCACATATTGAATGTAACTACTCAAGCAATGGATGTTGGGGCGTTAACACCAACTTTATGGGGATTTGAGGAACGAGAAAAATTAATGGGATTTTATGAGAGGGTGTCGGGATCAAGGTTGCACGCTAATTATTTTAGAGCTGGTGGAGTACATAAAGATCTTCCCTCTGGACTTGAAAGTGATATTGATGAATTTTGTGAAAAATTTCCAAAGATTATTGATGATTTAGAAACTTTACTTACCGACAACAGAATATTTAAACAGAGAAATGTAGATATAGGAATTGTATCCAAACAAGATGCGCTAGATTATTCTTTTTCAGGAGTAATGTTAAGAGGTTCTGGTGTAGCTTGGGATTTAAGAAGAAGTCAACCTTATGATTGTTATGACGAATTAGAATTTAAAATTCCTGTTGGAAAAAATGGAGATTGTTATGACAGATATCTTTGCAGAATTGAAGAAATGAGAGAAAGTGTAAAAATTATTAAACAGTGTTTAACAAATATTCCAAAAGGACCAATCAAAACTGAGGATGGAAAGATTTCTCCTCCTCCAAAAAAGGAACTTAAACAGTCTATGGAGGCTTTAATTCATCATTTTAAGTTATTCACAGAAGGATATAGGGTTGAAAAAGACGAGATATATACAGCAGTTGAGGCACCAAAAGGAGAATTTGGTGTCTATCTGATTTCAGATGGCTCAAGTAAACCATATAAATGCAAAATCAGAGCTCCTGGATTTACCCATCTTCAAGCTATGGATTATTTAATAAAAGGGCATATGCTTGCTGATGTACCTGCTGTATTGGGTTCAATGGATATTGTTTTTGGAGAGGTTGATAGATGAGTATAAAAAAAATTCACAAAGAACAGCCTGAAACTTTTAAATTTAATGATAAAAGTATGGAGGCTGCAAATAAAATAGTTTCTAATTATCCAGATGGGAAACAACAGAGCGCGGTTATGGCTTTGTTATATATAGCTCAAAGGCAAAACGATAATTGGATACCGTTACAAGCAATGAAATATATAGCTAAATTTTTAGACATGCCTTACATAAAAGTTTATGAGGTAGCAACTTTTTATTCAATGTATAATTTATCACCAGTTGGTAAATATTTCTTTCAGGTTTGTACTACAACACCTTGTATGCTTAGAGGGGCATATGATTTAGTTAAAGTTTGTAAAAATAAAATATCTGAAAAAGAAAATGTATTATCTGAGGATGGAAAAATTTCTTGGATGGAAGTTGAATGTTTAGGCGCATGTGTTAATGCTCCAATGATGCAAGTTAATGAAGATTATTACGAAGACTTGAATGATAAAAAACTTGAAGAAATAATTGAAACGATATACCAAAATAAAATTCCAAAACCAGGATCTTACTCAGGAAGAATAAATGCAGAACCAGTTAACAATAGAAAAACTTTATTAGGAAACAAAAATGCTTAAAGACGAAGATAGAATATTTCAAAATTTGTACAATGACAGTGGTGTTGATATCAAGTCTGCTAAATTAAGAAATGATTGGAATGGAACAAAAGAAATTTTAGAAAAAGGAAGAGATTGGATAATCAATGAAGTTAAATCTTCAGAGCTTAGAGGACGTGGTGGAGCTGGTTTCCCAACTGGTCTAAAATGGTCATTTGCACCTAAAGAAGTAGGGTCTAGACCTCATTACTTAGTTATCAATGCTGATGAGTCAGAACCTGGAACATGTAAAGATAGAGATATATTAAGATTTGAACCTCACAAATTAATAGAAGGATGTTTA
This sequence comes from uncultured Pelagibacteraceae bacterium, assembly GCA_902519455.1. Classification (GTDB taxonomy): domain Bacteria; phylum Pseudomonadota; class Alphaproteobacteria; order Pelagibacterales; family Pelagibacteraceae; genus Pelagibacter. The sequence continues at coordinate 34,518 of CABYJT010000003.1, forward strand.
ATTGCTTCTTACGCAGTTAATGCCCATAAATGTTACATTTATATTAGAGGTGAATATTTTAATGAAGGACAAAAACTTCAAACTGCAATCGATGAGGCTTATAAAAATAATTTAATAGGTAAAAATGCATTAAATTCAGGATGGGATTTAGATATTTATATTCATTATGGTGCTGGTGCCTATATTTGTGGTGAAGAAACTGCACTACTGGAGAGTTTGGAAGGAAAAAAAGGACAACCAAGATTAAAACCACCATTTCCTGCATTAATTGGATTATATGGATGTCCTACTATCATAAATAATGTTGAGACTGTTGCGGCTGTTCCCACAATTCTAAGAAGAGGAGCAAAATGGTTTAGTTCACTTGGAAGAGCTAAAAACACTGGAACAAAAATTTATTGTATTTCTGGAAATGTCAATAACCCATGTAACGTTGAGGAAGAAATGGGAGTTCCACTTAAGGAATTAATTGAAACTCACGCTGGTGGTGTAGTTGGTGGATGGGACAATCTCAAAGCAGTAATACCCGGTGGTTCTTCTATGCCAATGTTACCTAAAGAAATTTGTGACAACATGAAAATGGATTTTGATGCATGTGTTGAAAATAAAACAGGACTAGGAACAGCTGGTATTGTTGTGATTAATAATGACCAAGATATTATTAAGTGTATGGCAAGAATAGCTAGATTTTATAAACATGAAAGTTGTGGTCAGTGTACTCCATGTAGGGAAGGATCTGGATGGATGTGGAGAATGTTGGAAAGAATGGCTGCAGGTGAGGCAACCCCAGACGAAGTGGATATGCTTTTTGATGTAACAAAACAAATAGAAGGTCATACAATTTGTGCTTTTGGTGAAGGTTCATCTTGGCCAGTTCAAGGATTAATCAGACATTTTAAAGATGAAATACTAGAAAGAAATAAATTTGACCCCGTTGTGAAAAAAAACAAAAATATTCCATACCTTGTTGATCAACATTTATTAGAAAAGGAAAATGCCTAAATTAAAAGTAAACGACATTGATATTGAAGTTGAAGATGGTCTAACAGTACTCCAGGCTTGTGAACAAGCCGGAGCTGAGATACCAAGATTTTGTTATCATGAAAAACTTTCCATAGCTGGGAATTGTCGTATGTGTTTGGTTGAAATGGAAAAGTCGCCAAAACCTATAGCTTCATGTGCAATGCCTGCAACTGAGGGTATGGTTATTAAAACAAATACAGAAAAAGTTGAAAAAGCAAGAAAAGGTGTGATGGAATTTTTGTTAGCCAACCATCCATTAGACTGTCCTGTTTGTGATCAAGGTGGTGAGTGTGATTTACAGGATCAATCAATGTTTTACGGAATTGATAAATCACGATTTAAAGAGAATAAAAGATATGTACCTGAAAAATACATGGGTCCATTAATAAAAACTCAAATGACTAGATGTATTCATTGTACTAGATGTATTAGATTTGCTACTGAAGTAGCTGGAGTACCAGAATTAGGAGCGATCGGACGTGGAGAAAACATGGAAATTACTACATATTTAGAAAAATCTATGGAGTCTGAAATGTCAGCTAATGTAATTGATTTATGTCCAGTTGGTGCATTAACTTCTAAACCTTATGTGTTCGAAGCAAGACCTTGGGAATTAAAAAAAACTGAAACAATCGATGTTATGGACGCCGTCGGGTCAAACATTAGAGTGGATACTTATGATTGGGAAGTAAAAAGAGTTTTACCAAGAATTAATGAGGAAATTAATGAGGAATGGATTTCTGATAAAACAAGATATGCATGCGATGGATTAAAAAATCAAAGATTAGACACTCCATTAATAAAAAATGATGGAAATTTTGAAGAAATAAGTTGGCAAGATGCATACAAAAAAATTAAAGAAAAAATTTTAAAAACTTCACCAGACAAAATAGTTGGTTTAACTGGCGACATGACAAATATGGAAACTATGTTTAGTGTAAAAAACTTATTTCAAAAAACATTAAATTCTAGCTATTTAGACTCAAGAGCTAATCATACTTACATAAATTTTAAAAATAGAAGTAACTACCTATTTAACTCCCGCATAGAAGGGATTGAAGAAAGCGATCTTATATTATTAATAGGCACAAACCCAAGATTTGAGGCAACTATATTAAACTCAAGAATAAGAAAAACTTATTTAAAAAATAAAATTGAAATATTTTCTTTAGAGGATGTGGGTGATTTAACTTATCCTTATAAAGTTTTAGAAAATAATTCAAAAGTGATTAATAAAATAATTAAAAATGAACACGATCTTTCAAATAAAATTGCCAGTGCAGAAAAACCTCTGATTATCTTAGGTCAATCAATTTTAAACAGTAAAAATGGTGCATATATATTTGAAGAGTTAAAAAAGTATTTAACCAGTATTAAAAAAATTGATAATAATTGGAATTCACTAAATATTTTATCAACTGATGCATCGGCTGTTGGTTCTTATGATTTAGGCATTTTTTCCTCAAATAATGGAAGCAATAAAACCCTTGAGAAAATCGAAGATAGTGAAGCAGAGATTATTTTTTTATTAGGTCAAGACAACCTCAAGATTAAAAAAAATAATGAATTTATAATTTATATTGGTAGTCATGGTGATAAAGGCGCAGGTATGGCAGATCTTATATTGCCTGGTGCTGCCTATACTGAACAAGACGGTTATTTTACAAACTTAGAAGGAAAGCTCCAAAAAGCTTATAAAGCTTCATATCCACCAGGAGAAGCTAAAGAAGATTGGCAAATAATTAATGAATTATCATCAACTATCCATGGAAATTCTTTATTTAATAATAAAGATGAACTACTTAAATCTATGCAAAACTATTTAAATAATCAAAATATTAAAAATTTTGAAGTACCTTCATATAATTTTAATGATGAAATAATATTAGTTGAAGATATTGATTATTACTATTCTAATACAATTGCACGTGCATCCAAAACAATGTCAGAGTGTAGATACGAAAGAGCTAATTTGAAAAAAACCGGAACTGAGGGTTAATGGACTCTTATTTTTCAATATTATTTACTGAAGTTTATAAAATTTTATTTTTATTAGTACCTGTTTTAGTTTCTGTTGCAATGATAGTTTGGCTTGATAGAAGAGTTTGGGCCTTTGTGCAAAAAAGGAGAGGGCCTAATGTTGTTGGTCCATTTGGTTTATTTCAATCATTAGCTGATGCATTAAAATATATCTTTAAAGAAATAATAATACCTGCAAGCTCAAACAAGCTTGTATTTGTATTAGCTCCAGTCGTGACTATGACATTAGCATTAATATCATGGGCCGTAATACCATTTGATGAAGGTTTTGTTCTAGCTGACATTAATGTTGGTATTTTATATCTTTTCGCAGTTTCATCATTAGGTGTATATGGAATAATTATGGGAGGATGGGCCTCCAACTCTAAATACCCTTTTTTAGGTGCAATCAGATCTGCTGCACAAATGGTATCATATGAAGTTTCAATAGGAGTCATAATAATCAATGTTCTATTATGTGTTGGATCTTTAAACTTAAGCGACATTGTTATGGCACAACAAAACTTATGGTTTGTAATTCCTTTGTTTCCTATGTTTGTAATTTTTTTTATTTCTGCATTAGCAGAAACAAACCGTCCTCCATTTGATTTACCAGAAGCAGAAGCAGAATTAGTGGCAGGATATCAAACTGAATATTCAGGAATGATGTATGCTATGTTTTGGTTAGGAGAGTATGCAAATATTTTGTTAATGTGTGCAATGGGAGCAGTTTTATTTTTAGGTGGCTGGTTATCTCCAATAGATATTTTCCCATTTAATGTTATACCAGGTCCATTTTGGTTAATCTTTAAAATATTATTTTTATTTATTTTATTTGCGTTAGTTAAAGCAACTGTTCCAAGATACAGATATGACCAATTAATGAAGCTTGGTTGGAAGATATTTCTCCCGTTTTCACTATTTTATGTTGTTTTAACTTCAAGTTTTTTACTATATTTTGATTTACTACCAGGAAAATAAATGAAAATTTCAAGATTATTAAAAACTATATTCATGATTGATTTTGTGACTGGTTTATTGATTGCAATAAAAGAGACTTTTAAGGAAAAAAAAACAATCAATTATCCTTTTGAAAAAGGATCTTTAGGAACAAGGTCTAGAGGGGAGCACGCTCTTAGAAGATATCCTAATGGTGAAGAAAGATGTATAGCATGTAAGCTTTGCGAAGCTGTATGTCCTGCTCAAGCTATTACAATTGAATCAAAAGAAAGAGATGATGGTAGTAGAAAAACAGTAAGATATGATATTGATATGCTTAAGTGCATATACTGCGGTCTTTGTGAAGAGTCATGTCCTGTAGATGCAATTGTCCAAGGTCCTAATTTTGAATTTGCAACAGAGTCTAGAGAAGAGCTTTATTATACAAAAGAAAAACTCTTGGAAAATGGAGACAGGTGGGAAAACATTTTAGCCGCTAATATAAAGGCTGATAGTTCTCACAGGTAATCTTATGATTGCTCACTCAGTTTTCTTCTATATTTTCTCCTTAATAGCTATTGTTTCTGCAGTCATGGTAACAGTCTCAAAAAATACTGTTCACTCTGTATTTTTTTTAATCCTCGATTTCATTAGCATATCCTGTTTGTTTATTATGATAGGTGCAGAATTTTTAGGCATGATAATGCTTATAGTTTATGTTGGAGCGGTTGCAGTTTTATTTTTATTTGTTGTAATGATGTTAAACGTAGCTGAACAAAAAGGTCAGTGGTTTAGCTCAAGGTGGGATGGAGGGACCCATATACCAGTTGGTTTATTAGTTAGCTTAATCATTTTTTTTGAACTTATAATTGTAATTGGAGGATGGAAATATAAACCCGATTTATTAAATAGTCTTTCTATAAACATATCTAAAGAAGTCACTAATACTAGATCTATTGGAAACGTTTTATATACGGATTATATACTTCTATTTCAAATTTCAGGAATGATTTTGTTAGTTGCTATGATAGGAGCAATTGTTTTAACTTATAGAGAAAGAGCCGGAGTTAAAAGACAAAGTTATGTTAAGCAAATTTCTAGAGAAAGAGATGAAGGTGTTGATTTAGTTGAGGCTGAGAGAAATAAAGGAGTTAAAATAGATGCTTAGTATAGGTTTAGGGCATTATTTAACATTAGCCGCAATTATATTTACTATTGGTGTTGTGGGTATTTTTCTTAATAGAAAAAATGTAATAGTTATTTTAATGAGCATTGAGCTAATTTTACTTGCAGTAAACATTAACCTTGTTGCCTTTTCAATATTTATCAATGATTTAAGTGGGCAAATATTTACACTATTCATTTTAACAGTTGCTGCAGCAGAGGCAGCTATTGGATTAGCCATAATTGTAGTTTATTTCAGAAATTCAGACACAATAAGAGTTGAAGAGATTAAAAATTTAAAAGGATAAAATGGAATATCTAATTTTATTTCTACCTCTAATAGGTTCAATAATTAGTGGTTTTTTTGGAAAAAAAATAGGAGACAGAAATTCTCAAATTTTGACAAGTTCGTTTGTGAGTATTTCAGCAATACTCTCTTTATTTGTTTTGTATAAAGTTATTAGCTCAGATTATTCAAACAATCTTGTTATAGCTACTTGGATTAATTCTGGAACATTAAATGTTAACTGGTCAATAAAAATTGATACCTTATCAGCAGTTATGTTTGTTGTAGTAAATTTTGTTTCAGCTTTGGTGCATATTTATTCAATTGGTTACATGTCACACGATCCTCATAAAACAAGATTCATGGCATATTTGTCTTTATTTACTTTTGCAATGTTAACTTTAGTAAGTTCAGATAATTTTATTCAACTATTTTTTGGATGGGAAGGTGTAGGCTTATGCTCATATTTTTTAATCGGATTTTGGTTTAAAAAAGAGAGTGCAAACAAGGCTGCAATAAAAGCCTTTGTTGTTAATAGAGTTGGTGACTTTGGTTTAGCGCTTGGAATTTTTCTGATTTTTTATATTTTTGGTACAGTCAATTATGACGAAGTTTTTGAACAAATCCCAAATGTTTTAGATAAAAAAATAAATTTCATTGGTATTAATATAGAAATTATTGATTTGATTTGTTTACTTTTATTAATTGGAGCAATGGGTAAATCAGCTCAATTTTTATTACACACATGGTTGCCAGATGCTATGGAAGGCCCAACGCCAGTGTCTGCACTAATTCACGCTGCAACAATGGTAACTGCTGGAGTATTTCTGATCGTTAGATGCTCACCTATTTATGAATATTCCCCATTAGCTCTTACAGTTATAACTATAATTGGAATGACTACTGCTTTCTTTGCGGCAACAGTCGCACTTGTTCAAAATGATATTAAAAAAATTATTGCTTATTCTACTTGTAGTCAATTAGGTTATATGTTTTTTGCTGCCGGGGTAGGTGCATATAATGTTGCGATGTTTCATCTATTTACACATGCCTTTTTTAAAGCTTTACTTTTTTTGGGAGCTGGTGCTGTAATACATTCATTTAATGACGAACAAGATATAAATAAAATGGGTGGAGTTATAAAGAAACTCCCATACACATATGTATTAATGCTTATTGGGACTCTTGCTTTAACAGGTTTTCCGTTTTTATCAGGTTTCTATTCTAAAGATGCAATAATAGAATTTGCGTACCTAAGAGGAAATGGAGTTGGAATACTTGCAGCTTTTGTCGGTATTGTTACAGCTTTATTAACATCAATTTATTCCTGGAGACTCATATTTAAAACATTCCATGGTAATTTTAATAATAAAGAACTTAGTGTTGATAAAATACACGAGTCTCCTTTGGTTATGATTGCTCCTTTAATTATCTTAGCAATAGGAGCTATTTTTGCAGGTATGGCCTTTAAAGGTTTGTTTATAGGTCATGAGATAGCATATGAATTTTGGGGTAAATCTATAAAATTTTTAGAACCACTAAGTACAGATCATCCACCAACGTGGTTTTTGTTTTTAACGCCTATACTTGTTACCTCTGCAATTCCATTTTCTTATTATTTATATCTAAAAAATACAAACATAGTAAATGGACTGAAAGAAATGAATGAACCAATTTATCAATTTTTAGTTAAGAAATGGTACTTCGATGAAATGTACGATTATTTATTTGTTAATCCTTCAAAAAAAATTGGAAAGTTTTTATGGAAAAAAGTTGATGGATCAATAATAGATAAATTTGGTCCTGATGGGATTTCAAGTGTAATTAAAAATTTATCAATTAAAGCAGTCAAATTTCAATCTGGATTTATTTATCAATATGCATTTGTTATGTTGATTGGATTTTCAGTTTT
>CABYJT010000004.1 GCA_902519455.1 uncultured Pelagibacteraceae bacterium
GAAAGTTTTTCTGAGAGAACTTTAATTGGAATAGAAGATGTATTTGAAGATACTATTGATCCTTTCTTTCTTTCTTTAAAAATTTTTTCATAAATATTGTGTTTAATATCAATTCTCTCAACGACAGCTTCAACTATCCAGTCTGCTTCACCAACTTCATTAAAATTATCATTTATATTTCCAACATTTATATTGTTTATTTTTGACTTATCTATTAATAAAGGAGGTCTAGATTTTAAAATTCTTTCTCTAGCTTTTTCAGAAATTTCAGTAGTTAAGTCTAACAATGTAACTGGAACATTTGCATTACATAATTGAGCGGCTATTCCACTGCCCATTGTACCTGACCCTATGACTACTACTTTGTTAATTTTCATAATGAGAATTAAAACTTATAATGAATATCTTATTCAAGAGCAACTTAAAGCGATTAAATATTTTTAAATTATTATTTAATTATTTTTGTAATTGATGGAATTATTGCCACTGCTAGAGCAATTTTGAATAATTCACTTGGTAAAAAAGGATATAGACCACCAGCTAAAGCCTTCTCATAACCTATAACTGAGCCCAAATAACCAACCCCAATAATAAAAATAATAGAAGTTGCTATTAAAAGAGAAAATAAACTTTTGATATAGGAGTCATTAAAATTTCTTTCTGCCAAATAACCAACAACACCAGCTGCAATGGTCATTCCATAAAGATAGCCAGCTGTCGGACCAGTTAAATAAAGTAATCCACCACCTTTTGCAAAAACTGGAAGTCCAATAGCTCCTTCTAAAAGATATAATAAGAGTGTAAAAAACGCTAACTTTGAACCAAATGTCATTCCAATTATAAAAACAGCAAAAGTTTGCATTGTCATAGGAACAGGCCAAAATGGAACTTGAACTTTTGACGAAAAAGCTAGGATAAGTGATCCTATTAACATCAAAGAAATATTTTGAAAATAAATATTTATTCTAAAATCAGATAATAAGTTTTTAATCAATGTAGAATTATTTTTCATCCTAGGAGTTATTTAAACATACTTAAATAGAAATTTAAAATAATAAATATAACTTCTTTAATTAATCTGGTCTTTTTGCAATTCTTTTAAAGGTATGTGGCATCTAATAGAGTTTCCACTGTTAGTTATTTGCCATGGTGGTATCTCATTTTTACAAATATCACCTAATATTCTTGAACATCTCCCTTGAAAACTGCATCCTTTTTGAGGTGGTTTTTCTTCTACAATATCCTCAGCAACTAATTTTGGTTTTATATCTGGATCTGGTTCTAGCACTGCTCCTAATAAAACCTCTGTATAAGGGTGTGATGGAAATTGATAAACATCTTTTGATGGTCCCACTTCACACAATCTTCCTTGATAAAGAACAGCAACTCTATCACTTATAGCTCTTACGACAGCTAAATCATGTGAAACAAATATATATGTAGTTCCAAAATCTTCTTTAAGTTGTTGTAGCAAATTTAATACAGCTGCTTGAACTGACACATCTAATGCAGATGTTACCTCATCACATAATATAATATCTGGTTTAGCTGCAAAAGCTCTTGCTACTGCAACTCTCTGTTTTTCACCACCAGATAATTGTCTGGGGTACCTGGACATATAAAATTCTCCAAGTCTTACTTTTTGTAATAGATCTATAATATTTTTTTTTAATTCTTCACCCTTTAAACCAAAATATAACTTTAATGGTTGAGCTATTATTTCTTCAACAGTATGATTTGGGTTTAAAGACTCATCAGGATTTTGAAAAATTAATTGAATAATTCTTAAGTCATTGGGATCTCTCTCTTTAAGGTCAGAAGATAAATTTCTATCTTGGTCAAATTTTATTATTCCACCTTTGGTTCTGAGTAACCCAGCAATAGATTTAAGAATTGTTGATTTTCCGCTACCTGACTCTCCAACAAGAGCTATAGTTTCACCCTTCTTAATATTAATATTGATATCTTTAACAGTTGGGTTGTCGTCAGAAATTCTATTTAACACTTGATCTAAAAGTTTTTGCTTAGCGTAACTTATTGAAACTTCTGAAAGGTTTAATATTTCTTTATCCTGCAAACTCGTCTTAATTTTATTAACAGTTTGATTAACCTGACTGTCATTCATTAAACTCTTATAATTAAAACATCTAATACTTGTTTTTAATTCTTCTAAATACTCAAGTTGGGGAGAGTTATTTTTACATTTTTCTTCTGAAAAATTGCACCTATCAAAGAAACTGCAGCCTCTATGCATTGTTCCAGGTTGAGGTTGGCTACCAGGCATTGATTGTGGAAGCCCTGCTAGTGATAATTTTGGTATAGATTTAAGCAAACCATAGGTATAAGGATGAATTGGTTTTTTAAGAATATCTCTAGAGGGTCCCTCTAAAACTATTTCACCAGAGTACATTACAATAATACGGTCACTTACTTGAGCTATTGCTCCTAGATCATGGCTCACATAAACCATTGATGTTCCAGTGTCTTTGGCAATGAAATTAAGCAGTTCTAAAACGTGAGCTTGTGTTGTCACGTCTAAGCCAGTGGTAGGTTCGTCCAATAGTAAAAGGTCAGGAGTTCCAGCTAATGCCATAGCAACAGCAACTCTTTGTTGTTGTCCCCCTGAAAGTTCATGAGGATATCGAAGAGCAATTGTTTCTGGTGAAGGAAGTCTCACTTTATTTAACAATTCAGAAATTTTTTGTTCTCTTTCTTCTTCCTTTAAATCAGAATGCAACTGTAATGCTTCATCAATTTGATAACCTATTTTTAAATTTGGTGTTAATGCCTGCCCTGCATTTTGAGGTATCATTGCGATTTTTCTACCTCTGATTTTTTCCAAATCTCTATTTTTCATTTTTAAAAGATTTGATGAATTAAATTCACATTCTCCTCCAATAGTGTAGAGACCATGCTTAACATACCCCATCATTGCTAGTGCAAGAGTACTTTTTCCAGATCCAGACTCTCCAACAATACCAACTGTTTCTCCTTTTTTAATATTTGTGGTAATGTTTCTTAATATTAAAATCTCTTCACCTTTTTTACTTTTAAATCCAATAGATAAATTTTTTACTTTTTGAATTATTTCAATCATTTTTAAACAGGTGCTTTTGTTGATCTATCTATACCTAAGGCTTTAGCAAAAGCATCAGCTGTCAAATTGATGCCAATTATTAAGCTGCTTAAACCAACAATTGGAGCTATCACTGACCAATAAGCAAATGACATTAGACCTCTTGCGTTTGATATCATCAATCCCCAATCTGGAGTTGGAGGACTAACACCAAAACCTAGGAACGACAAAGAACTAAAGCCAAGTAGCATCCATGACCATCTCATTGCACCTTCCACTAAAATTGCATCTCTTACATTTGGAATTATCTCATTCCATATTATTGAAAAATTACTATGCCCTCTTGCTCTGGCGGATACAATAAAGTCTTTTGCAATAACATCATGGGTTGCAGCTCTTGCTACTCTTACAATTCCTTTACCATAAAAGAAACCTAAAGCAGGTATCAATACTTCAGTTGATGTACCTAACAAAGATACAATTAACAACATTGCTAATATCCACGGTATAGATAAAAATGCATCAACAATTCTCATCACTATATCGTCAGTTTTTCCACCAACCAGTCCACAAAAAATTCCTAATAGACCACCCCAAAGTAGTGCTATCAAAGATCCAAAGAAAGTAATTGTTAATGCTGTTCTTCCACCTAAAATTGTTCTAGTAAAAACATCTCTTCCAAGATCATCAGTTCCAAACCAATACTCAGCAGAAGGAGCCTGTAGCATTAAAGTTGGGTTAATTGCTTTAAAATCATATGGCGCAATATAAGGGCTAATAAATGCAAGAACTACATGGAAAATTAATATACTTAAACCAATGAAACCCGATGGTCTTGAGGCCATTGTAATTATTATTTCAGCGACTTTTGCGAAATTACTTTTCTTTTCTTCCTGATAAATATTATCCAATTTCATATTATTTTCTTATCTGTAAAGTCTTTAATCTTGGATTTAGCATCAATGTCATTAGATCCGCCAATAAATTTATACTAACATATATAGATGCAAGAATTATTGCTAATGCTTGAACTGTAGGTAAATCTCTATTTGAAATCGACTCAATAACCAATCTTCCAAGACCTGGGTAATTAAATACAACTTCGGTTACAACAACTCCTCCTAATAACCATGCAATTGTTAAAGCTACAACATTGATAGCCGGTAATAATGCATTTGGTAATACATGTTTAAAAACCATTTTCCAATATGGAACACCTTTTAAAATTGCCATTTGAACATATTCACTTGCCATAACTTGAATGACACTTGATCTCACCATCCGTGCCATATGAGCTGTCATAATCATTGCAATAGCGATTACTGGTAAAATAATATTTGGTAATAGTTCTAAAAATGAAACATCAGTTGGAACAATTACAATTCCTGGCAACCACTCTAACCATATTGCGATTATTAAGATTAATAAAGTAGCACTAATAAACTCTGGGATAGTCATAGCAAATATAGTTACTGTTGAAATTGCTACATCAGGCAATTTATCTCTCCAAAGGGCAGTTACTATTCCAAGTATTAGAGCGATTGGAATGCCAATAAAAATAGCAGCTGATGCTAGAACCAATGAATTTTTAATTCGTGGCCCTAGTACCTCTTTAATTGGCATTTCTCCACTCAATGAATAACCAAAGTCTCCTTGAATAGCATTTACTGCCCAGGATACATATCTCTCATATGCAGGAACATTCAAACCTAATCTTCTATAACAAGCTTCTAATTGCTCTCCAAATGCTTGTCTTTCAAGATATGTTGTACATGCATCACCGGGTAAAATTTCTGTTCCAACAAAAGTGATTAATGATACAATAAATAAAGTTATTAGACCTAATAGAATTCTCTTTATAATTAAAAAAAGCATAAGAATACTTAAATTTTAAATTATTTATTTAGAAATGAAAGAGGTTTTACAGGCCTGCTTAAAGGCCTGTAAAACAAAATTATTATTGAACGCTAACTGTGTGCCATCTTATTGAAAAATACTCAACTTCGTCGAGATTTTTCACTTTAGAAGATGTGACAACCAGTCTAGATACGTGGTACGGAATCATAGTTCCAGATTCTTCCCATAGTGTTTTCTGAGCATTGATGTATGCTGCTTTTCTTTTGCTAAATTTTAACTCTCCTCTAGCTTCAGCTAAATTTTTGTCAAAAGAAGCACTTTTATAGAAAGACTCGTTCCATTTTGCTTCACTATGATAAGCTTCATGCAAAATACTGTCTGCAGGTCTCTCATTCCAACGTGTCATTGCTACAGCCTTTTTCATCCAAGTTTCATTCCAATAACTTTTTGAAGGTGTCATTTGGATATCTGCTCTAATGTTAGCTTTTGCAAATTGTTGTTGTAAAACCTCAGCAATAGTGGGCCATGTTGGTTCTTTTGTAGAAACGTGAATTGTCATATCAATTCCATCTGGATAACCTGCTTCAGCAAGTAATTTTTTTGCAGTTGCTGGTTGAGGTGGACAACTCTTCTTCATTCTGTATTGGTCAGAAGGTGCAACAGGAGTATCACAAGATACTGTTGCTGCTCCAGCCATAACTAGATCAACTAATTCTTGTCTATCTACAGCTATTCTTACAGCCTTTCTTACTCTCACATCATCAAATGGTGCAACGTCAGTTCTCATTACCATACCTCTCCAGTTTCCTGTAGGAATAACTGAAACATTAAACTTTGAGTTACCATCAAATATTTTTTTCTGATTGAATGGAACATATCTATTCATATCTATCTGACCTGTAAGTAGAGCTTGAATTCTAGCTTGACCATCTGGGATAGCTATTACATGTACTTCAGCAAGTTTAGGAGCCCCTTCCCAATAATCTGGGTTTGCTTTAAGAATTGTTGTTCCCTCAGCATCAAATTTTTCTACTATAAAAGGTCCAGTTCCAATACCTGTTTTTCCAATAGTATCACCTGATCCGCTAGGTATCATTCTTAATCTATAGTCAGTTAATAAAAGTGGAAAATCTGCAAATGATGTATTCAACTTCATTTTAACTGTGTGTGAGTCTACAACTTCAATATCCGTTACTGCACTCATACTTTTCTTAGCAGGCGAACCAATTTCAGGATCTTTAACTCGCATCAAAGAATATTTTACATCCTCTGCATCGAACTCAGATCCATCATGGAATTTAACACCTTTTCTTAAATTAAAAGTCCATTCTGTTGCATCAGCATTTCCTGACCAGTCTGTTGCAAGCTCAGGCGATGTAACTCCTTTAAGATCTTTTCTAACAAGACGGTTCTGTGTCATTATTACTACCTGAAACAGTCGTCCCTTAGTAATTGCGTCTAAATTTGTATCTTTTCCAAAACCAACATCATGAGATAATTTAAAAACTCCACTTGATGCATTAGCAAAAGAAAACGTTACAAATAGTGATACCAATGAAACTGATATCAATTTAAAAATGTTTTTCATAATTTCCTCTCTTTAAAAAAATAAAAGGTAACAATTAGCAACTTATATAGCAACAGTGAAAATGGTTCTTTTTTATTTGTTTTATTGATGTATTTTGATTATTTAAAAAAAAAATAATGAAAGATTTAATCAATAAATATAGGTTTACAGTTAAGCCTGTTAGCCTTGAAAAATCTAACTCTTTGGAGCTTGCAAGGTCAATTCAAGTTCATCCACTAACTTATCAAGAACTTCCTTATAACCCTGAGTATTCTAATTATGCTGGAAGATTAACGCTTGAAAAATTGTCAAATGTTAGCCCTGAGGAAATGTATTGGAAAGGAAGGCAAGAAATAATATTTAGACATACTGGAGAACATCCATTTGAAATATCTGGTCCAGACTCATTAAAATTATTACAAAAAATATTTCCAAGAGATGTATCAAAAATATCAAAAGGAAGGTGTTCTTACCAGTTTGCTTGTTATCATGATGGAGGAATGATCACGGATGGAGTTCTATTAAAAATTGATGAAGATAAATATTGGTTTGCCCAAGCAGATGGAGATCTTTTTTCTTGGTATAAAGCTCACTCTAATAATATGGATGTTGAAATAAAAGATCCTGAAGTATGGGTAAGTCAAATCCAGGGTCCTTTATCAATGAAACTGTTAGAAAATATAGCAGATAGATTTTCTGAAAATGACTGGAAATATTTTGATTGGAAAGAATTACAAATCTTAGATCAAAAAGTAATTGTAAGTCGAAGTGGTTTTACAAATGAGCTTGGTTGGGAAATTTATTTTCGACCTGAAAATGAAACTGAAAAAATAGGAGATTACATTCTTGAAGAAGGAAAAAAATTAGGTATGATTTTAGTTGCCACTCCAGGTTTTAGATGTAGAAGAATTGAGGCAGGTCTACTGTCTGCAGGACAAGATTTTACAAAAAAAACAAATCCATTTTCAGTTGGTCTTGGGCGTTTTATAAATTTTGATAAAGAAGATTTTATTGGAAAAGAAGCTCTCATGACATCAGATAAAAAATGCAAAACATGGGGGATTAGAGTTGCAGAGGGAACTGCTATTAAAGGTGAGAGCATTAAAATAAATGAAAAAAATATTGGTAAAATAACTTCTAGCACTTGGTCACCATATCAAATTTGTGGAGTTGGTATTGTGCACCTCGATAATAATGAAAATGGACCAGGAGATGTTGTTGATGTTAAATGCACTGATGGAAAAGTACATAAAGGAGAAATCTGTAAATTGCCAATGTATGATGCCAAAGGAGAAATTGTCAGAGGTCTAAATAGAAATATTCCTAAAGCACCTAATCCTTGGCCCGGTATTAAAACCACAAATTAAAAAAATTTATTTAGTGAAGGGTAAAAAACAAATAATAGCAGTTGGAGGTGGTGGTTTCACTCATGATGAAGATAGCGATTTAGATCAATTTTTTTTAGATCAAATAAGTAAAAAAAAATGTTCTGTAGGGTTTTTGCCAACTGCTAGTAATGATGACGTAAAAAAAACTGAGCTATTCTATAAAAGATTTAAAAATACTAATTTTAAAGTTTCTCATTTCAATCTTGTCTCAAATGTTAAGGGTTTTGAAAACTGGATTTCAAATTTAGATGCTATTTATGTTGGTGGAGGAAATACTAAATTTATGCTCGACTTATGGAAAAGAAATAATTTATTTGAAATTTTTAAAGAAGTTTATAACTCAGGAATAATTCTATCTGGTGTTAGCGCTGGTGCAGCATGCTGGTTTGATTATTTTCTTACAGACTCTGATGGACCTGGCTTTAAACCATTAAGTGGTATTGGACTTATATCTGGGAGTTTTACCCCACATTATTCAGATGCAAAAAGAGCAGATAAATATAGACAAAGTATAAAAAACAAAAATTTACCAAATGGTATAGCTGTTGATGATGGAGTTGCAGTACTTTTTATTGACGGAAAACCAACTGAGGTTTATTCTTCAAGAGAAAGTCATAATGCTTATTTTGTTGATCAAAATAAACAACTTAATTTAAAAGAATATATTAAAATTAGTAATGAGTGATAATATTTTACCTAGCCAAAAAATTTTTAGCATTAAAGATGCAAGAGAACTGTCAAGAAAACGTCTACCTAAATTAGTTTTTGATTTTATTGATGGAGCATCTGGAGATGAAAAATTAGCAGAAATAAATAGCAAAGCGTTAGATCAGATTAGACTTGAACCAAAAGTTTTAAGAAATGTTGAGAAAAGATCTCTTAAGAAAAAAGTATTAGGTTATGAATTTGATTTTCCATTTGGTTTTGCTCCAATGGGAATGACTAATTTGTCATGGCCTGGAGCAGACGCTATGTTAGCAGCTGAAAGTGCGAGGAATAATATACCTACTTGTGTTTCTATGGCTTCTACTACAACGTTAGAAAAAATGTATGAACTTTCAGAAGGTCACTCCTGGATGCAGCTATATATATTTCAGGATGAAAATTTTGTTATGGAACTTTTAGATAGAGCTAAGAATACTGGGTACGAGGTTGCAATATTAACTGTAGATGTTCCAGTGCTTTCAAGACGAACTAGGGATGATAAAAATGGTTTCTCCTATCCTTTTAAAATTGGTCCAAAACAATTTTTTGATTTTGCAACTCACCCTATCTGGTCTATTTCTACTTTGCTAAGTGGCATTCCTAAGCCAATGAATTATGTAACATCTAAAAGTGGTGATGGTATATTTAAAAGAAAAGAAAGTAGAGGTTCTACAGATTGGGATACTTTAAAGAGAGTAAGAGATAAATGGAAAGGTAAATTGATAATTAAGGGAGTAATGTCTCCTGATGATGCAAAACAAATAAAAGAAGCAGGGGCTGATGCAATTCAAGTTTCAAATCATGGTGGTAGACAATTAGATAGTGCTACGGCTGCAATAAATATGCTTCCACTAATAAGAAAATCAGTTGGAAGTGACTTTCCTTTAATCTTTGATAGTGGAATAAGAAGTGGCAGTGATATAGTGAGAGCTCTTGCATTTGGTGCCGATTATGCAATGATTGGTAGACCCGTGATGTATGCAATGGGAGCTGATGGAAGAAAAGGATTAAGGAGAATTGTGGAAATAATCAAAGAAGAAGCTAGCACTACACTCGGGTTAGTAGGATTAAATGATATTAATGATGTTACTTCTAATATAGTAATAGATAGTACTGTAAATAAGGTAAATTACTAAAATGAGTGAAAATAAAATTAGAGGTGGGGCGTTACTTGCAAGAGCTCTTAAAGACAAAGGAATTAGTAAAGTTTTCACACTTTCAGGAGGTTTTTGTAATCCAGCAATTGAAGGTTTTGCTGAGTGCCAAATTGAGGTTATAAACACTCCTCATGAGCAGATTGCTGGGCATTTAGCAGATGGCAATACAAGGATTACACGTAAACCATCAGTCTGTTTAGTTGGACCTGAAGGATTTACTAATGCTGTCCCTTCAATGATGGAAGCTTGGGGCGAGAGAAGTCCCATTATTTACATTACAGGATCTAGCAGTCTTAAAAGACAAGGTTCAGGTGGTTTTAAAGAAATTGACGATGTTTCAATTGCAGCCCCTTTAACCAAATATAGTGCAAGTATTACTGATGGAAATAGAATAAGAGAATTTGTAGACAAAGCATATCATATTGCAACTAATGGGTATCCTGGCGCTGTTCATCTTAGTCTTCCTGTTGATATAATGTTTTCATCTTTTGCTGAGGAAGTTGGTTTAGAAGAAAGACCATATTCTCAAAAAGCAAAACCTATAGCAAAAGCGTGGCCAGATCCAAATTCACTTTCAGAAGTTTTAGAACTTGCTTGTAATTCAAAAAAACCAGTCATCATTGGTGGACATGGTGTTTGGTGGTCACATTCAGAAAAAAATCTTGAAGCAGCTGGTAACAATTTAAATATACCAATATTTAATGTTCCGTATCATCAAAAATTATTAGGAGAGGAATCTAACGCTTACATGGGGTTGGCTGATATACATCAATACCCTCCCTCAGAATTTGCATTACACAATTCAGATCTAGTTCTTGTTATTGGAGCGAGATTAGATAATCAATTAAATTTTGGAAATCCACCTTTTATACCTGAATCAACAAAATTAGTTTGTGTAAATGGTTCACATGAAGAATTAGAACTTAATAGAGCTGCGGATTTAAGTTTACTAAGTGATCCTGGTGTTTTTTTAGACACATTATCTAACTTAAAAAAAAATAATAAATGGTCTTTAGGTACAAATTGGTTTGAGGAAAATAAAAAAAAGAAGAAAGAGTGGGTTGATAAATCTTTAAAAGATTTAGAAATTGAAGCTGAAGCATCAAAAAAAAATGGAGGAAAAATTCACCCTCTACAACTTTCATTGGATGTTCAAGATGCAATGAATGAAAATGATTGGCTTGTAATCGATGGAGGAAATACTCATTTTTGGTCAGAAATTGCTATCAACATTGCAGGTGCCAAAGGGAAAAAATTAAAAGGGATTTTGCATCCTGGAACTTTTAGTATGTTAGGTGTTGGAGTTTCATTCGCTCTATCTGCTAAAAATCATAATCCAGATTCAAATGTAGTTCTGATTAGCGGTGATGGTGCATTTTTATCAGGAGGTATGTCTATTGAAAGTGTATTTTATGAGAAAAAACCTATTACTGTTGTAATTGATAATAACGGGGGCCTTGCTTCAATTGGTCAGCAACAAGAGAGGTTATTTAAAAGTGGAAAAAGTGTGGGAACTGATTTTCGTGATATACCATTTCACAAGATATTTGAGGGTTTTGGAGGCCATGGAGAATTAGTTAATAAAAGAGAAGAACTAGGTCCAGCGCTTAAAAGAGCTATGGAAAGTGGAAAACCCGCGTGCGTGAACGTTAAAGCAAAACCTGTATTAAGCCCAATAGTCTCTGCAGTTGCAAGTAAAAGAGAGAAATCATCAATAGAATAATCGTGGCAACTTTTTCTTCTCACTTATTGGATGCAACAAATGGCTCACACGCAGCAAATGTTGATGTAATTATTTATCAAATTAATGAAAATGGAAAAAAGAAAGTTTTCTGCGAAACTAAATCTGATGAAGGTGGACGAATACTCCAAGAATTTGAATTAAGTAAAGACGACTGCAAGTGTGAGTATGAAATGGTTTGTAAAACTGGCAATTATTTTTCAGAAAAAAAAATAGTTTCAGAAATTAACATTAAATTTCAAATGGAAGATCAAAATAAAAAATATCATATTCCAATAATAATTTCTAAAAATAGCTACACAGTGTGGTGGTCTAAATAAAATGAGTAAAGAAAATTTAATTACACAAAAAAATATAAAATTAAATATGTCTAGGCGTATAAGACGAACTCCATTTACAAATAAAGTAGAGGAATGTGGAGTATCTGATTTTACTGTTGTTAATCACATGCTACTACCAAAAGGTTTTAAAAATACTGTAGAAGAAGACTACTGGCATTTAAGAGAACAGGTTCAAGTGTGGGATGTATCTTGCCAGAGACAAGTACAAATTACAGGGCCTGATGCTGAAAAATTGGTCCAAAAAATGACACCACGATCCATAAAAAAAATGGAGACTGGTAAATGTTTTTATATTCCAATAATTGACGATACAGCTGGGATGATTAATGATCCAGTTTTATTAAAACTAGACGATGATATGTTTTGGATTTCTATTGCAGACTCTGATATATTACTTTGGGCAAAAGGAATTGCTTTAGGATCAAAATTAAATGTAGAAATTATCGAACCAGATGTATATCCACTAGCTATTCAAGGTCCAAAATCTGAGGATCTACTAATTTCAATTTTTGGTGATGATATAAAAAAGTTAAAATTTTTTAATTTTAAAGTGTTTGATTTTTTTGGAACTAAACAAATTATTGCAAGATCTGGTTACAGTAAACAAGATGGTTTTGAAATATATTTTAAAGGATTTGAAACACATTTTAATGAGATAGAACTCGGAGAAAAACTTTGGGAAACTATATGGGAGAATGGAAAAAAATTTAATATTTCTCCAGGATGTCCAAATTTAATTGATAGAATTGAGGCTGGGTTAATGTCTTATGGAAATGACTTTACAAGAGAAAATAATCCACTTGAGTGTAATCTTGAAAAATACTGCAAACAAGAGGATGATCATGATTTTATAGGCAAAAAGGCTTTAAGAAAGATCCAATCTGATGGAATTGTACAAAGAATGAGAGGAATTTTGTTTGATGGAGATCCGTGTAAGCCAACCGGTGTGCCTTTACCAGTATACTCAAAAGATAATGTAAAAATTGGGCAAATTGCATCTGGAATATATTCTCCAGGATTTCAAAAGAATATAGGCCTTTCTATGATTTTAAAAGATTATTGGGAAATTGGAAATGAGGTTTTTGTAAATACTTTCAATGGAAAAAATAGAAAAGGCATTATAACTTCTTTACCATTCCCAGATTAACCTTATATTTATTGAAATGTTTAAACCTGTAATTGCTGGCTTCTCAAGATCGCCTTTCACAATGGCGAGAAAAGGTGCTCTCGTAGATACAAAGCCAGTAAATTTACTAGCGGAAGTGATTAAAAATTTAGTTGCTAAGTCCAATGTTAAAAAAGAGGATATTGAGGATATTGTTGTTGGTTGTGCATTTCAAACTGGAGAGCAGTCATTTAATATTGGAAAGTTAACAACATTTTTAACTAATATGGATGTTAAAACTTCTGGAATGACAGTTGATAGATGGTGTGGTTCCTCAATGGAAGCTATTCATATTGCTGCAGGTAAAATTTCGTTAGGAGCAGGAAAAGTATTTATATGTGGAGGTGTGGAAAGTATGACTAGAGTTAATACAGGTTTTGATCCAATACCTTATCCAGAAAATAAAAATGATAATCCGCACGTTTATTTTTCAATGGGAACTACTGCTGAAAATGTTGCCAAAAAATATAATATTTCAAGAAATGAACAACAGGAATTTGCAATCTCAAGTCATCAAAAAGCACATGAAGCACAAACAAAAGGTTATTTTAAAAATGAAATTGTATCAATCGGAGATTGTGATACCGATGGAAATATTAGACCAGGCAGCACAATGGAAAAGTTGGATGGATTAAAACTCGCGTTCGATGAAAATGGTACTGTTACAGCAGCCACTTCATCACCTTTAACCGATGGTGCAGCTGCAACATTAATTTGTGAAGAAAGTTATGCAAAAGAAAATAATTTAAATATTTTGGGAAGAATTGTATCTACTGCAGTACAAGGGTGTGACCCTGACTATATGGGATTAGGTCCAATTGGAGCATCAAAAAAAGCTTTGGAAAGAGCTAAATTGACAGCAGATAAAATTGATATTGTTGAATTGAATGAGGCTTTTGCGTCGCAATCCTTAGCATGTATTAAAGATTTAGGTATTGATAAAGATAAAGTTAATTTAGATGGCGGAGCACTTGCCCTTGGACATCCTCTTGGAGCAACAGGCGCAAGAATTACGGGCAAAGCTGCTGAATTACTAAAAAGAGAAAATAAAAAATATGCACTTTCAACTCAGTGTATTGGTTTAGGTATGGGAATTGCTACAGTGATTGAGTCTGTAAACTAATTTATCTATTTATTCCTCTTAATCTCTCAGATCTTCTTCTCAAAAGTTCAGCAGTTAGTAAAATTAATACTGATAAAACTATTAAGCAAGTTGCTACAGCTAAAATTGTAGGACTAAGCTGCTCTCTAAGACCTGTCCACATTTGAATTGGAATTGTTGTATTATCTAAGCCTGCTAAGAATAATACGACTACAACCTCATCAAATGATGTTACAAAAGCAAATAAACCACCTGAAATTACTCCTGGTAATATTAATGGTAAGGTAATTTTCATAAATGTATTATAAGGACTGCTTCCAAGACTAGATGCTGCACGTGTTATACTATGATCAAAACCTGATAATGTTGCAGTAACTGTTATTACAACAAAGGGAGTTCCAAGAATAATGTGTGCTAATATAATACCCAAGTGTGTTGCTGCTAAACCTACTTTTGCCATAAAAAAGAATATTGCAACACCTGAAATAATCAGTGGAACTATCATTGGAGAAATTAAAATTGCCATTATCAAACCTTTATATGGCATATGTCTACTGCTTAAACCCAATGCAGCAAGAGTACCCAAAATAATTGATCCTAAAGTTGCAAATATAGCAATTATAAAACTATTTCTTGCTGCTAATCCCCACGGATTTTTCGTTCCATAAATCATATCATTATACCACCTTAATGAAAAAGCATCTGGATCCAGTCTCTTCATTCCATCTGTAAAGACTAAAAATTCCTCCGCATTAAATGATAATGGAAAAATTACAAATAAAGGTGCAATTAAAAAGAAAAAAACACATCCACAAACAAAAAGATAAAAATAATGCCAAATTCTATAATGTGGTTCTGTATATTTCGGTAAAGCCATAATTATCCTAGTTTAATATTATCAACTCCTACAAGTTTGTTATAAATCCAATAGATTACAAGTACTCCTGTCAAAAGCATTAAACCCATCGCAGACGCAAAACTCCAATCTAAAGTACTCTTCATGTGATATGCTATTTGGTTACTAATAAGTGTTCCTGAAGCTCCACCTACTAAGGCTGGGGTTATGTAATACCCAATTGCAAGGATAAATACTAATAAGCAACCTGCCCCAATACCTGGAATTGTAAGTGGAAAATAAACTTTAAAAAAAGCAGTAGCTGGTGTTGCTCCTAAAGATTTGCCAGCTCTCATCAGACTAGGTGATATTGTTTTCATAACACTGTACAAAGGTAACACCATGAATGGTAATAATATTTGTGTCATTGCTACATAGGTACCAGTTTTATTGTACATCATTTCTGGTCTGTTATCGTCTGCAACGAGACCTATCCAAACAAAAAAGTCATTAACAATACCCTGTTGTTGTAAAAGAATCATCCAACTAGCAGTTCTTACAAGTAAAGAAGTCCAAAAAGGCAATAAGACACAAATCATTAGCAAATTACTATATTTCATGGGTAGAGTTGCCAATAAATGTGCAATTGGATAAGCCATTAAAAAACAAAACAAAGTTACAAAAAAAGCAACCTCCACTGTTCTAATCCATAAAATTCTGTGAATTCGTCTATCCTCAGATACTTGAACAATTTTTCCATCTTCATTTGAGTACATATCTATACCCTTAAGATATTTTGAATATGTATAAGATGGAGCTCTTCTTTTAATTGCTCTCCAATATTCAACATTTCTCCATCTTTTGTGAACTTTCATTATTTGTTCTTTGTAGTTTCCTTCCTCGAATTTCTTTTGTTTTCTGGCAAGTTTTTTTAAAACACTTTTAAAACCATTTTTTTCATAATTTAATTGTGTCTGTAATTTTCCTGCAGTTTTATTATTAACTAAAATTTTATAATCTAAATAAAATGCTTCAAAAACTTCTTCTGGTGGAAGTTCTTTACCATCCCAGTTTTCCATTGCTTTATAGGTTTTGGGAAGCATATTTGTAACCATCTTATCATCTATGCTTCTAGAGAACATGTCTCCAATTGGAATCATGTATGTGATAATTAAAAATAATAATAATGGTGCAACTAGTAAAAAAGCTTTAATTTTATTTTTCTTTTCTGACTGTTTTAGACTTTCCTCTAGGGGAATTCCATCTGTTGTTAAAATTTTTCCTGTTTCTGAACTCATAAAAAAAAAGGGCGGTCAATATGACCGCCCTTACTATAATATAAAATTAAAGTGTTTAAAACTTTAATTATTTAATACTAGCTTTCATAGCTTCCCATTTTTCACCAAGCTCTGTACCATTATCAGCCCAGTACTCAGCGTCTACTAAGAAGTATCTTTTAAGGTTAGCTGGTGCTGTTGGCATATGTGGAACCATATTAGTTTTTCCATCTTTATACCAAGGCTCTCCTGCTTGCATAACTGCAATTGATGATTTTCTCCATGGAGCATAAGCAATATATTTTGCACTTCCTGCTAACATCTCAGTACTTGTCATCATTGCTAAAGCCTTCATAGCGTCTTCTTGGTTTGGTCCACCCTTCACTAATGCAAAATATTCGTAGTCAAGACCTTGTCCATCCCAAACTTGAACTATTGGAGCACCTTCTCCAACTGCTGCATTGAAAAATCTACCATTCCAACCAGTTGCCATTACAACTTCACCACTCATTAATAATTCTGGTGGTTGAGCTCCAGCTGACCAGAATACACATCCGCCATTTGGATCCTCACAAAGTGCTTTGATTTTATTCATTGCTCTGTCAACATATCCTGGTTCTTCTAATTTTTTGTAGATAAATTCTCCACCTTTACCCATTTTTACGCCATCTGCTGCTAGTGCAATTTCTAAGTTAGTTAATGCACTTTTGTAAATAGCTCTTTTTCCAGGAAATCTTTTTGTGTTAAAGAAATCTTTTAAAGTCTTTGGCGTGCTTTTTAATAAATCACTGTTGTAAGCATAGTTCCAAGAATATAAGATATTTCCTACCGCACATTTACTTGGCATATCGGTAAAGAAGTCTTCACTAGCTGGTGTACCATCTGGTGCTGGTGGGAAATCTTTGTCAAAATCAAATTCAACAAAAATCCCTTCGTCACAACCATTAATAGTATCATAAGCGAATACATCTATAATAT
The DNA here is from genome assembly GCA_902519455.1 of uncultured Pelagibacteraceae bacterium. Classification (GTDB taxonomy): domain Bacteria; phylum Pseudomonadota; class Alphaproteobacteria; order Pelagibacterales; family Pelagibacteraceae; genus Pelagibacter. The sequence goes on from CABYJT010000004.1 coordinate 17,190, forward strand.
CCCATGTGACTGCTCCTGCCTCTATTTGCGCTTTAATTTCTGAAAGTCCACCTGAATAGTCAACCCATTCGATCGGTACACCTAATGCTTTAGATGTTGGATCACCATATCCTAACTTTTGACTTTCTGTGTATGCTCCACCCCATGATGCAACAACTACTGCAAAAGCGGATGTAGATACAGAAACTGCAAATGTTAAAGCAAGTAATAATTTACTTAATTTTCTCATTTATCCTCCGTTTAAACGTTTTTTTATAAAAAAAGAAGTACAGCAACATAGAATATAAGAGTCAACAGGTGATTTTGGCGAAAATGTAGTAATTTAGCTTATTTTAGGTCTAAAGCTCGAGCATCATGACTGTTCCAGCCGATATTAATTTCATTGCCAAGTTTTATATCTAAGTTTTGAGAACTGTTTGGAACTTTCAATATAAATTCTGAATTGCCAAGTAAATTTAATCTAACTCTAGTGTGATCCCCATGATAAATGACCTCTTCGATTTTTCCTTTTTGATTGTTATCCATTTTATCTTTAGGATTAATTAATGCTCTCTCAGGTCTAATTGATACAGTAGTTTTTTCACCAACAGATTTTACTGAAATCGGATTAGCAATTATTTCACCCTTTTCTAATTTCACTCTACATGTTCCACTTGAAATTTCAGAAACCTCTCCACCGAAGGTATTATTTTCTCCAATAAATTCTGCAACAAAGGAATTCACAGGTTCTTCATATAACTTATCAGGACTTGATAGTTGTTGAACTTTACCATCATTAAATACCGCGATTCTGTTTGACATAGTTAAAGCTTCGCCTTGATCATGAGTTACATAAACTACTGTTACACCAATACTTTCATGAATGTGTTTAATTTCGTACTGCATACTTTCTCTTAAATTTTTATCTAAGGCACCTAAAGGCTCATCCATTAATACAACAGATGGATCGAAAACTAATGCTCTTGCAACTGCTACTCTTTGTTGTTGACCTCCTGACAGCTGACCTGGCATTCTGTTTGCAAATCCACCGAGTGAAACCATTGATAAAGCTTTATCTACTTTTTTTTCTATATCCACTTGAGACATTTTTCTTACTTTTAATGGAAATGCTAAATTTTCAAAAACTGTCATATGAGGAAACAGAGCATAATTCTGAAAAACCATTCCAATACCTCTTTTGTGAGGAGGGATATTTGAAATTGGATTTTTATCTAAATAAATCTCTCCATTAGTTGGAGTTTCAAAACCTGCTAACATCATTAAGCATGTAGTTTTTCCTGAACCAGAGGGTCCGAGCATTGTTACGAATTCACCTTCTTTGATATCTAAATTTAAATCTTTAACTACTAATACTTTTCCATCGTAGCTTTTGTCGACTTTATCAAATTTTACGAAATCTTCTTTTTTTGACATAAGGTAGTTTTTAAAACATTTAGTGAAGTTGTTTGCAACACTTAATTAGCTCTTAATATGTAACTCTTTTGAAAAATTACAAAATAGTTCACACCCTTTATCTGTGACTCTTATAGCTTCAGATGCTTCAACTCCCCAGTCACCAAATTGCATTACAGCTATCATATGAAAACACGCATTCGGTACTAGTTCAGTCATTTCTCCTTTATATATGTTAAGAGTATGCTCGCCCCAATCTGGTGGGTAACCTATTCCAATTGAATAACCAGTTCTTGATTTTTTCTCTATTCCATATTTATCTAAAATACCCCAAAAAGCTTGAGCTACATCATTTGCAGTATTCCCAGGTTTTGTAGCATCTATTCCAGCTTGTAAAGCCTCGATAGTCTTGTTCATTGTGTCTATTTTTAATTGATCAGGTTTTCCAAGTAAGACTGTTCTAGCCATTGGCGCATGATATCTTTTATAAACTCCAGACAACTCAACAATAGTCGCCTCACCTTCAACAAACTTATCTTGAGTTGCTGTTAAATGAGATGCGGATGTTCCTTTTCCTGTTGGTAAGAGTGTAGCGATACTAGAATATTCTCCACCAAACTCTGGTGTCCCATAAAATAAAGTTTTTTGTATCTCTCCAACTGCATCGCATTGTCTGACACCCGGTTTAATTACTTCCATTGCAGTCTTCATTCCTTTTTCTGAAATTAGTGCGGCAGTTTTCATATAATTAATTTCTGCATCAGATTTTGCAAATCTTGCCCAGTTAACTAATCTCTCTGAGTCTTTTATTTTTGCATTAGGTAAACCTTGTTTTATCTTTTCATAACAAAAAGCAGTGAAGTAATGGGTATCCATCTCAACTCCAATTGAAAGCTTATCCCAATTTCTATCTTTAATGATCTGTACTAAATAATCGTAAGGGTGTTTTGGCCATGTATGAATATAATTTTCATCATACACAATTATATTTTCATCTTTGAGATATGTTTTTATGTACGCACCTCCTGAATCTTGAGCTCTTACAAAACATAAAGGTTCATCAGCGTTAACATGAACAATTGCACACTGAGCATAATAAAAAGACCATGCATCATAACCAGTTAAATAATTCATATTATTTGTGTCGTGAGAAATTAATAGTTCAATACCTTTATCCTGCATCATCGACTGAACTTTTTTTAATCTTTCTTTATATTCGTCTTTAGTAAATGACATAAATTTCTATCTGAATAATTTACCAAAACCTTCGACGAGGTTATTTTTATTTATTTGGACAAGAGTATCCCAAATTAATGCCTGATTGCTTGATAAAACAATCGTATTAAGTTTTTTTTCAAGTTTATCGATTATTGGTAATACGGGAAGAGCTGTACAAGATACAAATAATGCGTCTGCTCCATTTAAATCTATTTTAGACAAGACATCATACAAATAATTTTGGTCTACTTTACCTATGTCGTAATCTGCCTCTATATCAAAGTATGAATTGGATGTTATTTCAAATCCCTCTGACTTAAAATATCCCATAACCTCATCATTAAGTTTTTTACTGTAGGGAGTAAATAGCGAAAGTTTTTTAATATTTAACTTTTTTAATGCTTTTATTGCAGCTGTACTTGGTGTTGTAACCTGGGCCATTGGTTTTGCTGCTTTTACCTTTTGCTTAATGGAGTTATAACCTGCTGCAATAGTTCCAGAAGTACATCCGTAGACTACGCAATCAATATCTTGATCTGGTAAAATATCTTTTGTTACACTGGTTACTTTATCTGACATTTTGATCAGATTTTCTTTGGTTAAAGGATTATAACACTCTATTCTATTAACAAAAAAATCAATTTCTCTATCCTTAATTACATTTATAAAATCTCTTTCAATCATAAAATCACTTGCAAGAGCAATAAGGCCAACTCGTGGATTTGATTTACTTATGTATTTAGGTTCTATTTTTGTTGAATTCATATTTTAAAAGAGTGAATATATCATAAGTTCTTGAATAATCATTAATATTAAATGAATTGAATGAATTTTAAAGATACTCTAGTTGCATCACTTGTTCCTATCTTTTTAGGTTTTGGTTTTGTAATTGCCAAACCTGCTTTTGAGTCTTTTCCTCCAATACTTCTAATGGGATTAAGATTTATTTTTGCTGCTTCTATTTTAATTTGGTGGTTTCCTATCCCAAAAGGTTTTTTAAAAAAAATTTTTATAGCTTCATTTATAGCAAACACCTTGCAATACAGTATTACCTATACTGGTTTAAATTTTATTGATGCATCTGCAGCAGTATTATTAGTACAAACAGAAGTTCCATTTGGAGTAATATTTGCTTTTTTCATGTTGAAAGAGAAACCAACTATAAGAGCTTTGATTGGGATAGGAATTGCATTTGTAGGAGTTTATATTTTAACTGGCTCACCTAATTTAGATGGAAAAATATTTGGAATCGCTCTTACAATTTTAGGTTCAGCAATATGGGCACTTGGCCAAGTAATTGTTAAACCTTTGAGTAAAGAAATTAATCCTTTAGCTTTAGTTGCGTGGCTTGCATTATTTTCTGGACCCACTTTAATTTTAATTTCTGCGGTAATTGAAGGTGATACCATATCATATTTATCAACTGCTAAATTTAATCATTGGTTAATAGCATTTTACATTGGATTTATTATGCAACCTATAACTTATGGCTGCTTTTATTATGTTCTAAAAAATAATCCATTATATAAAGTTTTACCCATAGTGACTATGGGTATACCACCCACTGGATTGCTTGCAGCAATATTTTTATTAGGCGAAAAGCCAACATCTGAATTATTTATTGGAGGAGTAATAATAATATTTGGTGTCATAATGATATTATATAAAAAGAAAGAGGAGGTAAATTAATGAATGTAGGATTTATTGGCTTGGGAAATGTTGGAGGAAAACTAGCTGGGAGTTTATTGAGGAATAAATTTAATTTAACAGTTAGAGATTTAGATAAAAATTTAACAAAACAGTTTAAAGACACTGGTGCTAAAATTGCAAACTCTGCTAAAGAGCTGGCTGAGGAAGTTGATTTAATAATAACTTGTCTTCCTTCTCCTAAAATTTGTGCAGAGGTTATGGAAGGAAAAGATGGAATATTGGAAGGTCTTTCTGAAAATAAAATTTGGCTAGAAATGAGCACTACAGATGAGGCAGAGGTTAAAAGAATTGGACAGAAAGTTATTGAAAAAAAAGCTATACCATTAGATGGTCCAGTAAGCGGTGGATGCCATAGAGCAGCGTCAGGAAATATAGCAATATTTGTTGGTGGAGAAAGGGAGGCATTTGAAAAGATTTTACCTGCTTTAACTGTAATGGGACGAAAAATATTACATACAGGAGTATTAGGTACTGCTTCAGTATTGAAAGTAATTACAAATTATTTAGCGTCTGCACATTTGGTTGCCCTTGGGGAGGCATGGACAGTAGCCAAAAAGTCAAAACTAGATCTTGCAAAAACTTACAAGGGAATTGCAGTTTCTTCGGGTAATTCATTTGTTCATGAAACTGAGAGCCAAGTTATATTAAATGGTTCTTACAATATTAACTTTACTATGGATCTTGTTTTAAAGGATACAGGTCTGTTTGATGAACTCGCAAAAAAATTAAATGCACCTTTAGAAATTTCTCCAAAAATTGTTGAAATATTTAAGGATGGTCAAAAAAAATATGGATCAAGAGCTTGGTCCTCGATGATAGTAAAAAGAATGGAAGACTTAAATAAAATTAATTTTAGAGCTGAAGGTTTTCCTGATGAGTTAATTGACAATGAGTCTGAAGAAAAAGGTTATGAAATTTAAATTTTATGCTACAATAAATTTATGATTGAAAAGAAAAATTTTTATATAAATGGAAAGTGGGTTTCTCCAGCTAAACCAAATGACTTTGAAGTAATTAATCCCTCAACTGAGGAAGCTTTTGCAATAATATCTTTGGGCTCTGCTGAAGATGCAGATAAAGCAATAAATGCCGCCAAGATCGCATTTGAGACTTGGAGAGAAACTACAAAGGAAGAAAGGTTAGCTTTACTTGAAAAGTTTGATGAAATTTATAATAGAAGATGGGATGAAATGGTTGAGGCTCAATCTAAAGAAATGGGCGCCCCACTAGATTTTGCTTCCGAAACTCACACTAAAATGGGTGCAGATATTTGTAGAAATAACATTGAAATTTTAAAAAATTTTAATTTTGAACATCAATTTGATCCTAAATCTAATAATCATATTAGATATGAACCAATTGGAGTTTGCGGATTAATAACCCCCTGGAATTTTCCTATGAACCAAATCGTATTAAAGGTTATTCCTGCTTTAGCTGCTGGATGTACAATGATTTTAAAACCATCTGAAATTGCTCCAGTATCAGCAGTATTGTTTGCTGAAATGATTGACGAGGCTGGCTTTCCTGCTGGAGTTTTTAATTTAGTGAATGGAAATGGAGAAGTTGTTGGAAATCATATTTCTGGTCATGCTGACATTGATATGGTCTCGTTCACAGGATCAACAAGAGCTGGAAAACTAATTCAGAAAAATGCAGCTGATACTATAAAAAAAGTAACTCTTGAATTGGGTGGTAAAGGTGGAAATATAGTTTTTGCAGATTCATATCCTAATGCTGTTAGAGATGGTGTAAGAAATATAATGAGTAACTCTGGACAATCATGTGATGCTCCAACAAGAATGTTGGTTGAAAAGCCAATTTATGAAAGAGCTGTTAAAGAAGCTGTTGATGAAGCAAATAAAATTAAAGTTGATCTGGCTTCTAAAAAAGGAAATCATATTGGACCTTTAGTTTCAAAAGTACAATATGATAAAGTTGTAAATCTTATCAATGAGGGAATAAAAGAAGGCGCAACATTAGCTGCAGGTGGACCAGATTTGCCAAATGGACTTAACAAAGGTTATTTTGTTAAACCAACAATTTTTTCAGATGTAAATAATGACATGAAAATTGCAAGAACTGAAATTTTTGGACCTGTGCTTTCAATTATACCATTTGAAACTGAAGAAGAAGCAATAGCAATTACAAATGATACATCTTATGGACTAGGTAATTATCTACAAACTGAAGATAAAGAAAAAGCCAAAAGAGTTGCTAGAAAAGTTAGAGCTGGAACGGTTTATATCAATGGTCAAGCCACAGATACTGGAATGCCGTTTGGTGGTTACAAACAATCTGGTAATGGTCGTGAAGGTGGTGTCTGGGGTTTCACTGAATTTTTAGAAGTAAAAGCAATTACCGGTTGGAATTAAGAGTTTAAATAACTTATAATCAGAATTAGTTAATAGAGGTTTATATGATTGGTTATGTGATGGTAGGTACTAATAATTTGAATGATGCTATTACATTTTACGACAAAGTTTTAGAAGTAATTGGTTTAGATAGAAACGAGACAATTGAAGATGATTATGCTGCATATGGAGCAAAAGGTACCAAAGATATTGAGTTTTACGTCACTAAACCTTTCAATAAAAAAGATGCTACCTTTGGAAATGGAACACAAATCACATTTTTAACTTCATCAAGATCTCATGTTGATAAATTTCATGAGGTTGGTTTAAAAGCTGGAGGAACTAGTGAGGGACCTGGTGGCGAAAGACCAGAAGGCTCAGGAGTTTATTATTCGTATCTTCGTGATTTAGATGGAAATAAAATTTGTGCATTTACAAATAGTAAAGAATAAAATTTATGTCATACGACCCAATCAAGGCAAAATTAGAAAACAATAAAATCATTATTTTAGATGGAGGTATGGGCGCAGAACTAGAAAAAAATGGTGCTGAGATGGATAAGCATATGTGGTGTGGGAAGTGTTCTGTTGATCATCCTGAATTAGTTAGAAAAGTGCATGAGGATTATATAAATGCTGGAGCCGATGTAATTACGACTAATACTTATAGTACTACTCCTATATCAATGAGACAATATGGTTATGAAGACTCTATAGAAAAATTCAATCAAAAAAGTGTTAAGGTTGCAAGAGAAGCAATTGAAAATACTAACAACAAAACTGCATTAGCTGGAAGTGTATCAACTTTTGGAAACTTTTATAAACTTGGTATCAAAGCAATGATACCTGGTTTTCATGAACAACTAAAAATTTTATCTGAAGCTGGAGTAGACTTAATTATTTTAGAGGCTATGTCCTCACAAGCTGACATAGTTGAAACTATGTTAAATTGTTCAACAAAAGTAAATATACCAGTTTGGTTATCTGTATCATGCGTAATGGATGATCGAAAAAATATAATGCTTGGATATAATGATACAATTGACTCTGATACACATGTCTATGAAAACTTTGAGACATCCATAAATAATTTTAAAAAATTACACAGTGGTCCAATATTGGTTGCTCATTCAGATATAAATATTACAGGAAAAGCAATTGAAACCGCAAAGAAGAATTATGAAGGAATAGTTGGAGCATATCCAAATAAAGGTTATTATGAAAAACCACACTGGCGATTTGTAGATGATATGACGCCAGCCGGATATTTAAATGAAGTTAGGTCATGGATTAAAAATGGAGCTCAGATTATTGGTGGTTGTTGTGGGATCGGAGTAGAGGAAATAAAAGCAATTTCAATTTTAAAAAACTAAAGTATATATTAAATATTATGAGAACATTTATTGGCGGTATTGGCTGTTTTTGGGACGAAAAAAAGTATGAGGGCATCAAAGGTATAATATCTACAGAATGCGGTTACTGTGGTGGAGATGAGCCAAACGTTACATACAAGGCAGTTTGTGGTGGAGATACAGGACATATAGAAGTGGTCAAAGTTGAGTATGACGATAAAGAAAAGTCATACGAGGACATGGTCAATTTATTTTTTGAATTACACGACTCAACTCAAGTAAATCGACAGGGTACATATGTGGGAATTCAATACCGTTCAGAAATTTTTTATAAAACAGATGAAGAAAGACAGATTGCAGAAAAAGTTCTAAACGAAGTTAACAGTAAATTAGATGGAAAAGTTTCAACTAAGGTATCAAAAGAAAAAAATTATTGTAAAGCAGAAGCTTATCATCAAAAATACGAACAAAAAAAATCATTAAAATATTGAAGAAAAAAAAATTAGTCTCTGTTAGAAACCCAGAATTAACTACACTTAAAGATAATAAAGCTTCATGGAACCTTCCTAAAACAAGAAGGTTGGGTTATAGAAATTTACATAAAATCAATAGATACAGTATTTTTTTAAGATCTGATTTAATATTAAAATTAAACTCTAAACCAAATAAAACTATCGCTAAGTTTCCTTTAGTAAAGAAGATGACTAAAAATAAATCTTTTTGTTCTTTAATTGTTGGCAACCGTCAAAATATATTATTTGAAAAATATGCTAAAGATTTTAAAAAAAATCAGCCTCAAACAATTATGTCCATTACAAAAATGTTCGTTAATTTATTTATTGGAGAATTGGTTACGAACAGATTAATTGATCTTAATAAAAAAGTTTCTCACTATTTGCCAAAAATTGGAAGCGGATATGCAAACGCAAAGATCCAAGATGTCTTAAACATGAATGTTATAAACTCTTATACTGAAGATTATACTAAGGCATATTCATCTTCCTTTATGCATGAACCTGTTGGAGGATGGAGGCTGCCTAAAAATCTTAAAAATCATCTAAGTCAGGAAGAATATTTAAATACAATTAAAAATTCTAAAAATAAAAGTTTAATTAATAATTCTGAATATGCTTATTATAAATCTGCAAATACTGATGTGGTCGGATTATTAATTGAAAAAATTAGTGGAAGAACTTTAAGAGATTGGGTTTTATCTGCAGTTGAGGCTGCAGGATTTGAAGAAGGATTATATATTGCATCAGATAGATATGGTATGCCTTGGATGTCTGGAGGTGGTTGCTTAATAACAAGAGACTTTTTACGAATGGGATTACTTTTCGCAAGAAAAGGAATGGGTGTTGGGAATAGAAAAGTTGGATCTTCATCATTTTTAGACAAAACAATTGTTAATGTAGGACCCAAATATATGAATTTATCAAAAAACAAATATTTATATTATTCAAATTCTACAATGGTTTCAGGCAACATGATTGGGCACTCAGGATATGGTGGTCAGTTTCTTGCAACTAATTTTAAAACTGGGAATGTAGCTGCTTTTTTTTCTGTTCTAGAAACGAAATCAGCAACAAAAGAAAGTTATAAAACTGATATGATAAACATGCTGATAGATTTAGTTAATAAAAAATATTAAATTAAGAATATCTTTCAATTAGTTTTTTCAGATGTTTGTCTGTAACACCACAGCACCCGCCAATAATTTGAGTTTGGTTATCAATTAACTTTTCACATTCATTAGCAAATTCTTCTTCTGTAGAAGTCACGATAGCTTTATGGGACTTTGTATCAAACTTATGTATCTCAGGATAGAACATCATCGGACCATTCCAATTATTTTTAATTACACTCAATCCTTCAAATGCATCTACGAACCAGGTATGCATGATACCATAAACATCTCCTCCCATATTTGTAAGGGATTTTACGATATCATTTAATAGTACAATTTTATCGTCAGGAATAAATTTTGGTTGCTCTTTATATTTGGTTTCATCGTAAATTAACGAATTTTCTTTTTCCGCACTAAAATTTCTGCCAATAACACTATTATCAAATTTGCTTATACAAGAACTTAATCCAACCCAAACTGGTAATTCAGTTTCTAAGGCAGCATTCAATAAAATTTTTGAATGATCAACATCAAGTAACATTTCTAAAATTAAAACATCTGACCCTTCCTCTTTAAGAATTTTTGCAGCTTCTTTATAATTTTGTTCCTCCTGTTTAAAAGAAGGTATGTACTTAGGATTTGGCACAAATTCATTTTCCTTTAATGAAAAAAAATTTGATAAACTTCCAGCAACCCCAATTTTACTTTCCTTACCTTTATTTTTAATTGCTTGTCTGGATAATTTTAATGATTGAATAATAAATTCTTTAACTTCAGCTCCACGATTTATACTTTCAAGATTATGTCTGGTTGAACTAAAAGTATTTGCAGTAATTAGATCACAACCAGCATCAATAAACTTTTCATGAACCTTAATTACTATTTCTGGAGATGATATTGAGGCTAAGGCAGAAAAAGCAGGAGACATTTCACCTCCCAATTTTGCAATTTCAGAACCGTTTCCACCGTCTAAGAATATTTTTGAATTTGATTTTAACTTTTCTTTAAAAAGCATTTATTTTTCGTCTTTTGGTGCAAGCACCACGGCTAATACTCCTCCTAATACAATCATTGTACTTCCAACAACTTCTCGCCAACCAAATGTTTCGTCTGTTAAAATACCAGCAGAAATAACTCCAACAACTACTTCGCTTAAATATAATATAGCACAAAGACCTGCTCCTAATACTGAGGGTGACCACATGATAACTACCCCTGTTGGAATAAAATAAAATACTGAAATAAGAACTAAAAAAGTAAACATTGATGTGAAAGCTTCAATAGGTGGCATAGGTCCTAGATAATCTTTTAAAATAAAGCCTGCAAAAATATTAAATATAGTTCCATAAACAAAAAATGAAAATATTACAGGAAAAACACCATCTGTTTTTGTAATTTCTAAACGTACTAGGCCAGCTCCAAAAAGTACACCTCCGACCAGTGCCAACAAATCACCTGCATTTTGTGGTAATGGTATAATATTAGATTGACTGAATACAACCCACAAACCTCCAAGTGCTAAACTTAGCGTTAAAACCCTTTCTAAACCGGGTCTTTTCTTTAAAAAATATATTTCAAATATGGTTGTCCAGATAGGTATCATGTAAAACATGATCAATGCTCGAACAACATCTGTTAATAAAAAACTTAAAGCGTAACATATAAAACCACTACCAGTTAAAAAACCAACAAAGGGAATTTCTAATCCTGATGTTCGACCTTTAAATTTTCTCCATAAAGAGAAGGGTGTAAGCAATATAATACCAATCATCATTTGAGAAATAGTTCCCCAACCTCCAGTAAGACCACCATCCTCTAAAATTCTTTGAGGAAGCCAATAAACTCCCCATGATCCAGCAGCTATGGCTAATGCAAAAGCTATTTTAAAGTGATGTTTGTGTCTGACCATTAATTTAGATTTGGTTTATGGTTTGAAAAATTAAAAATTTCCTCATATTTTTTTGCAAAAGACATCACTTTTAAATCTTCTTTTTGCTTAGCTATAATTTGTATGCCAATTGGAAATCCATCTTTATTAAACCCAATAGGTAATGAAATCGATGGTAAGTAAAAAAGACTAGCAAATATATGGATTTCGATCCATCTATGGTAAGTATCCATTGGTTGATCATTAATTTTTTCAGGGTGTCTTAAATTTTTGTCAAAAGGGAATGTTTGTTGAGATGGTAAAGCCAAAAAATCAAAACTCCCGAATAAATTATTTACATCATTTGATAGTTCAATTCTTGAACTAAGAGCAAATTTAACATCTTCCTCTGTGAGCTTAATGCCTTTATTGTATTCCCATATCGCCTGTGGTGTCATTTGATTAATTTCCTTAATGTTCATTGTAATAATATCTTCATAAATACTTTTAGCCCTTAATGTTCCCCAGCAAGTCCATAATTTATGAGCATCTATTTTTGGTTTTAAGTATTCAATTATAACTTTATTTTTTTGAAGACTATTTAATAGTTTATTACTCATTTCAACTAACTCAGGATCATATTGATAATTACTATTCATATCAGATAACCATCCTATCTTTATATTTGAAAATTCTTGATCACTTATGTTGGTATCTTTAAATGAGTTTGTTAAACTAAAAGAGATTGGATCCTCTTTGTGTTCTCCAGCAATTACATCTAAAAGAATAGCCATATCATCTGGTGTTCTTGCAAGGCATCCTGGAGTTGAGATAATTGGGAGATTTTTTTTTTTATCATTTGTTCGATAGTCAGGCAAAAGTCCTGGTGTTGGTCTAAAACCATATACATTTGCATAGGCTGCAGGAGTTCTGCAAGAACCCATCATATCTGTTCCATCTGCAAATGGTAGTAACTCAGCCGCAACGGCGACACCTGCTCCACCACTCGATCCTCCTGATGATTGAGTATTACCATAAATATTTGGTGTAATTCCAAATAGTCTATTTGCTGTATGTGCACCTACGCCTAGTTCTGCAGTATTAGTTTTGCCTATCATGATGCCACCAGCATCTAATTGACGATCAACAATAATAGAATTTTTTTTTGGGAAATAATCTTTATATCCTGGAAAACCATAAGTAGTTGGAAAGTCCACTACATCTAATAAATCTTTTGATGCCAAAGGAAGACCAAACAATGGTTTACTTTTATCAAAGTGTCTATCTTTATCATTAGCCTCATTTAGTATTTGTTCTTCATCTTTAATTGAGACAATGGCGTTTAGAGAAGGGTTATATTTTTTAATTCTTTCTAAGTAAAAGTTAACAACTTCTCTTACTGAAATCTCTTTTTTATTAATTAAAGAGATAATTTCTTTAATTGATCTATTTTCAAGCATTAGAATTTACTATTACCGAGCTTTTTTTATAGATGCTAGAGTAATTTCCTTTATTTCTTCTAAAGTTGCTTTTCTAGGATTTTGTCCAAAGGCTTGATCCTTCATTGATTTTTCAGCTATTCTATCAACACAATCTTCAGGTACACCAATTTCACTTAAACTTTTTGGAATTTTAATTCTATCAAGAATGTTTTCAATGTTTGATATAAATGCATCTACAGAATGATCTTTAAATTGCATAGCCTCTGACATTCTTTTAACTTTTTCTTCCATACCTGGTAGATTATATTTTAAAACTACAGGTAATATTATTGCATTCGTTAGTCCGTGATGAGTATTGTATTCGGCTCCAACCATATGAGCAATAGCATGTACTAATCCTAAACCTTTTAAAAAAGAAATTCCTGCTAAACAAGATCCAACATGCATTCCACCTCTTGCAACTATATTGCTAGGATCTTCTACAGCTGTGACTAAAGATTTTGATATCAAAGATAAACCTTCTAACGCTGCACCATCACACATTGGATTGAAACCAGGAACACAATAACCCTCTATACCATGGATTAAAGCATCTGCACCAGTCCACGCGGTTAGATTTGCTGGCAATCCAATTGTAAGTTCTGGATCTAACAATGCTAAGGAAGGTCTAACATCTGGATGCCACATACAAAATTTCATGCCTTCTTTTAAATAAGTAACCATAGCTGAAATTTCTGTTTCAGCTCCAGTTCCAGCAGTTGTTGGAATAGTTATAATTTTTGGAAAAGGATTATCCTTGCTAATTTTAGGTGGAGTTAATTCAAACTCAAAATCTCTTAATGGAACGTCATTGTTTGCTGTGAGGCAAATTAATTTGCCTCCATCCATAGCACTACCTCCGCCAATTGCAATTATAGCGTCATGGTTACCATCATTAAATTTACTAACACCATTTGAAACTTCATCTTCTCGCGGATTTGGAGATATATCAAAAAATAAATCTGATTTTATATTTGAGCTATTTAGATAGCTTTGTAAATTTATTACAAATGGTAATTTTGGGCTTCCTTTATCTGTAACTATTAAAGGATTTTTAATATCTAAATTATTACAGATACTTCCTATTTCTTTTAATCTACCAGGACCATAAGCAATGTTAGTAGGAAACGTCCAATCTTGATTGGATAGAATATCAGTTTCATTAAGTTTAAAACTTTGCATATCCTAGATAAAGTATACAATTTTAAAAAATTATAAATGAATATTTCGTCCGAAAAAACAGATTTAAAAAATACTTATCTGGCAATAGTTACAATGCTCTTAGCAATTCTATGCGTAGACATGTATATGGTTGTAATTAAGTTTTTAGGAGATGAGTATTCGGTAATTCAGCTTGCTGTTTTTAGAAATATTGCAGGTGTTATTCCTCTTTTTGTTCTAATTCTATTTACAAGAGAGTATTTCTCAATTTTCAAAAATTTAAACAACAAATTTATAATTTTAAGCTTTTTAAGAGGACTTGCTTTCTTGTCTATGAATATCTTCATATTTATTTCAGTAATTAACCTTGAATTTGCAACTGCAATGGTTCTTACATTTTCGTCACCATTTTTCATAGTAATTTTATCAATAATTTTTTTAAATGATAAAGTGGGTATTTATAGATGGTCAGCAATATTTATTGGATTTTTTGGAGTTGTTTTAATTGTTCAGCCAGGAAGCGACATATTTAGTTTTTATTCAATATTTCCAATATTAACTGCAATTGCTTGGGCTTTTACAGTTATAATTTTAAAATTTATACCAAATGGGCACTCAACGGCAAAAATACAACTTTATACTTTAATCTTTAATGTAATTGGTGGAATAATATTATTTTTAGCAACCACTGGACATACAGATATTAAAAGTACTCAAGACTTTCTGTTAATGGTATTGACTGGAATACTAGGAGGGACTGCTGCAATACTTTTTATTTATGCTTATAGATTAATTTCTGCAAGCAAGATGGCATCTTTTGAATATTTTGGTATCCCATCATCTTTTGTTTTAGGTTGGTGGTTTTTTAATGAGGCGCCTTGGGAACAATTATTTCCTGGAGTTTTTGTGATTGTGTTTGCAGGAATGATAATTATTTGGAGAGATAAGGTTAAACAAAAAAGTACTAAGGTAAGTAGAGAGATTAATTAGCAGACTTCATTGACTTCATAACTATTGCTCTATCAATTTCACCAATCAATTTTCCTGTATCTGTATCTACGACTGGAAATTTCTGATCTGTATCAACTAGTTTATCAATCAATGTCTCAATTTTTGAATCATGTGGAATATTATTAGATCCATCTTCAAACAATTTTTTTGTATCATCACAACAATCTTCTCTCATTACCTTGCTTGCACTTAATACTTTATATTTTGGAACATCTTCACAGAAATCTTTTACATATTGATCTTTAGGATTTGCAACAATTTCCTCTGGAGTACCAACTTGTGAAACCTCTCCATCTTTCATAATAGCAATATGATCTCCCATCTTTATGGCTTCTAAGAAATCGTGCGTAATAAAAACCATTGTCTTTTGAAGTTTTTCTTGAATTTTTAACAATTCATCCTGCATTTCTCTTCTAATTAGTGGGTCAAGTGCAGAAAAAGGTTCATCAAAAATTAAGATTTCTGGATCAACTGCAAGTGCCCTTGCTAGTCCAACTCTTTGTTGCATACCACCAGAAAGTTCTCTTGGATAATTATTGTGCCAACCTTCCAAGCCTACCATTTTTAAAACCTCCATTGACTTTTCTATTCGATCATTTTTTTTGTTACCTCTAATCTCTAGTCCATAACCAATATTTTCAACTACTGTTCTATGTGGGAATAATCCAAAGTGTTGAAAAACCATACTCATTTTATTTCTTCTTAAATCTAAAAGGTCTCTTCCATTCATTTTTGTTACATCAACATCATCCATTTTAACTGTACCAGAAGTTGGTTCAATTAATCGTGAAATACATCTAACTAAAGTTGATTTTCCACTTCCAGATAAACCCATTACAACAAATGTTTCACCTTTCTCAATTGAAAAGCTTACATCTTTAACGGCAACGACATGTCCAGTTTTTTCTTGAACTTCTTTTATTGATAAATTTTTATCTAAATCTTTAATAATTCTTTTTTCGTCTGGGCCAAATAATTTCCAAACATTAGTACAAGTTATTTTTGCTTGATTGCTCATATTTTGTTATTTTAATAACATAAAAATAGACAATATTTTCCTTTAAAAGTAAAATTATTTATTTTAAAATTTTAAATAATTATGTCATCTGAAGTCTCAAGTATTCAAGGTAAATCAACTTCATCTAAAAATATAATTACATATTCTTTAGTTCTATTAACTTTTTTAGTTGCTTTATGGTTATCCTTTCAAAGTGAGGGTCCATCAAAAATGCCAAAGGTAGTAACTGATCAATTTACATTTACTGCATGGGTTAATGAAGGTGAAGATTATTTAAAAAAAAATTATAGATGGATTACGAAAATAATAGCTAGTTACATTAAAAATATTTATTATTTTGTTGAAGACTTTCTTCTCGACTCTCCTTGGCTTTTAATTGCGGCATTAATATTTTTACCTTGTTTAATTGCAGGTGGCTTGAGATTGGGTCTATATTCTTTATTCGTAATTTATTTTTGGGGTGCTACAGGTATGTGGGAACCATCCCTTCAAACTGTAGCATTGATGGGCTTGTCTGTATTAATGTGTGTAGTTGTGGGTGTAACCTTGGGAGTTATGTGCTCTCAGAGTGATCGATTTGAAAATTTTATGAAACCTATTTTAGATACAATGCAGGTGATGCCAGCATTTGTTTATCTGTTTCCTGCTCTATTCTTTTTTGGTATTGGAGGAGCTCCAGCTATATTGGCCACTATGATTTATTCCATGCCTCCAATAATTAGATTAACAAATACAGGAATTAGACAAGTTTCAGCGGAGACAATAGAGTCTGCAACTTCATTTGGTTCAAGCAAATTACAGCTTTTATTTAAAATTAAAATTCCACTTTCATTACCAAGTATAATGATGGGAATTAACCAAGTTATTATGATGGCATTGGCACTTGTGGTTCTTGCATGTTTTATCGGAGCGGAAGGAATTGGCGGTCAAGTGTGGCAAGCAATTAGAAGACTAGACGTTGGTTGGGCGATGGAAGGTGGGCTGTGTATTCTATTTATGGCAATAATGTTTGATAGATTTAGTATGTCTTTCAGTAAAACAGAACAATCTCTACCCTCAAATGTTCAAAAATTTTATTTACTCCCTCAATCTTGGGAAAAATATTTAATTGCTAGAGTTATAGAAAAACCTTTAGAATTTATAAGTGGATTAACTAATTTTGTCTGTATTAATTTAACAAGGTCAATTGCTTATGTATTTGAATTTTGTATTTCATTATCAAATAAAAATACTGCAAGAGATATAAGCGAAGCTATAACAAGAAGATATTATATCATACCTTCATTTTTACTTATTCTGGCAATTTCCTTTATCGACTCTTACATGATTAGTATAGGATCTTTTCCTGAGGAATGGAGATTGTCAATTAGGCAACCAATTTCTAATGCTGTTGACTCTTTAACGGTAAATCCTGGCTTTATAGCTTTTACTAAAGCTCTTAGAGGGTTTGTTTATCTTAAACTTTTGCGCCCGCTTGACATATTCTTAACTCATGTGCCATGGTGGTATACATTAGGTGTATTCTCTGCAATTGGGTATTTCACTGTTGGTATAAGGTTTGCAATCATCACTGCTTTATTATTATTATTTATTGGTGCTTGTGGGATATGGCCCCAATCAATGATAACACTATCATCTGTTTTGGTTTCTGTAGCTTTGTGTTTTATAATTGGAGTACCTCTAGGAATAATCGCATCTTATAATGAGAGATTTAGAAATGTTCAAAACGTTGTATTAGATGCTATGCAGACATTACCTTACTTCTGTTATTTAATTCCCGTATTAATGTTTTTTGGAGGAGGAGTTGTTTCAGCTATATTGGCAACAGTTATATACTCTATTCCACCTATAATAAGATTAACTTCTTTAGGTTTAACTCAAGTATCTGGAACCTATTCAGAAGTTTCGCGATCATTTGGTGGTACGTTATTACAAACTTTAAACAAAATTAAATTTCCCTTAGCAGTTCCAAGTTTAGTGATTGGATTTAATCAAACAGTAATTATGGCTTTTGCTATGCAAATAGTTACACCTCTAATTGGCGGAAAGGGACTAGGTTTAGAAGTATTTAATGGATTAGCCAGATCAGATACTGGGAGAGGTTTGGCCGCAGGTATAGGAATAGTATTATTAGCAATAATTATAGATAGAATATCACTTGCTTGGACAAAAAAGCAAAGAGAAGCCTTGGGTTTATAAAATCCAGAAAAAGTTACATTTTTCTCAGTTTACAAACTACTAGTTTTTGTTTTAAAATGTACCTTTAATTAATTAAATGAGAGGAAATAAATGAGATTATCAAAAACAATATCAGCTCTATTTTTATCTTTCGTAATTTTATTTGCTAGTCTTACTCAGGCAAATGCAAAAAGATTACATGCTGCTATTGCTGACTGGACAGGTGGAATAATTACTTGTGAAGTTGCAGTAGGAATTCTTGAAAGAGAAATGGGCTACAAAGTTAAACAAACAGTATTCCCTTCAGGAACTGGATTATGGGAAGCAATTGCTGCTGGTGAACTTGATTTTGCTTGTGAAAGCTGGCCAAGTTATGCAGAAGCAGATGATGTTATGTTTAACGAAGATTTAATTTATGATGGTAAAGTTGTAAAATCATATAAGGGAGATGGAACAGTTGATCTTTTAGGAACAACTGGAATTATCGGTATGTCTGATTACTGGATCCCAAGATATGCAGCTGAAAAATTTGGAATTAAATCTTGGAGAGATTTAAACAAACATAAAAAAGAGTTTGCTACTATTGAAACAGGTGGTAAAGGAAGATTAATTGGATGTCCTGTAGCTGGTTGGAACTGTCATGACCAAAAAAGATTAGATCTTTTAGGAATTGACTTTCAAGCAGATGAACTAGGAACAGAGGCTGCTGCTGTTGCAGAAGCTAAAGCTGCTTACATGAGAAAAGAGCCATTCTTATTATACCTATGGTCACCACACTGGTTCTTTGGTGAGTTTGATATGGTAGGAGTAGGTCTTCCTGACTACAAAACTTGTGCAGGAGATACATTTACTGAAGCAAACAACTGGAAGACTTGTGGTACAGATGGATGGCCAGCAACTGGTTGGGATAAAGATTATACTATGAACTATGGAAATCCTGATACATTTGCAAAACCAGAACATGCTAAAGCAAAAGCTTTTTTTGAAAGAATGAAATTAGACAACTTAGATCAAGCTAAGATGCTTGTTGAAGTTGACATCAAAAAAAGAGATGTAAAAGAAGTTGTGAATGAATGGTTAGACAACAATCCAGATAAGTGGAAAAGTTGGTTACCTAACTAAAATTTAAACTTTAAAAAATAATTAAGGGCTTTGTGAAAACAGAGCCCTTTTTTTTTACATGCATATAATTCATCGAGGAATTGTAAATAAAAATTACAAAGAAAATTGTCTAGAGTCATTTAAAGTATCATTTAAAAGAAAATATGGAATTGAAACTGATATTCACGCAACTAAGGATAATAAATTTGTGTGTTTTCATGATTTTACTTTAAAAAGAATTTTTAAAATTAATCAGAGTATTAAAAATATTAATTATACAGATTTAAAAAAATTTAAAATACCTCTTCTAAAAGAAGTTTTAGAGCTATCAAAAAACAAATTTCCTATTTTTATAGAGATAAAACCATTACTAAATAAAAAGCTGTTATCTAAATTAATATATGAGACTAGAGTATTTAAAAAATGTATTTTTATCTCTTTCAAGCACAAAAATATCTATGATCTTTTAAAGCTTAATTCTAAAGTTAAAGTTGGGATATCATTTTCTAATAAAGACAGTGTTAAATCGATTTTAAAATATGGGTTAAATAAAAAAATAAAATATCTAATATTAGATAAGAAGTTTTTAGATAATAAGAAAGTGCAACTAATGAGTCAGGAAAAATATTACTATACAATAAAAACTCAAAAAGAATTTTTAAAATATAATGAAAATAATAACCTTATATTTGAAAATTTATGATTTATATTGTTTAAGATATTCTAATCTGCCAATTATCTCATCTCTATCAAGATAATACCCTTGAAGATGACGATGACCTGAATTTGGATCAAAAGCTGTTCTGCCGTGTAAAACACGTCTATTATTAAAAGAAAATATGTCTCCTGGTCCTAGTCGAAATTTAATTTGAAATTTGTCATCATGTAAAAGATTACCAAATCTGTGGTGAGCTTTATAAACTTTATCCATTTGGTCTGGATGGCAGTCTAATGCATCCATAGTTGCAACACTAAATCTAATATCATGAAAATCTTTGTCTTTTGTTAAACTAATTGCTGGGGCATGAAAGCTTCGGTGAGATTCTTGAGTATAATCCTTATCTCTAAACTTTAGTGGTACAGAGATTAATGTTTCAAAAATCTCTTTTTCATTTTTCCTCAAATAATCAGCAACAGCAAAGCCATCAATCGCAGAAGAGTCTCCACCCTTTGCATCATTTACTAAACAGTGTAAAAACTGATAACCAGGCGGTAATTCAAACCAAGGTAAATCCATGTGGTTTCTTAAAGCATGAGCTGTGTAAGCAGAATTATTTGGTTTTGGAATATTGATTACTTCAAAAGGGGTTTTAAAAAAGGTTTCTCTTACGTGACTTATTCTATGAAGAATATCAAAACCTGATTTTTTTTCTGTTGGTGAATTTTTTACTATTGCTATACCTTTATGATGTAATAGTTCTAACCACTTTATTAATCCTTCATCAGAATTAATTACTTCATCATGTTCAATACATATCGACGAAAATTCTTTTTCCAAATTATTATTCCAAAGATGATAAGGTGAGACATATTCTTGTTTATTTTTAATTGTATAACAATTTTCTCTCAACCACTTAGGATCATAATAACTTGTGTGGTCACCCTCACTCCACTCTATTTCTAATTTGCCATCACCATTTAAAGAATATTTTTTGGGATTTATTTCTTTTGATACCTCTAAGATATTAAACATTCTATGTCTTGAGTCTTTATCATGTGCAGTAGGACAATTATCTCTTAACCACATGTAATTAAATTTACTTTCTTCACCATCATTCCAAGTAATTTGTAAATAAGTGCTGTTTTTTGTGATTTTAGAAATAGAATTCATAATAAATAATTATCTAAAATCAAAAAAATTTCAATTCAATTAATAGTTGAATTTAATAAAGTTATTTTATTGTTGATTTGCTTTGATGTACTAAAAGAACTAAACTTTAAATAAATGTCTAAAATCGAAATCAATAACGTATACAAAATTTTCGGTCCAAAACCTGATAGTGTTCTTAAAATGGTACAAGAAGGAGCTTCAAAAGAAGATGTTCTAGAAAAAACTGGACATACAGTTGGATTAGATAATGTATCTTTAAAAATTGAAGAAGGTGAAACATTTGTTTGTATGGGTTTGTCTGGATCAGGAAAATCAACACTAATTAGACATTTAAATAGATTAATAGACCCAACCTCTGGAGAAATTTTAGTAGAAGGCAAAGATGTTACTACTCTAAACAAAGAACAGTTAATTGAGTTTAGAAGACAGAAAATGAGTATGGTATTTCAACGATTTGGGCTATTCCCACATAAAACAGTTTTACAAAATGTTGGTTACGGACTCGAAATGCAAGGTATGGAGGTTGAAAAGAGAAATTCTGTTGCTATGGAAAAGATCGAGTCTGTCGGTTTGACTGGATTTGAAAATCAATATCCTGCACAACTTTCTGGAGGTATGCAACAGCGAGTAGGTCTTGCAAGAGCCTTGGCTACTAACACAGACATTATGTTAATGGATGAAGCTTTTTCTGCATTAGATCCTTTAATTAGAAGTGATATGCAGAAACAACTTATAGACCTCCAATCAGAATTAAAAAAGACAATAGTATTTATTACTCATGATCTTGATGAGTCATTAAGGTTAGGAGATCATATTGGAATTTTGAATGCAGGAAAACTTGTACAGGTAGGAACACCTGTAGAAATCATAATGAACCCTGCTGATGAATATGTTGAGGCATTTGTTAAAGACGTAAATAGAACAAAGGTTATAAAAGCAAAAATTATAATGAAACCAGTAAATCAATCAGATGATATTGACAAATCAAACTTAATAAAAGTTGAAGAAGACCAATTTATAGAGGAATTTCTACCTCAAGTTGTTTGTAGTAACTCTAATTGTGAGGTAGTTGATAAACAAGGAAATGCTAAAGGCTATATTTCTAATAAAGAATTGCAAGAATCACTTTCAAA
>CABYJT010000005.1:0-5000 GCA_902519455.1 uncultured Pelagibacteraceae bacterium
ATTTTTACTTTAAAACAATAAATAAAATATAATGAAACTAATTGCAGAAACAGCTTGGCACCATGAAGGTGATTATAGTTTCATGATGAATTTAGTCAAAGAAATCGTCGATAAAACAAATGCAGATATAATAAAGATGCATATTACACTAGATCTAGAAGAATATATGAATACTGATCACGAAAATTATAAATTACAAAAACCAATGCTATTTAGTAAAAGTCAATGGCAAAAATTAATAAAAATTGTCCGTAATAAAAATAAAGAGCTTATGTTGTTGATGAACGATACAAAAGCGATAGAGTTTGGCTTATCTTTGAATCCAGAGTATGCAGAAATACACTCAGTTTGTCTAAATGACATATTCTTGCTTAAAAAATTAAAAAAAATTATAAAAAAAAAAACAAAGATTGTATTAGGAGTAGGCGGCACAAGCATTGATGAAATAGAAAGTGCAATTAACTTTTTAAAACATCCAAATACTATACTTATGTTTGGATTTCAAAATTATCCAACAGTATACGAGGATGTTAACCTTAATAAGATAAGAAGGTTAATGAAATTATTTGATAATTTAGAATTTGGTTATGCTGATCATACAGCTGGAAATAATGAACATAATGAACTAATTACACTATTAGGTGCTGCGAGTGGCATGGAATATATAGAAAAGCATGTAACAACACATTTCGGGCAAAAAAGAATAGACTGGCCTGCTGCAATATCACTTAGCATGTTTAATAAACTACATAAAAAAATTAACATACTTAATAAATTAAATGGTGACGGTTCTTTGTCTATGAATTCAGGGGAGTTGAGTTACTCAAAGTTTGGTCCTATGAAAAAAGCAGCAGTATTAAATTCAAATGTAAAAAAAAGTAAAACTTTAACACTAGATAAAATCAAATTTATTAGAACCAAAGAAATATCAGATATGTCTCAATTAGATATTATTAAATCAATTGGTAAAAAATTGAAAACTGATCTTAAAAAGGGAACAGTATTAATGAGTAGGCATTTTATTAAAAAATAATATAGTGAATATTGGTTTTTTAATTACAGCAAGATTAAAATCAACTAGGTTAAAATTTAAGATACTAAAGTCTTTAAATGGTTACTCAGTTATAGAAAGAATAATTCAAAGAGCCAAAAAAATAAAAAAATGTACTGATATAGTATTGTGCACTTCATATTTAAACCAAGATTTGCCTTTAGTTAAAATAGCTAAAGAAAATAATATCTTTTATTATAATGGTAGTCCTGAAGATGTACTTCAAAGATTATTGCATGCAGCAGAGCTATACCAGATGGATTATTTTGTCGGGATAACTGCAGATAATCCACTATTTTCAATATACCATGCAAATATGATTACGCATGAAATTATATCAGATAAAACAATTGACTTTATATACACTACTGGATTGCCTGTTGGAGCCAATATTTATGCAATAAATACAAAAGCTTTAAAAACTGTATGCAGCATCAAAGAAGAAGTTGATACTGAAATATGGGGGTATCTGATAAATCGCCCTGAAATTTTTAATGTGAAAGAAATCAAGGTTGACCATCAATATAAATCAGAAAATTATAGAATGACACTTGATGAAATTGATGATTATAAATTCTTTAGTAAACTATTTAATAAGTTTCCACGTAATAGTATAATTGATCTTTTAGATGCATATAAATGTTTAAAAAATCATCCAAATATCTCAAAATTAAATAGTAACGTTGTTCAAAGAGACTTAAAACCATTTGCAACAACCTTAAAAGAAAGAAATAAAAATGAAAAATTTGTAAATAATTTAAATAAAGAAATTTTAAACGATTTAACACTTAAGCTCAACGAGTATCATGGATTAAACCTAAGTAATAGATGCTGGAATATAATTTTAGGTCACTGTATTAAAAGAATTATTAAAATAATTTTTTATCGGTATAAATGTTTAGAAAATGTCTTAAAATCAAATAAAAATTTAATAACAACTGCATCTCATATTGATGAATATTATTTAAATCCAAAAGATTCTTATACTCTTGAATATTGTACACACGATGATGAATGGAATTTTAATTTAATTTCAAATATCTTAAGAATTAGTTTCAA
Source organism: uncultured Pelagibacteraceae bacterium (assembly GCA_902519455.1). Lineage (GTDB taxonomy): Bacteria > Pseudomonadota > Alphaproteobacteria > Pelagibacterales > Pelagibacteraceae > Pelagibacter. Next base: position 2,111 of record CABYJT010000005.1, read on the forward strand.
TAATAAAATTAAACTTTTACATCACAAAACTAAAAATAATTTTATAAAAATAAGAACAAATAAAAAAAAGAAGAAGTGGTTAAACACTTTTATTTTAAATATAATTGAAAAATTAGCGAATGTTTTTAATAAAAAAAACAGTTATTTTATTTATAATTCTTATATGTCTAAATTTTATGAGGCCAAGTTAAACTTTTTTTTGGGTCAAATACCCACATTCAAAACCATAATTGATTATAAAAGTCTCAATCATCGATTTGATAAAAAAAAGAGAGAGATTTTAAACTTAAAAAGAAATAATGTATCAGAAGTTGAAAGTGTTGTTAGAATGCTTATACCAAAGATTATACCCTCTTGTTATCTGGAAAATTTCAATATTTTGAAAAAACAAGTTAAGGAACTTTCGTGGCCTGAATCTCCAAAAGCAATAATTACAGCTAATTCATATGACTTTGATGAAATATTTAAAATATGGACAGCATTTAAGGTTTCCAAAGGTAGCAAATATTTTATTTTTCAACATGGATCACTTCATTCTAATTATATTTTGAAAGAAATGGGTAATGAATATAACACATGTGATAAATTTTTTTATTGGGGTAAAAAGTTTAATAATAAAAAAGGTATTTCAGCTTTTAATTTTAAATTAACTGGAAAAAAAGAGAACTTTGAAAAAAAAAATGAAATTTTGGTAATATGTAAAGGCAGAGGTCATAATAATGAGACATATGATCGAAGTTATGAGCATAAAATTATATTTGATAATCTCATGAAATTTACAAAATTATTACCCAAAAGAATTTTGGATAATACCTACTTTAGGGTTAAAGATGATACCAAATATAGAAGATTAGAAAAAAATTATATAAAGTCAGAAAAATTAAATATTGCCAGTCATCGGAAAGATATATTTGAATTAACTAAAAAGAAATCTTTAGTGATTTATTTTTATAACTCGACTGGGATTTATGAAAATCTGTCTTTAAATATACCAACCATGTTTTTATGGGCTGATTCAAAAAACCTAAAAAATAAACAAAATAAAGATTTTTTGAGTTTTTGTAAAAAGAATAAAATTTTTCATCAATCTGTAGAAAAACTAGTCGATGATTTAATTTTAAAATTTGATAAAATTGATAAATGGTGGGGTAATAAAGAGTTGCAAAAATCAAGGAAATTGATTTGCAGAAGATATTCTATACTTCCTAATGATGATAAAATATTTGAATTAAGTAAAAAAATTAAAAGAGCCTGTATATAATTATAATTTAATTATTTTAATACTGGAATTTTTACTGTTTCTGAGGATCTGTGGACATCATTCAAAGTATTTACAACTAGCGAAAAGTTAGTGATTGACTCAAATTTAAACCATAATCTAGGTGGCACTACAATTAAATGATAATTTTTTTTTCCTATTACTATTTTTCTTTTTCTTTTTTTTATGTCTTCAGCAAATGTAAATCTAACCTTTCCATAAGGAACTGCAATTAACGAATATAATTTTTTGTGATAATTCCAGCCTTTGATATTTTTTTTTTTAATTTCAGTAAAATAAGTTTCTCCGAATTTTTTTAGATATTTATTTTTTTTATCTAAATATTTTAATAAATCACCTTTTGGATTATTCAATACTTTTAGTTTTACAATTTTAATCTTGTCTATATTCATTTATATAAAAATTACTTTGTACCTTCCAAATATTTTTGATAGATATGATTTCTAAATTCACTGACTGTTTTTTTTGGATTAAATTTTTCAATTATTTTTATTTTAGCTTTTTTTGATTTTTCAATCCATTTTTTATTATTATTATTAAAATCAATAATACATTCTGCTAATTGATTGATATTACCAGGTTCAAAAATTTCTCCCTCTTCTTTGCTCAAGAATTCTTTAATTGCGCCAACATTACTTGCCAAAACAGGAGTTCCTATGCCCATAGCTTCTGCAATAACATATCCAAATCCCTCAAAACTTCTAGTTGGCATTACCAATAAATCAATACTACTTATAATATTTTCGATTTTGTCTTCAACATACCCTTTAAGCAAGACTTCATTTTCTAAATTCAACTTTCTAATAATTGTCTTAAGTTCTCGGGTATTTTCATCACTTCCTTTTCCAATTATAAGAATCTTATTAGTTTTCTTAATTTTGTCTGGTAATTTTGAAAAAGAATAAATTAAGTCCCTATGACCTTTGTATTCCTCAATACGCCCTAAAACTCCAATTAATTTTTCATCATCTTTTTTATCAAAGAGATTTTTTTTTTCTTTATCTTTAAAAGTTGGTACCCAGTTATCAATAACAACCGAGTGGATATTTTCATTTTCTAACAAAAAAGTAGATTTTTTTAAAGATTCAAGTGTAGCTTTTGAAACACAAACAATACTTGAGCTCACTTTTGAAGTTATTTTATCTACAAATCCTCTAAATAAACTTGTGAATAAAATTGGTTTTCTTGCTTGATGATGAATAACTAATATTCTTGCAGGTATCTTCACTTTATATGCAGCAGCAATAGCTGCTAATACTCCATATGCTGCAGGGTAACCACCATTTTGACAGATTATCACGTCTAATTTTTCATGCTTTAGGATTTTACAATATTTAAAAATAGAAATAATATATTTAATTGGATTAACTAAAAAAGAAAAGAAACTACCTTTTGAAGTAAATAAAGAATTATGTTCTTTAAAAATAATATCTTTTGCATTCATTTCATTTTTTAATCTTATGGCTCCTTTATTTTCACTATTAAAATATATGGTAAATCGGTCATCACTATTAATCCAACTTTCTAATAAATATTTTATGTGAGTGTCGACTCCACCCCATTCAAATTGTTCCCAAAAAATGCCAATTCTTAAATTATTTTTTAACACGT
>CABYJT010000005.1:7500-36248 GCA_902519455.1 uncultured Pelagibacteraceae bacterium
CCATGGACCTTAGCACCCACAGTCTGTCTGTTGAAGAACTACGATTAGCATTCGGAGTTTTATTAGGTTTGGTAAGAATCTCTTCCCCCTAGCCCATTTAGTGCTCTACCTCTAAACGCATATTTATTCAACGCACTACCTAAATAGTTTTCGCGGAAAACCAGCTATCTACGAATTTGGTTGGCCTTTCACCCCTTACCACAAGTCATCCAAAGACTTTTCAACGTCAACTGGTTCGGTCCTCCAGCAAGTGTTACCTTGCGTTCAACCTGCTCATGGTAAGCTCATTCGTTTTCGGGTCTAATCCATAAAACTAATCGCCCTATTAAGACTTGCTTTCGCTACGCCTACACCTAGATGGCTTAAGCTTGCTTTATAAATTAAGTCACTGACCCATTATACAAAAGGTACGCCGTCACTCTAAAAAGAGCTTCGACTGATTGTAGGCATGCGGTTTCAGGTTCTATTTCACTCCCCTAATAGGGGTTCTTTTCACCTTTCCCTCACGGTACTAGTTCACTATCGGTCACTGAAGAGTATTTAGGCTTAGAGGGTGGTCCCCCTATATTCGAGCAAGATTTCACGTGTCCCGCTTTACTCATGAAATTTGTTAAACATTACTCATACGGGACTATCACCCTCTGTGGTTAGCTTTTCCAAACTATTCAAATTTTTTTAACAAATCTACTGGCCTATTCCGGTTTCGCTCGCCACTACTTACGGAATCTCAATTGATTTCTTTTCCTCCGGTTACTTAGATGTTTCAGTTCTCCGGGTTGTCTCTTTAAACCTATGTATTCAGTTTAAAGTACCACATAAAGTGGTGGGTTTCCCCATTCGGAAATTTACGGATCAAAACTTGCATACAGCTCCCCGCAACTTATCGCAGTATACCACGTCCTTCGTCGGCTTTCAGTGCCAAGGCATCCGCCACACGCCCTTAAACGCTTGATTTATGCACAGAAAAAAATTCTGTGTTGAATCAAATTTTTATTTAATATTCATCTATTCGAATATTAATTGATTGTTCATATCATTGAACAATCGGATATAGATATTGATAATAATTATAAAATATTCACAAAAAAAATAGCTATGTGTTTCTTGGTGGAGGATAGCGGGATCGAACCGCTGACCTCCTGAATGCAAATCAGGCGCTCTCCCAGCTGAGCTAATCCCCCAGTTTATGGTGGGCCGAGAAAGACTCGAACTTTCGACCCCACCCTTATCAAGGGTGTGCTCTAACCAACTGAGCTACCGGCCCTTTTATGCAAAAAGGAGAAACACAATTTTAAAAAGAGAAATGAGGACGGTCAACATTAACCTGTTAAATTATTTAGATTAAGAAATAATCCTTAATCATCCTTAGAAAGGAGGTAATCCAGCCGCAGGTTCCCCTACGGCTACCTTGTTACGACTTCACCCCAGTCGCTGACTATACCGTAGTCAAGGGTTTTAAACCTTGCCTTAAGGTAGAACCAACTCCCATGGTGTGACGGGCGGTGTGTACAAGACCCGGGAACGTATTCACCGCGGCGCGCTGATCCGCGATTACTAGTAATTCCAGCTTCATGTACTCGAGTTGCAGAGTACAATCCGAACTGAGGCATTTTTTTAGGATTTGCTTGATGTCGCCACCTTGCTTCCTATTGTAAATGCCATTGTAGCACGTGTGTAGCCCAACACGTAAGGGCCATGAGGACTTGACGTCATCCCCACCTTCCTCCAGCTTATCACTGGCAGTTCTTTCAGAGTGCCCAACTAAATGATGGCAACTAAAAGTGAGGGTTGCGCTCGTTGCGGGACTTAACCCAACATCTCACGACACGAGCTGACGACAGCCATGCAGCACCTGTGTTTCGTCCGGCCGAACCGAAAACTCTAATCTCTTAGAGTCGCGACGAACATGTCAAGTGTTGGTAAGGTTCTGCGCGTATCTTCGAATTAAACCACATGCTCCACTACTTGTGCGGGTCCCCGTCAATTCATTTGAGTTTTAACCTTGCGGTCGTACTCCCCAGGCGGTGTGTTTAATGCTTTCGCTGCGACACTGAAAATAAATTTCCAACGTCTAACACACATCGTTTACGGCATGGACTACGAGGGTATCTAATCCTCTTCGCTACCCATGCTTTCGTTCCTCAGCGTCAGTAATGATCCAGAAAGCTGCCTTCGCAATTGGTATTCTTTCTAATATCTACGAATTTCACCTCTACACTAGAAATTCTACTTTCCTCTATCATACTCTAGCTAAAAAGTTTTGATGGCAGTTCCAGAGTTAAGCTCTGGGATTTCACCACCAACTTTTTTAACCACCTACGAACTCTTTAAGCCCAGTAATTCCGAACTACGCTAGGTCCCTTCGTATTACCGCGGCTGCTGGCACGAAGTTAGCCGGACCTTCTTATTCGGGTACAGTCATTTTCTTCCCCGACGAAAGAGCTTTACAACCCAAAGGCCTTCTTCACTCACGCGGCATCGCTGCATCAGAGTTTCCTCCATTGTGCAATATTCCCTACTGCTGCCTCCCGTAGGAGTTTGGGCCGTGTCTCAGTCCCAATGTGGCTGATCATCCTCTCAGATCAGCTATAGATCACAGTCTTGGTAGGCCTTTACCCCACCAACAAACTAATCAAGTGCAGGCTCATCCTTCGGCGCATAAAGCTTTCTCCGTAAAGACTTATGAGGTATTAGCACAAGTTTCCTCGTGTTATTCCTCACCAAAGGGAAGATACCTACATGTTACTCACCCGTCTGCCACTAAGTATTACTACTTCGTTCGACTTGCATGTATAAGGCGTGCCGCCAGCGTACGTTCTGAGCCATGATCAAACTCTCAAGTTTAAAAACGGCGCACACTAGCTTCTATACAAATACTAAGAATAATATTCGTATAATGTTGAAGTGTGTACGACAAATTTTGGTAACCTTAACCGTCCACACTTCTCTTCTTAAAATATTTACGTTTTTAATAGCTAATTGAACTATAAAGCCCAATAAATAACATTTTTTATATGTTGAGTGTGACGCTTATATTGGAAATAATTTATAAATCAAGTTTTTAGATAAACAAAAAATGTGTTAAAAAGTCATATAAATCAACATTTCTAATCTATTGTAAAAATTGTGTTAACGAAATTGAAAAGAAAAACAAAATCACTTTCATATATTTTATGGTTAATTTTATTAATTTTAATAGTAGTTTTTGTAACAATTTTTCAACAAGAAAATAAGAATTCTCAATTTGGTAAACTAAAAAAAACGCTAGACAATTTTTACTTACAAAAAACATTTGCGAAAATAACTTCTGAATTACATGATAGATATTCAGAATTTGAGTATATTGTTAAAGAAGGTGACAATTACGAAAGTTTAATATCCAGAATTAAAATTCCACAAAATGAAAAAAAATTATTTCTTGAAACTGTAAAAAAAAATAAAAAGATAAGAATATTAAGACCTAATCAAAAATTATTTTTTAAAATAGATAAAAAAAATTACCCTAAGATTGAAAAATTTATAGTTGAGCTAAACAAAAAAAAAGAGGTACATTATGAAAGAGACCATAAAAAAAATATTTTTAATTCAAAAATACTAGAAAAAGAGCTTACCAAACTAATAGCTTATAAAGAAAGTATAATAACTAACAGCCTTTATCAATCTGCTTTAAGTCTAAAAATTGAGCCAAATATTATTATTGAATTTGCAAGACTATATGGTTTTCAAGTAGATTTTCAAAGAGATATTTGGAGAAATGATAGTTTTCAAATTATATATGAGGAATTCTTGAACAAAGATGGAATTGTAATTGAAACTGGCAATATATTATTTGCTAATTTAAATTTACAAAATAAAGATCTTAAACTTTATAGACATGAGTATGAAAAAAACAAAATTGATTATTTTGATGAAAATGGAAAAAGTATGAAAAAAACTTTAATGAAAACTCCAATAAATGGAGCCCGATTATCATCTTCATTTGGAAAAAGGAAACATCCTATTTTAGGTTTTACAAAAATGCATACGGGAACCGATTTTGCTGCACCAACTGGTACACCCATACTTGCATCAGGTGATGGTTTGGTAGTCAGAGCTCAGTGGTGTGGTGGTGGAGGAAATTGTGTAAAAATAAAACACAATAGAGTTTATCAGACTGTTTATGCACATATGTCGAAGTTTGGAAGAGGAATTAAGAAAGGTACTAGAGTTAAACAAGGTCAAATAATTGGTTATGTCGGTTCAACAGGTCTTTCAACTGGTCCACATTTACATTATGAGGTTATTGAAAATGGAAGAAAAATAAATTCACAAAAACTTAAGCTTCCATCTGGAAAAATATTAAAAGGTGATCAACGTAAAATATTTGAAGTAAATAAGATTAAGATTGATGTTCTAAAATCTGATCTTATATCTAAAATGTAATTTATTTTGTTATTATTTTTCTGCTTCTTTATTTTCAGTCTCTACCTTTGCTTGCTCGCTAGTATTTGCATCTACTACATTTTCATGAGGATTTCTTAAATTTTCTTGTGAAATAAGAATTCTTGAAAAGTGTTCTGAATGTTGCAAGTAGTTTTCAGACAAAATTTTATCACCGTTTGATAATGCCTCTCTAGCTAGATCATTATATTTCTCAACAAGTTTTGCAGCATTCTGATTATTTTTTCCTGGATGTCTTCTTTTAAAAGAGGATCCATTGCCAAAATCACCATTGGGTTTATGACCATTTCCGTTTCTTCTAAAACTTCTATCACCATTTGGTTTAAATCGACCTCTTCTATTATTATTTTTGAAATTATTCATTATTACAATTTAGTACTTACTATACATCTGTCTTTTCCAGATAAATCTTTAGATATTTGATTAATATAATAGCCATTTTCATTTAATATTTTTGAACATTGATTTTTTTGTTTATGCCCAATTTCAAGTATTAATCTTCCATTTATTTTTAACAATTTTTTACTTCTTGTAATTACTTTTTTTAAATCTCTTAATCCATCAGAACCTCCCGATAATGCTAACATAGGTTCATGGAATTTTATTTCATCATCTAATCTATTTAATTCAACACTGTTTATATAAGGGGGATTAGATATAATTAAATCATAGTTATAAGATTTAAATTTGTCAATATCGATATTAATAAAATTAATTTTATTTTCTACCTGATGTAATTTTGCATTAGTTTTTGCAACATTTATTGCTTTTCTGGATATATCTATGGCTGTTGCTGCACACTTTGGTCTCTCTTTTATCAGAGAAACTGCTATACATCCAGAACCAGTTCCAACATCTAAAATTTTTTTTGACTTATTGATTGGTAAGTGTTTAAGAGTTTCCTCTACAATTAGTTCAGTATCTGGCCTTGGAATCAAAACTGATTTATTAGTTAAAAACTTGTATTTCCAAAAATGTTTATAACCAAGAATATATGCAATTGGTTCTTTGTAATGTCTTCTTAATATATATTTTTTAAATTTTATTAAATCAGTATTGTTTAATTTGTTATTGCTATTTAATAATATATCCTCTCTTTTTTTATTTATTACTTTTGACAAGATTAACTCAGTATCTAAATTTGGATTTTTAATATTACTTGTTTTTAAAAAATTTTCTCCATCTTTTAAAATTTGATTGTAATTCATATTCAAATATTGCTGAGCTCATTTTCTTGAGCTTGAATGACCAGGTTTTCTATCATCTCGTCAAATATTTCACCTTCCATAAATTCAGATAATTTATGTAATGTTAAATTTATTCTATGATCTGTTACTCTTCCTTGTGGAAAATTATATGTTCTAATCCTCTCTGATCTGTCTCCTGTTCCAATTTTACTTTTTCTATCTTTTGATCTTTCTTCATCTCTTTTTTGTCGTTCTAACTCATAAATTCTTGATCTAAGGATTTTTAATCCCTTTTCTTTATTTCTTATTTGCGATTTTTCATCTTGCTGACTAACAACTATTCCTGTTGGAATATGTGTAATCCTTACAGCAGAGTCTGTCGTATTTACACTTTGTCCACCTGGGCCACTACTTCTAAATACATCAATTCTTAAATCCTTTTCTTCTATTTTAACATCAACCTCTTCAGCTTCTGGCATTACTGCAACTGTAGCAGCAGATGTATGGACCCTTCCTTGGGTTTCAGTATCAGGAACTCTTTGAACTCTATGAACGCCACTTTCATATTTTAGTGAAGAATAAATGTTTTTACCTTTTATTGATGCAATAACCTCTTTTAATCCACCAGCATCACTTTTAGAAATAGATATTACTTCTATTAGCCATTTTTTTTTGTGACTTACTTTTTCATACATCTTAAACAAATCAGATGCAAATAAACTAGCTTCTAATCCTCCTGTTCCAGCTCTTATTTCTATCATTGCATTTTTCGTATCTGCTTCATCCTTAGGTAGTAAAAATAATTTAATTTTTTTTTCATCATTTTCATTATTTTTTACAAGTTCATTTAATTCCGTAATTGCTAAATCCCTCATCTCTTTGTCTATGTTTTTATCATTAATTAAATTTTCCAATTCGTCCTTATTATTCTGAAAATTAAAATAAGAAATTGCCTCTTTAATAATGTCACTTAGGTCAGAATATTCTTTTGATTTCTCTGCAAAAGATTTTTTATCAATTGCTTGTGATGATAGCTCTTTTTCCAATTTGGAATGTTTTGCTATTAAATCTTGAACTTTTGATAAAGGTACCATTATTTGGCTTTTTCAATTTCTTCTGCTTTTTCTTCAACCAATTGTACAACCTTGGAAATCATCTCATCACTTGATATTTTTTCACTTTCAACTCCATTTAAATAAAGCATGTTATTGCCTTTTCCTCCTCCAGTAACACCTATCTCTGTTTGTGCTGCCTCACCGGGTCCATTCACCACACATCCAATTATAGATAAAGAAATAGGAGTTTTTATATGGGAAAGTCTGTCTTCTAACTTTTTAACAGTTTCGATCACATTAAAAGCTTGTCTTGCACAAGATGGACAGGAAATAATTTTTACTCCTCTATTTCGTAAATTGAGTGATTTAAGTATTTCATTTCCAACTTTTATCTCCTCTACCGGATCGTCAGATAAAGAAACTCTTACAGTATCTCCAATACCACTCATAAGAAGTGTTCCAAAACCAATAGAGGATTTTATACTACCAGGTAAAAATGTTCCTGCCTCCGTGATACCTAAATGTAGTGGATAATCAGTAACCTTAGAAAGTTGTCTATAAGCTTCAATAGATAAAAATACATCAGAAGATTTGACACTAACTTTAAATTCGTAAAAGTCGAAATCCTCAATAATATTAATATTTCTTAATGCACTCTCTACTAGAGCCTCAGGACAAGGTTCTTTATACTTTTCCAATAAGTCTTTTTCTAGAGATCCTGCATTTACACCAATTCTAATTGAACAATTGTTATTTTTTGCTGCAGAAATTACGTCTTTAATTTTTTTTTTATCTCCAATATTGCCTGGGTTAATTCTAAGACAAGCAGCTCCACTCTCTGCTGCTTCAATTGCTCTTTTGTAGTGAAAATGTATATCAGCAACTATTGGTATAGAAGTATTTTTAATAATATCTCCAAGAGCTTTCGTTGAGTCTTCGTCTGGACATGATACCCTTACAATATCAGCTCCCGCTTCTTCAATTTGTTCGATTTGTTTTACGGTTTCTTTAACATCTTTAGTTAACGTATTAGTCATTGATTGAACAGAAATTGGATTATCTCCTCCAACTTTTACATGCCCAACTTTAATTTCTTTTGTTTTTCGTCTTTTTATTTCCCTAAATGGTCTAATGTTCATAAATTATTTATTTAATTTAAATTCTTTGTGAAGAGCAGAGATAGCTTTTCGTAAATTTTTTTTATCTATCAAGACTGAAATTTTTATTTCAGAGGTAGAAATTACTTGAATGTTTATTTTTTGATTAGCTAGCGACTGAAACATTCTATAAGTTACACCAGGGGTGGTAACCATTCCAACTCCTATTATTGATACTTTTGAAACATTCTTGTCAAATATCAAATCTCTAAAATTTATATTTTTATTATGCAAAATAATCTTTTTTGTTTTGCTTAGATCATCTGATTTTATTGTGAAAGTTAAGTCAGTTTCTTTTCCATTAGCAGAAATATTTTGCACTACCATATCTACATTTATAGAATTTTCAGACAAAGGTTTAAAAATAGACGCTGCAATACCTGGTTTATCTCTTACACCTAAAAGAGTAACTTTGGCATCATTAGTTGTATTTGAAATACCAGTTATAATCTTATTATTTATTATATTTTTTCTTTTTGTAATTAAAGTACCTTCATTATCTGTGAAAGAAGATCTCACTTCTATATCTACCCTATTCAACCTTGCATCTTGAATTGAATGAGGTTGCATAACTTTAGCTCCTAGTGAAGCCATTTCTAGCATTTCTTCATAGGATATAACCTTTATTTTTTTAGCTGACTTAAGTTTATTTGGATCTGTAGAATAAATACCGTCAACATCTGTGTATATTATACATTTTTCAGCATTGAAAAACTTTGCAAACATAATTGCACTTGCATCTGTGCCGCCTCTTCCAATAGTAGTTATTCTGTTTTTATTATTGATACCTTGAAATCCTGTGATTATGGGGATACCTCCTTTTTTTAAATAACTCAAAATTTGACTTTTATTAATTTTATTAATTCTTGAAAATTTATATTTTCCCTCTGTATTAATTGGGATTTGCCATGACATCCAGGATCTTGAATTGAAACCTTTATTAATCAATTCTCCTGAAATTAGCGCACATGACACTTGTTCTCCTGATGAAACTAAAACATCATATTCGGAATCTGAGAAATTTTTGCTAATTTTTTTGGATAAATTGATTAAATTATTTGTCACACCGCTCATTGCAGAGGAAAGTACGATTACATTGTATTTTTTTTTATATTTCGCAATAATCTTTGCAACTTTTTTAATTCTATCAGTTGTACCAACTGAAGTACCTCCAAATTTTAATACAATTATTTTCATTGATAATTTCTTTTAATATAAATTAAAATATATTGATAAAATACATCTTGATTGTAATGTCAATAAACAATGAAAAATAACACAATAAATAAAAAAGAAATAGAAAAATTTTCAAAAATAGCTGAGGAATGGTGGGATCCTAATGGAAAATTTAAGCCATTACATAAATTTAACCCCATCAGAATAAAATACATAAGAGATACAATTTTATCTGAGTTTAAAATTAAAAAAGGGCTTCAACCATTTAAAGGCTTAAGTATTTTAGATATTGGATGTGGAGGTGGATTACTTTCAGAGCCTATGGCTAAACTTGGAGCAGATGTTGTTGGTATAGACGCTTCTTTTAAAAATATACAAGTTGCTAAGTATCATTTAAAAAAAAGTAAACTTAAAATTAAATATTATAATTCTTCTCCAGAAAATTTAAAAATTAAGAAAAGATTTGATATTATTTTGAATATGGAAATTGTTGAACATGTTGAAGATGTTAATTTTTTTATTAAAGAAAGTTCAAAGTTTTTAAAAAAATCGGGTGTGATGTTCATTGCTACTTTAAACAAAACACTTAAATCATATTTATTTGCGATTGTGGGGGCAGAATATGTTTTAAAGTGGCTTCCAATAGGAACCCACGATTGGGAGAAATTTGTTAAACCAGAGTATTTAACAGATATTTGTAAAAAAAATTCATTAAAATTAAAAAAAATTGATGGAATGACTTTTAATCCTATCTTAAATAAATGGTCAGTTACTTCTGACAAATCTGTAAATTATATTTCAGAATTCAAAAAAGTTTAATTTTTATCGTTGTCAATCCAGGGTATAATGTCAGTATCTATTCCTTCTTCTCTTAATTCCTTAACATCTTTAAGTGTAGCACTACCATAAATACCTTTTTTTGGTTTCTTTTTGTCATAATGAATTGATCTTGCTTTATAGGTAAAATTTTCTCCTACATACTCAAAATTATCTTTTACAAATTTTTTGTAATCAGAAAGTTTTTTTCGAACCTCCTTGTATTTTTTTATTTCTTTTAAGTTTTCTTTTTTCTTGGTGTTCAATAAATTAGGAGACATCAAGGACTTTTCAACATTTATTGACTCACATAATTGACAACTCAAAAGTTTTAATTTTAGCAACCTATCGTATTCATTGGAGGCACTAAACCAGCTTTCAAATTCTTGCTTACAATCTTTACATTTTAACAAATACTTAATCATATTTAATATTTAAATATTGTTCTATGAAATTTCAATATAGTTAAGTTCTATAATCAGCATTTATTTCAATATATTTTTTTGTTAAATCCATAGTGTAGGATTTAAATTTTTTAATTCCTTGACCAATATCAACCTCAATTTCTATTGATTTGCCTTTCATATATTCAATAACTTTTTCTTCATCATAATATTTGTATAAAGATCCTTTGTGATAAATTTTATATGGTCCAAAAGATATAGATAATTTATGTTCGCTAATTTTAGAATCGCTGTTTCCAATTGCCATGGCTACTCTCCCCCAATTTGAATCTTCTCCGGCAATTGCTGTCTTAACTAATAATGAGTTTGCGATTTTAAAAGAAATATTTTTTGCATCTTTCTCAGTTCTACAATTAATACAATTAATAGAAATAAATTTAGAAGCTCCTTCTCCATCAGAAACGACTTGCTTAGCTAAATTTAATAAAACGTCATGAACCGCCTTGTTAAAATTTTTAAGTTTACTATCACTATATTTTTTAATTTCTGAATGATTAACTTTGCTTGTTGAAAATATAGAAACCATATCATTTGTACTTGTGTCACCATCACATGTAATTGCATTGAATGTTGTCTTTATATTATTTTTTAAAACATCATTTAAAACTGATGAAGATATAGTTGCATCAGTAAATATATAACCCAATGTAGTTGCCATATTTGGATAAATCATACCTGAGCCTTTTGCAATTCCATATATTTTTATTGTAGATGAACCAATTTTTGTTTCGGCCATTGCTACTTTGGGTTTTAAATCTGTTGTGATTATGCCCATTGCAGCTTTCATCCAGATTAATTTATTTTGTGTATATTTTATTTTATCAACTAATTCTACTAATGAAGTTTTAATTTTTTCTAATGGAAATTTCTCTCCTATAGTACCTGTGCAACCAAAAAGTATTTCTTTTGAAGAAATTTTTTTCGGAGCATCTTCATCTCTTTTCTGTATCTCAGTTAATTTTGAGGATAAGTCTAAAGAAATTTTCTTCAATGCGTCGAAGCCTTCTGGACCTGTTAATGCATTGGCATTCCGGGTATTAACTAATAATGCAAATATTTTTTTTGCTTTAATTTTTTTATTCCATTTTAGATTTTCTGATATTAATTTTGATTGGGTATATACAGAAGCATAATTTGCGCCATCTCTAAAATAAAATAAAACTAATTCATCTCTCTTAAATTTATATAAGCCAGCGCTCACTGCAGAAATTGAAACTCCATCAATATGATCTAAATCCTGAAAATCAACAATTTTAGAGCTTTGGCTGCTAGTATTTAAAAAATTGTTTATATTAAATTTCATGATATTTAAAATAATTAATTAGTTACTATATATTTCAAATATTTAATTTTATATCAAAATGTTTAACCCACTTAATATATTTTCAAAGCTTATTAAAAGCGGTAATGAAAAGGAACTTGGCCGAATTCAACAAATAGTCAATAAAGTTAATCTTTTAGAAAAAGATTTAGGAAAATTATCTGATGAAATGTTTCCAAAAAAAACCGAGAAACTAATTGAAGATATTAAAATTGGTAAAAGTTTAGACGACGTATTGCCTGAAGCTTTCTCAATGGTTAGGGAAGCCTCTAAAAGAATTAGAAATGAAAGACACTTTGATGTTCAGCTAATTGGTGGTGTTGTAATTCATGAGAATAAAATTGCAGAAATGAAAACTGGAGAAGGTAAAACATTAACCATTGCTCTTGCAGCTTTCCTTAATGCTCTAGAGAAAAAAGGTGTCCATATAGTGACTGTAAATGATTATTTGGCTAAGAGAGATAGTGAGAATATGGGGAAGATTTATGAGTTTTTAGGTTTAACTTGTGGATATATTAATACTGGGCAAAATGACTTGGAGAGAAAAGAAAACTATTCAAAAGATATAACTTATTCTACTAACAGTGAATTAGGCTTCGATTATTTAAGAGATAATATGAAATTTTCCAAAGAGACAATGGTTCAAAGAGAACATAATTATGCGATAGTTGATGAAATTGATTCATGCTTAATTGATGAGGCTAGAACACCTCTAATAATATCAGGCGCAACAGAAGATAAGACTAATCAATACATAGCTGTTGATAAACTTGTGAAAAATTTGAAAGAAGAGGATTTTGAAATAGATGAAAAAGATAGAAATATTTTATTAACTAATAAAGGAGTGGATAATGTTGAAAATATATTTTCCAATGCTGGAATACTTAAAAATAAAAATTTTTATGATCCAGAAAACCTTAATATTGTTCATTTAGTTAATCAATCATTACGAGCAATCCACCTTTTTCAAAGTGGTAGAGATTACATTGTAAAAGATGGGCAAATAATAATAATCGATGAGCAGACTGGTAGACAGTTGCCTGGAAGAAGGTTTGGTGATGGCCTTCATCAAAGTCTAGAGGCAAAAGAAAATTTAACAATTAATGCTGAAAATCAAACTTTAGCATCAATTACCTACCAAAATTTTTTTAAACTTTATAAGAAAATAGCTGGATGCACTGGTACAGCATTAACAGAGTCAGAGGAGTTTTTTGAAATTTATAATCTACCAGTAGTGTCGATTCCTACTAATAAGCAAATGATAAGAAAAGATTCGAATGATCAAATATTTAGAACAAGTAATGAAAAAGATGAAGCAATAATTAGTAAGATTGTTGAATGTAATTCTAAAGGACAGCCATTATTAGTTTTTACTTCAAGTATAAATAAATCTGAGCACTTCTCAAATCTATTAGATAAAAAAAATATTAAACACACAGTTTTAAATGCAAAAAATCATCAAAGAGAAGCTGAAATTATTGCAGATGCTGGAAAAAAAAATTCAATAATTATCACGACAAGTATTTCAGGAAGAGGAGTAGATATCAAATTGGGAGGCCAGGATGAAAGTGATAAAGCTGAAATAAAAAAATTGGGAGGGTTGTTTGTCATTGGTACAGAAAGAATGGAAAGTAGGAGAGTAGATAATCAAGCGAGAGGAAGATCAGGCAGACAAGGTGATGAAGGTAGTTCTATATTCTATGTAAGTTTAGAGGACGATTTGATGAGAATATTTGGGTCTGAGTCTATGAATAATATACTTGAAAAACTTGGACTTAAAGATGGAGAGAGTATAGACCATCCTTGGATAAATAAAGCATTAGAAAGAGCACAACAAAAAGTTGAGGCAAGGAATTTTGATATTAGAAAAACACTTCTGAAGTTTGACAATGTTTTAAACGATCAAAGGCAAGTAATATTTTCGCAAAGAAATGAAGTAATAGAAAATAAAGACTCTAAGCAATATTCTGAAAATTTTCTAGATGAAATTATTAATGATTTAAAACTTAAAAAAACAAAAAAGTTAGCCAATGCAGGATCAAATGAAATCAATATGCAATTAAAATCTTTATTTGGAAAATCATTTGAAGAAAGTGAAATTAATGAATTAGTCAATCTTGAAAATAAGGCATTTGAAGAAAAAATAAAAAATAAATTTAAAAGCTCAAGAGAAGAGAGAATAAAAATGTTAAATGAAGAACAATATAACGAAATAGAAAAAAGAATTTTTTTACAACTAATTGATCAAAATTGGAAATTACACATTCAATATTTAGAACAATTAAGACAAGTCATTGGTTTAAGATCTTATGGACAAAGAGATCCTTTAGTAGAATATAAAAAAGAGGCATTTACACTTTTTGAAAATTTATTAAGTAAACTTAAGTATGATTTAATTACAATTTTGTTTAATTTAAAACTCATAGAAAATAGCCAAGAAGAACCAAGCAATGAAAATTTAAGTAAAAAATTTGAAGAGCTTTCAACAAAAAAGATTGGAAGGAATGAACCCTGCCCTTGTAAATCTGGAAAGAAATATAAACATTGCCACGGAGCTTTATGAAAGTACACTTAAAAGTAAAATTAATAAAGCTATTGCAGTGACACCATAATAAATTTTAGAATTCTTTTTAAAGTTTTGATTAATATTTTCAAATACACTTGCCTTCATAGATAGATCACTTCCATCTTCTGATTGTGTTGTAAATCCTTTGTTTCTTCCAATTGACAAAAATTTATTTTTTCTATGAGTAAGAATTTCATTTTTGTCCATTGTTTCAAAAAAATCTAAATTTTTCTTTAATGATTCTCTTACATTGTCCAATATTTGATCTTTATCTCGATGAGCGCCTCCAACTGGCTCTGGAATTATTTCATCAATAATATTTAATTTTAAAAGATCACTGGATGACATTTTCATTGCAGTTGCAGCTTCTAAAGTTTTTTTTGGGTCTCTCCACAAAATGGTGGCACATCCTTCAGGAGAAATAACAGAGTATATTGCGTTTTGAAGCATAATTACTTTATTCGATGATGCTAAAGCTATTGCTCCACCAGATCCGCCCTCTCCAATTATTATTGCAATTGTAGGGACTGTTAACTTCATAGAGCATTCAATAGATTTTGCAATTGCTTCAGCTTGACCTCTTTCCTCTGCGCCAACTCCTGGGTATGCTCCTGGAGTATCTACAATTGAAATAATTGGAATTTTAAACTTGTCAGCTAACTCCATAAGTCTGATTGTTTTTCTATAACCCTCTGGTCTCATCATTCCAAAATTGTGATCTATTCTTTTATTAAGATCTGATCCCTTTTCTTGACCAATTACTAAAACAGATTTACCCTCGAATTTTGCAAAACCAGCTATAACTGCTTTGTCTTCACCATAATATCTATCTCCAGAAAGTTGGATAAAGTTATCAAAAAGATTTTCAACAAAAAATTTTGCTTTAGGCCTATCTTCATGACGTGCAACTAATGCTGTCTGCCATGGATCTAAGTTAGAATAAATTATCTCTAACTTTTCATTTATTTCTTCTTCAACTTTGCTTATTCTTGAAGTATCGACTTCAGATAATCCGTCCTGATTATAGGGGTCTTTTAGTTTATCTAATTCCTCCTCAAGATTTTTGATATCTGTCTCAAAATTTAGGTAATTTTTCATTTAAATTATGTATTATAAACAAAAAAGGCAATAAATTGTTAAAATAAGTAATTTTGATTGCGCAAAAATGACAATTTATTATAAGATTTTCAATTTATGAGAGAGCAATACATCAAAATCCACAACTTGTCTGTTGCAAAAGAACTAGCTGATTTTGTCAAAAATGAGCTTTTATTGGATACTAATGTTGGTCCTGACGAGTTCTGGAAAGGCTTTGATAAAGTAGTACATGAATTAGCGCCTAAAAATAAAAAATTACTCGAAATCAGAGAAACATTACAACAAGAAATAGATCTGTGGCATAAAAAAAATAGAGACTGCGAGATTGACTATAATAAATATAAAAATTTTTTGGAAGAAATAGGTTATTTAAAAAAAGAAGGTGAAGATTTTAAAATATCAACTAAAAATTTAGATGAAGAAATATCTTATATAGCAGGGCCACAATTAGTTGTTCCAATAATGAACTCTAGATATAGCTTGAATGCTGCGAATGCGAGGTGGGTAAGCTTATATGACAGTCTTTATGGATCAAATATAATTGAGTCTGAAGAAAGTGGAAGTGAAAAATATGATCCTTTAAGAGGACAAGAAGTAATTAAATACACTAGAAACTTTTTGAACAAATATTTTCCAATAAATGATCTTGACTGGAAAGATATTACTGGTTTAGCGGTAAATAATAAAAAACTCTCCATCTATAAGGAAAATAAAGAGTATAATTTATCAGATTTAGAGAAGTTTATTGGTCATAGAGGGGATGCAGCCAAACCAAATGCTATAATCCTAAAAAATAATAATCTCCATCTTGAAATAATTATTAATCCTAGAGCATTTAGTGCTGCAAGAGATGCTGCTGGTATAAGCGATATTATAATTGAGTCTGCTGTATCAACAATTTGTGACCATGAAGATAGTGTAGCCGCAGTAGATGCTGAAGATAAAGTAACTTGTTATAGAAATTGGCTAGGATTGATGAAAGGAAATTTAAAATCAATATTTGAGAAAAATGGTAAAGAATTAGAAAGAAAACTTAATCCAGATAGAAGTTATATTTCATTAAATGGTGAAAAGTTAAAACTTCACGGAAGAAGTCTGTTGCTTGTTAGAAACGTTGGACACTTAATGACAAACCCTGCAATTACCTTAAATGATGGATCAGAAGTTCCTGAGGGAATAATGGATGCTTTCATAACGTCAGCAGCTTGCATTCATGATTTAAAAAGAAAAGGTAATTCTAGAGAAGGGTCAATTTATATTGTTAAACCAAAAATGCATGGTCCAGAGGAAACAGAATTTACTAATTTAATTTTTACAAAGGTTGAAGAAGTTTTAAAATTAGAAAAAAATACAATTAAGTGTGGAATTATGGATGAAGAAAGAAGAACATCTGCAAACCTTAAAGAATGTATACGGACACTTAAAGATAGAGTATTTTTTATAAACACTGGATTTTTAGATAGAACTGGTGATGAGATGCACACCTCAATGGAAGCTGGACCAATGATCAAAAAAGGAGATATGAAAGAGTCTAAATGGATTAAAACCTATGAGGATAATAACGTAGATATAGGCTTAAAATGTGGTTTTGCAGGAGTTGCTCAAATAGGTAAAGGAATGTGGGCCATGCCAGACAAAATGAACGAAATGATGGAACAAAAAATTGGACATGTGAATGCTGGCGCAAATTGTGCTTGGGTTCCTTCCCCAACCGCCGCTGCATTGCATGTTATGCATTATCATGAAGTAAATGTTTTTGAAAGGCAAAAAGTAATATTAAAAAGAGAGCCGTCAAAGTTATCTGATCTTCTTACTATTCCAATAGCAGATCGCCCTAATTGGTCTGTCGATGAAATTAATACTGAAATTTCAAACTCTGCTCAAACTATTTTAGGTTATGTAGTCAGATGGATTGATCAAGGTATAGGTTGTTCCAAAGTACCAGATATAAATGATATTGGATTAATGGAAGATAGAGCAACCTTAAGAATTTCATCTCAACATATTGCCAATTGGCTTCATCATGGCTTATGTTCGAATAGACAGGTTCTTGAAATTTTAAAAAAAATGGCAAAAGTTGTTGATAAACAGAATAAAGACGATTCTAGCTACGAAAGTATGTCTCCAGAATATGATAAATCTATTGCTTTTAAAGCAGCCTGTGAATTAATCTTTCATGGAAAGTCACAGCCTTCTGGCTATACAGAACCTCTCTTGCACTTAAACAGATTAATTAAAAAAAGTTAATTAAGCCTCTAGTTTTTTTCTATTTTTGAAAGCAGATATAAGAGTACCGTCGTCTAAATTTTCGATTTCTCCACCTACTGGTAAACCTTGCGCTAGTTTTGAAATCTTAATGTTAGTTTTTTTTAGACTATCTTGAATATAAAATGCAGTAGTTTGGCCCTCCACGGTTGCGCTTGTTGCCAAAATTACCTCATCTATATTATCCCTACTTATTCTTTCAACTAGAGAATTGATCAGCAGGTCTTCCTTGTTTTGACTATTATTATTTGAGAGTGTTCCTCCAAGAATATGATAATAACCTTGAAAAATAGATGAACTTTCTATTGCCCATTGGTCTGAAATATTTTCTACAACACAAATTTTATTATATCTTTTACTCTTATTTTCACAATTATCACATGGACTATTATTTGATTTTAAAGTTCCACAAATTTTACATCTAATGACATTTTTAAATACATCACTTAAGTTCTGAGCCAATGGTTTTAATAATTCTTGACGATTATTGATCATTTTCAAAATCATTCTTTTTGCTGACTTAGGTCCTAGCCCTGGTAATTTAGATATTAGTTTAATTAAATTTTCTATTTCAGGAATATTTTGCATTTAAATTATAAAGGCCACTTAAATCCAGGTATTCCAAAATTTCCTGAAGCCTTAGAAATTTCCTCTGCTGTTTTTGATTTAAGTTGCGATTTTGCGTTATTATGAGCAGCAGTAATGAGGTCTTCTAGTATTACTTTTTCTTCTTTTAAAACATTTTCACTAAGTTTAATTGAGATCATAGTTCCCTCTCCATTTAATGTAACCCTTACATCATTAGCTCCGGAAACACCTTCAACCTCGATCTTTTTAATGTTTTCTTGGCTTTCTTTCATTTTACTCTCAATTTCTTTTGCTTTTTCCATTAATTTTGAAAAATCTGTCATTCTAATCCTCTTTCAACTCAACATTTATTAATTCTGCATCAGGAAATGCTTCGATCACTTTTTTATATGCTTCAGACTTTTTAACATCATCAAATATTTTTTTCTCATCAATTTTATTTTTTTCTTTTTTTGAAATTTGTCCTTGGTTTTTTGATAGAGAGATAATCCATCTCTTTGATGTCCATTCGTACAGCTTGTTAGATAGATTTTTAATAAAGTCTTTGTCTAAGTTTTCATTAAAAGATATTTCTATTAAACCCTCAGTGAATGAAACTAAATTTGTATTGGTTTCAAGCTCATATTTAAGCTTAGCTTCTTTCTTTTCCGTACATAGATTTATCAAACTTTCAAATGAACCTATTTTAAGTTCATTTATTACCTCATCTTTATTTAAATCTGGTTCAATTTTTTCTTGTTGTGAAATATTTTTGATTTGATCTATTGTTTTACTTGTAATTTTTTTTTCAGGTTCTTTAATTAAAGTATCAGGGTTTTTTCCAGTAAAACTTTCCTCAACATCTTTCTCCTTTAAACCTTTTATTCTCATTAATCTGAAAAGGAACATTTCAACTGATAAATTTGGATTTGAAACTATGTTAATTTCCTCCATTGTATCAAGTGTAAATTGCCAAAAAAGGATTATGTCCTTTGAGTCTAAATTTTCAGATATTGAAGAAAGATTACTAAAATCTTGATCATTTAAAGAAAAATTATTGCCGTCTAATTTTATAAAATTAATATTTTTTAGATAATATAAAACCTCAAGAAAATCATTCAAAAAAATTTTGGGATCAACACCAGAGTCATAAATTTTTCTATACAACTCAAATACTTTTTTTTCATCCCCACTAAACAAATTTTTTATTAATTCAATCAGAGAACTTTTATCAAAATATCCATAAATACTTTGTGCTTTATCTAAATTTAATTCCTCATCATTTTGATTGGCAACAAGTCCACGATCTAACAATGATAATGCATCTCTAACAGATCCTTCTGAAATTTTAACAATTAATTTTAAAGCTTCATCAGAAACTTTACCTCCTTCTTTATCTTTAATTATTTTTATGTAATTAAAAAGCTCTTCAGATTTCACTCTAGAGAGATCAAAACGTTGACATCTTGATATTACTGTTACAGGAATTTTTTTGATTTCAGTTGTTGCAAAAATGAATTTTAAATATTTTGGTGGTTCCTCAAGAGTTTTTAAGAGTGCATTAAATGCTTGTTTGCTTAACATATGAACTTCATCAATAATAAAAATTTTATATTTAGCAGTTGTTGGTCCATATCTTGAAAATTCAATAAGCTCCCTTACATCATCAACACCTGTCTTACTTGCAGCATCCATCTCTAAAACATCAATATGATTTGAGTTAACAATTGAATTACAATGTTCACAAAAATCTTTTTTGCAAAGATTTTCAACACCATTTTCACAATTTAATGCCTTGGCAACTATTCTTGCAAAAGTAGTTTTTCCAACACCTCTAATACCAGTAAATAAAAATGCGTTCGCAGCTTTATCGGAGATGACTGAATTTTTAATTGTTTCAGCAATAATCTCTTGACCAATTAAATCCTCAAATACTTGAGGTCTGTATTTTAAAGCTAGCACTTTCGAATTTTCTGTCATTTTTAAGGAGACCAACCAACCTGGAAAATACTCACTACCCTTGCTATCTTTCGATCCTGGGGGATTTGTGGTAACACCACCTGACTGGCCTCCAACTTTATTATATCAATAAAAATTTCTATTCTACAAGAAAGTTATAAATTTATTTTTGTCTAAATTTATCAGATTTATAAACACCTAGAACGTGCATATCTTGGCAATGCAGACCCAATTCCTCAAGTGAGTTTTTGATTTTAGGAGACTCTATATGTCCATCAATATCACATAGAAAAAAATATGAGGAAAATGAGTTCTTTTCGGGAAAACTTTGTAGTTTACTCATATTAACCCCATTTATTGCAAATCCTGACAGTGCAGAATAAAGAGCAGCAGGTTTACTTTTCAACTTAAATAATATTGATGTTATGTGATTATCAATAGAAAAATCTGGCTGAAAAATATCTTTACCAAGTAATAAAAATCTAGTCACATTATCTTTATCATCTTGGACATTTTCTTTTAAAATTTTAAGATTATATATTTCTGCACTTAGACTAGAAGCTATAGCAGCTTTAGACTTGTCTTTAGTTTCTGAAACAAATTTTGCTGAACCGGCTGTATCTGCTCTAACATTTTCTGTGAATTTTTTTTTCTTAATAAAATTTGAAGATTGGCTTAATGCTTGTGCATGTGAGTAAACGTCTTTTATGTCTTCTAATTTGGAGTCTTTTAATCCTAAGAGATTGTGATTAATTGGAAAAAAATGCTCTGCATAAATATTTAGTCTGTATTTAAAGATTAAATACTCGACACCAATATTTCCAGTTGTTTTATTAGACTCTGGAATTAATGATTTTATTGAATTATCTTCACTAGACCTTTCAAAGCATTCATCAAATGTTTTGCAGGGTATTGTCTGACTGTCTGGATACATTTTTTTAGCACAGCTTTCGCTGTAACTTCCTGCAACACCTTGATAAGCAATTTTCATAATTTAATTTTTATATTCCATAATTTTTTTTATTTCTAGATAATCTTCATCTGTATCTACGCCAATTGGTTTAGTTTTCGCTAATCCTACGTGTATTTCAATATTGTTATCCATTAATCTTAATTGTTCTAGTTTTTGCGATTTTTCATTCTGAGTTTGCTCTAATTGAACAAACCTTTCCAAATATGAAACATTATAAATATATATTCCAATATGGTGGTAAATATTTTTTTGAGTATTTTTAATTTCTCTTGTAAATGATGTTGCTATTGATAAATTGTTTTGATGAAGTTCCTCTTTTGTAGTTACTTTTACAATATTTTTGTTTAAGAAAAATTTTTCGTCTTGAATTTGACAAGCTAATGTTGAAATTTTAGATTTTTTTTTAATAGTTTTTTTGAGAAGATAGGTAACATCTTCAATATCAAGCATTGGTTCATCTCCTTGAAGATTTATTACATATTCAATATTGTCATCTCTTAACTCTTGATAAGCCTCAAAAATTCTGTCAGTTCCAGTTTTATGATCTTTTTTGGTTAAAATACATTTTCCTCCGAGCTTAGTGACCTCTTCAAATATTTCTTTATCACCAGTTGCAACATAACTTTCCCCAATTAGAGATGATTTTGCAATTTTATAAACATGATTGATAATTGAAATATTATTAATTTTTAATAAAGGTTTATTTGGTAACCTTGTTGCAGCTAATCTTGAAGGGATTAAAATTACTGTATTGCTCATAAACTAAGTATTATGCGTCTTTCAGACGCAATAATTAAATTTAAATTTAGTTTTTTTTTTGTTTAACATGTTATACGAGGATAATAATTAAAAATCATGGACTCATTTGAAATTAATAAAATTATAGCAGCGGTAGTTGTTATTTTTGTTGTTATTTTTGGAATAACTAAAATCTCAGACATTATCTATTACGTAGAGAAGCCAAGTCAATCAGCTTATAAAGTTGAATTTGCTGAAACAGATGGCACGAAAGCTTCTGCAGCTGTTGAAAAAGTTGATATATCTGCTCTATTAGCCATGGGAAGTGTTGATCATGGAAAGAAAGTATTTAAGAAATGTAGCGCATGTCATTCAATTAAAAAAGGTGGAAGAAATAATATTGGGCCAGCACTTTATAATGTTTTAGGTAGAAATATGGGTGCTCTGGAAGATTACAAATATTCAAAAGCCTTGATAGCATTTGGAAAAGATTGGACATTCCAAGAGATGAATAGTTTTTTAATAAAACCTGCCTCATATATAAAGGGTACAAAAATGGCTTTTGCAGGATTAAAAAAAGAGAAAGATAGAGCTTCAGTAATTCTATTCATGAATGCTAATGCTGATAGTCCTTTACAACTACCTTAGTTTACCAAAGCAATATAATAAAATACTCTTTTGAACATAAACTCTGTTAAGAGCTTGTTGCCATACTCTAGATTGTTTACCCAGGAACACTTCTTCTGTAACTTCACTTCCTCTTGGAAGACAATGCAGAAATATTGCATCTTTTTTCGCTAAATTCATAGTTTTTATATCCAATTTAAAATTTTTAAATGATTTAAGTTTCTTTTTCTTATTTACTTTATCATTTATTGAAATGATTTTATCTGTCATTACAACATCAGAATTTTTAATAGCTTTTTCTTTTTTGTTAAAAATTTTAATTTTCCCTTTTTGTTTTTTTATTAACAAGATAAGATATTTATTTGGTTGATAGTCTTTGGGACAGGCAATATTTAAGGAAACTGAGAATTTTATACAAGCTTCTATTAAGCTGTTCATCATATTGTTGTTAGCATCTCCTATCCAACATAGTTTTAATTTTGAAATACTTTTCTTTTTAATTTCTTGAATAGTATAAATATCTGACAAAACCTGAGTGGGATGTGACGATGGACTTAATCCATTTATTATTGGTATATTTGAATATTTTTTGAATTCATCTAATTTTTTGTCAGAGTCTGTTCTTAGCATAAAAGCGTTACCGTAAGTTGACAAAATTTTAGATGTATCTGCTATACTTTCTCCACCAGTTTTTAGATGTAATTCCTCAGGTCTTAAAGTTAAAGACCCTCCACCTAATTGTTTAATAGCTAAATAAAAACTTAATCTTGTTCTAAGGCTAGATTTTTCAAACATCTGTAAAAGAATTTTCCCCTTTAAAGGTGAGTCTTTGTCTGGATCAAGGGTATTTAAATTTTTTCTTTTTGATTTTCTATTTTTTGCATCAGAAATAATTTTTTTTAAATCTTTTAAGGGAATATCTCTAATATGAAGAAAGTTTTTCATTATTTTTTATACCCTTCACAAACTTTATAGATAATTTTTAAAGCTATATTTATTTCATTTTTATTAACATTTAATGGAGGCAAAATTCTTATAACATTTTCGGCTGCTCTAATTGTAAGTAATTTATTTTTCAGTAAACTTTGTATAAATTTTGTCTGGTCATGATGTAATTGTATTCCTAGAATTAATCCTATTCCTCTTATATCTTTAATAATATTTGGAAATTTGGTTTTAATTTTATTTAATTCTGAAATAAAATATTTTGAATTTCTTTTGACTTTTGAAAGAAAGCCTTTTCTGAAAATTTCATCCATTACAGCATTACCAACTGACATTGCCAAAGGGTTTCCACCAAAAGTAGATCCATGTGTGCCTGGAACCATTGCCTTAGAAACTTTTTGGGTCATTAACACTGCACCAATTGGAAACCCACCTCCAATTCCCTTTGCAATCGGAACTATATCTGGCTTTATATTTGCATATTCATATGAAAAAAACTTACCTGATCTGCCAATTCCACACTGAACTTCATCTAAAATAAGAAGAATTTTTTTTTTATTACAAATCTGTCTCAATTCTTTAAGGCACCAAGTAGGTATTACTTTAATACCTCCTTCACCCATTATTGGTTCAATCATTATAGCTGCAGTTTTACTTGTAATCTTTCTTTTTAATTCGTTGTGGTTCCCAAATTTAAAATGGTCAAATCCGCCCACTTTTGGTCCAAATCCTTCTATCATTTTTTTAGATCCACTCGCATTTATTGCCGCAATAGTTCTTCCATGAAAAGAATTTTTAATACAAAGAATTCTATTTTTATTTGGTTTACCTATAGAATAAAAATATCTTCTTGCAACTTTTATGGCAGCTTCTGTAGCTTCTGCTCCACTATTTTGAAAAATAACAGCATCTGCAAAAGTTCTATTTGTTAATTTTTTGGCTAATTCCTCTCCCTCAGGGATTATGAAAGAGTTAGAAACATGCCAAAGTTTTTTTGATTGCTTATTAATTGCTTTTATTAAATTTGGATTTGCATGACCTAAAGAATTAACAGCAATTCCTTGGACAAAATCTAGAAACTTTATTCCTTTTTTAGTATATAAAAAAGATCCTTTACCTTTATTGAAAGATAGGTTTCTTCTTTTATAATTTTTAGCTAAAGAACTCATTTAATACTATGATTTAATTTTGTAACCTTTGTGTACCAGAATGTATGCAAGATAAGTAATAAGCAAACTTAAAAAAGTTAGCAGTGTAATACCAAATGATATCGATCCGTCTAATTGACCAATAAATGAATATCTAAATCCATCTATCATATGAAAAAAAGGATTATAATTACTTAAAACTTTTAAAAAATTAGGTAATTTATCAATACTGTAAAAAGTGCCACTTAAAAAACTTAATGGTACTATAATAAAATTTGTAACGGTGCTCATTTGATCAAATTTGTCAGCATATAAGCCGACTATAATCCCAAGTGATCCCATCACTAATCCGCCTAGAAACAAATATACAAACCATAAAAGATAATTTTGAATGGTTAAATCTATAAAAAGGATAAATATTACTGTTGAAGACAATGCAATTAGCAAGCCTCTTGCAGCAGAAGCAAATGTTATTGCAAAAACTACTTCTGAGGATGATAAAGGACTATGGACAACATCAGTAATTGTACCCATCATTTTTCCCATCATTAATGATGAACTAGAATGAGCAAAACTTTGTTGAATTACTTGCATCATAATTAAACCACTAGCTAAAAATTTTATATATGTAACACCTAGTACATCGGCTCGCTGATCTCCTATAGCTAAAGAAATTACAGTTAAAAATAGTATACTTGTTAATATTGGGCCAAACAAAGTTTGTCCTGAAACTGTTAAAAATCTTAGGACTTCTTTTTTAAATAAAGAAAAGGTTCCAACCCAGTTAACTAGTCCAAATCTTCTATTACCAATCTGATATTTTTTTTGTAATTCAACCATAAGTTTTTATTAATAAACTTTTTTTTTGATAATTGTTAAAAAACATAAAAAAAGGCTTGTTAAAGAGAGTTAATTATGATTTCAAGATAGTGTTATAAATAAAATATGATATACTAAATATGGTATTATGAGTTGGACAGACGAAAAAGTTAATAAACTCAAAGATCTTTGGGGTA
The DNA here is from genome assembly GCA_902519455.1 of uncultured Pelagibacteraceae bacterium. Classification (GTDB taxonomy): domain Bacteria; phylum Pseudomonadota; class Alphaproteobacteria; order Pelagibacterales; family Pelagibacteraceae; genus Pelagibacter. The sequence goes on from CABYJT010000005.1 coordinate 33,019, forward strand.
AAGGCCAGACTGCAAGTCAAATAGCAGAAATAATTGGTGGAGTAACTAGAAACGCAGTTATTGGAAAAGCACATAGATTAAATTTATCCGCAAAAATTAAAACAAGATCAACAATTTCCAAGAACAATGCTGTAACAATACCACTAAATAATAATGTTAAAAAGGTAAGCAGAAAGCATAAATTTAGATCTTTACTTTTAGACAAAAACTTTGAGCCGGCCAAAAATCTACAATTAGAGGAGTTAAACGAAAATACTTGTAAATATATGGAGGGTCACCCAGATGAAATAAATTCCTCATTTTGTGGTAGACAAACTATTGAAAAGTTTTCTTATTGCCCACTTCACCTTATGATTGTATTTCAACCAAAAGGTAAAAAAGATGAGGCAGTTGATAAAGATGATGAGGTTTCTAAATTTATTGAGAAAAAAGTTAAATCTGCATAATTTATTTTAATATTTTATCTTTAGCTTTTTGAAATTCTTCTTCGTTCAAAACTCCTTTATCGTATAGATCTTTTAATTCTTTAATTTGTAAAACGACTTTTGAATTTTTGTTTTCTTCATGATTATCAAACTCTGAGTTTTTTTCTTCTTTAATAATTTGCTTTGCCTCAACACCACGGGTTATAGCTTTAACGGCTATAGACAGAACAAATGCCAAAATTAAAAAAACTGCAAAATATATAATATTAGTTATCATTATTTATCTTTTATTTTATTTTTTTTCGAGAATTGTCCTCCACTTGTCCAATTAAAACTATACAAATTAATCTCGTTTTCAAATTTTTTATTTGCCTCTATTTTTAAATCAAAATTTGTCTTATATTTTTTTGAAACAACATTATCGTATCTAAGCAGCTTAAGTTGGTCCATAGTTAATAGTGGCTTTGGCATTAGCTGGAATAACCTCGCATTGATTTGGGCTAAAAATAATGGAAACGGCAATAATATTCTTTTTTTGTTTATAGATTTTAAAATTTTTAAAATTATCTCTTTGAATGTTAAAACCTCAGGTCCAATACATTCAATTGTTTGACCAGTAATTTTATTTTTAATAATTTGAAAAATTATATTTGCAAGATCAGAAACATGGATTGGGGTAAATTTTGTCTTTCCGGAATAATATAAAGGCATAATAGGAAGCAAACTTAACAGGCCCATAAAGTTTGTTGTAAAATTGTCATCAACAGAGTAAACAATTGATGGCTTTAGAATTACAGAATTTTTAAAATTTTGTCTCACTTTAATTTCACCATTTATTTTACTAATAGCATACTTGCTATCTGTTGCTGACTCTATTCCAAGAGCCGACAAATGAATAAATTGATTTAATGAATTTTTAAATGCTACTTTTGATAGTAAAGATGGTAAATCTGAGTGTATTAAATCAAATTGATTTTCTTTTTTCTCATATAAAATTCCAATCAAATTTATACATATAGAGCAATTTTTCATTAAGTTTGAAATATTTTCTTCAGTAAACGAGGTAATCTCCACAAGTTCTAAATAGCCATAATTTGATTGTGTTTTAATTTGATAACCTTTTCTATGAATACTTCTAGTAACCGCAATAACTCTATAGTTATTTTTGGTAAACTTTCTAATTAAAGCTTTTCCTATTTGTCCAGAAGAACCAAATATTAAAATTGAATCCTGATTTTTCATATATATATATCTATTAAATGAATTTAGATATTAAATTACATAGAAACGATTTACCAGATGAAATTAAGTTCAGTGACAAGATAGCTATCGATTGTGAATTTACTGGGCTAAATATTGAAAGAGATAGACTTTGCTTGATACAAATATCCTCTGGAAATAATGACGCCCATATTATTCAATTAGATAAAAATAATTATGATGCAAAAAATGTGAAAAAAATTTTGAGTGATAACTCAATAAATAAATTATTTCATTTTGCTAGAGCAGATCTCTTATTTATTAAAAAATTTTTGAAAGTAGAAGTTGAAAATATTAATTGTACAAAAATTATGAGTAAAATTGCAAGGAGTTACTCTGATAAGCACGGACTAAAAGATTTAATCAAAGAATTCATTGGAATTGATGTAAGTAAACAATTACAAACATCAGATTTCGGAGGACAATTGACTGATAAACAACTTAAATACTGTGCGAACGACGTTATTTACCTTCACAAAATTTATGAATCACTTAATAATATATTAATACGTGAAAAAAGAATAAACTTGTACGAAAACGCTGTAAAATTTATAAATACAAGAGTGGAGTTAGATTTAGCATCTTTCAAAGAAGATATCTGGTCACACTGAAATGAAGCAAAATAGATTTTTAGGAATTGCAAAAGAAGTAATTAAACTAGAAATTAATTCACTTAAAAAATTACAATCGAGTCTTGGTAATTCATTTGAAAAGATAATAAAGACTATTATCAATTGTAAAAATGGTAAAATTATAATTTCAGGTGTCGGGAAAAGTGGAATAATTGCCAAAAAATGGGCAGCTACATTATCTTCAACCGGTACACCATCCTTTTTTTTAGATGCTGGTAATGCAAGTCATGGTGATATGGGACAAATTACTTCTAATGATATTGTTATATTAATAAGTTTGAGTGGTCAAAGTAACGAACTTAAAAATATAATACAGTACGCTTCACGTAATAGAAATATTAAATTAATTGGGATTACTTCAAAAAAAGACTCGCTACTTTACAAAAACTCAGATGTAAAATTTTTATTACCATTTGTAAAAGAAGCAGGACCAGGAAATTTTGTCCCAACATCTTCAACTATTAATCAACTTGCATTAGGTGATGCGATTGCAATTGTCTGTATGACATATAAAAAATTTGGAAGATTAGAATTTAAAAAATTTCATCCAAGTGGCTCTTTATCAGTAAAATTAAAAACTGTAGGTGATCTAATGATGATTGGTAGTAGGATACCTTTTGTTTCTGAAAATGTAAATTTACAGACTGCAATTTCAAATATAACTAAGAAAAAACTTGGTGCAATAGTTTTAAGAAACAGCTCAAAATTAACTACAGGTATTTTGACAGATGGGGATTTAAAAAGATTATCTAATAAATATCAAAACTTCAAAGAATTGAAGGTTAAAAAAATAATGAAACAAAATCCGATAAGTGTTGATAAAAATATGTTAGCAGCTCAAGCTATTTCAATAATGAATACAAAAAAAATTACAAGTCTATGCGTTCATCAAAATAATAAAAAAAAAAAGACA
>CABYJT010000006.1 GCA_902519455.1 uncultured Pelagibacteraceae bacterium
AGATTTTTAAAATTTGAATCTAGTGGCGTCCAAGTGACGTCAAAGTGACATTAGAAATTTTAAGCTTAAATTTGAGAAATTCTGAATTTAAAATCTTAAACAAAGCTAAATATTAAAATTAATTAATATATTTATTAAATCAGTCAATAAAACCTTTTATTATCCAATTTAAAATTACAAATATAAAGATTGTAAAAAAGAAACCTGCTAAAAAAACTAAGGTACCAACTAAGAGGCTATTATTAATATTGAAATCATCTTCATAGTAAAATATTATTATAACTGCAATTGCTCCAACTATAACACCCATAACTATTGCTATTCTTAGTAATCCTTCAAAAATTTTATCTTGCCAACGCATATCTAATCTTATCAATATTTTTTAAATACAAACATGTTCTTTTTAATAAATGACCTAATTTCATTATTGTTATAACTATCGTGAGCTTTAACTATTTTATCTTCTATTGCTGTAACAATTATATCTCTAAACCACATGTATTTACTACCTCTATAAAAATAAAGTATTAAATATTTATGACCTATTTTAAATTTATGAATTATCATAATTTTTTTTGTATTCTTCAATATGCTTATCAATTATTTTATAAGCATCTCTATTATGTGAAATAAGAATTCTCCTTATTTTTCTAAGTAATTCAGATTTATTTTTATCAAAATCATGATTTGAATAAAATGGTGGTAATTCAATCAATTCTTTTACAATTTCATAAAATTCATCAATTGGATAGTAAGATATTTTAGCAATAATTTTAGATAGTCTATTTCTATTTAAATTGTAATTTGTTTCACTAAAAATATTTCTTATTTTCCCTGAATATCTTAAAATTTTATGAGCGTTACTATAGTCTCCATATAAACTATCTGTTCTGGCTAAATAACCTTTTAAAAGTTCTGGTTTACTATTTTTAATACAATTATAGATAAATTCTTGAAAGAATGTGTAAGGATTAGTTTTTTTAAATATTTTCTTTTTAAAATTATTTTTTATGAAATTTTTGAACAACGTTAATTGAGCATTATGTGTTTTTTGTTTGTAATATTGAATTAGAAAACTTTTTTTAATTTTATTAAACTCGTTAAATTTATTTTTTGAACTTAAATCAGCAAACATTAAGATACTTTGCTTACTTTTTTCAATAATTTCACCCTCCTTATCTCTTTTATAGTATTCAGATATTTCACAAAGAGGAAAAAAACCATTTAATATATCCCAATAATAGAGTTGATTATTATTTAAGTCATATGAAGAAATTGGATTATTAGCATCTTCAAATTTAAAAGAGTCAGAGGTGCGATTATTCAAAAAATCAAGACCTCTGTATCCATCATCTAAATAATAATTTGATAAATGAAATCTATCATTTCTCCATATACTTAAAAGCTTAAAAGCCTTTACTTTTTTACGTTTTATGAATTGTCCTTTTCTCAAAACATTTTCATTGTGTTCTCGGTGAATAAATTTTAACACATGACTAAATATAATATCAGGTCTCAATCTATAACATTCAGATCTCCCAACTCTAAATGACTGAAATTTATTTTTAAATGATCTCTCTAATTCTTCAGCATTAGCTACTTCTGTGAAAAATAATATTTGTATTTTAGGAGATATAGATCTGTAAGTTGTAAGCCTTTTTTTAACTCCTCCAAGTGTTTCTGATATTCCAACCTTGTGGTAATCATCAACTCTCGTAGTACAATAAAAAATCATTTAATTTTCAGTGACGTCTATATGGCGTCAAAGACTATCTTAACGTTAATTTAAATCTTATAAAACCATTAAAAATGGCGGAGAGAATGGGATTCGAACCCATGATAGAGTTTCCCCTATACACGCTTTCCAAGCGTGCGCCTTCAACCACTCGGCTTAGAAATATTGATAATTCTATCTAATTTTTTTTTAATTTTTAAAATTTGAAGCTAGTGACGACAAGATGACGACAGATATTTTATTTTGCCAACTCATTTTTTCTTAGTCAAATTATTAATTTTTTTTTTCTCCGTTTTCTTTATTGCTGATTTATTTTTATTTAATTTTATAGTCATAAAACTTTTCTTAAATATTGGATCATTTTTACTTAAAGGTTTTAATGTTATCTTTGCCATAGTTTTTATTTAAATTTTTTTTTTAGTCTTCGAGCACGTCAAAATTTCAAAAGATTGTGTTGTAAGTTTTGGATTATTATGCAAATAGGCTAACTCTCCAGTGATCCTATTTAAATTAAAAGTATAATCACCAGTAAAATCTTTAATAAATGGAAGGCTATTGTCAGAAGGATCTGGTTTAAGAGCAGTAACATCTTTAATTTTTATAGATATTATCTCTTCATCAAATCGGGTTGTCTCTTGTCCGTTATTAAGAGGTGCTCTGATCATTGTCATTTTTTTTTTGAATGTATCTATTTTAAATAAAAATTTATAGTTTAAATTATTTTTTTCACAAATTATGTAAAACTTTTCAGCATTAACAATACTGGTCCAAAACAGACTAAAAAATATTAATAATAAAAGTTTTTTCATAACTATTGACGACAATACGACGACAAAACTGATCTTAACGTTAATTTATATTGATTTAAACTTTTAAAAATGGCGGAGAGAATGGGATTCGAACCCATGATAGAGTTTCCCCTATACACGCTTTCCAAGCGTGCGCCTTAAACCACTCGGCCATCTCTCCCATGCAAAAATTCTGATAATTTTTTTAAAACTGTCTTGGTCTCAATTTTATGAATAGATGTATTCGATCGCTTAGTATCATTATCAATATCTATATTATGTATTAAACTTGAATAAGATTGAGGAGAACAATTTCCAAGGATAATAAGTGTTTCAATATCCAAGTTTACCGATAAGTGTGAAAAGCCTGTATCATTACCAATACAAAATTGGCAACTTTTTAAATCAGGAATTACTTCATTAATTTTTTTATTAGCAGTAAATATAAAATTTAATTCATCTTTAAAACTTTTTTTGATCAGCTTTTCTTCTTCTAATTGATCTATTCCACTTATGATTAGAAATTTTTTATAATTTTTTTTTTTTAAAAAATCTATTATCTCAATATAATTATCAATTGACCATCTTTTTTCTTTTCCAGAAGCAGCTATAATAATTCCCACCGTGTCTCTTAAATTTTGATCAATACTATGTAAAGGTTTAAATTTTATCGATGATGTTTGAGTAATTTTTTTTACAAACTCAAATGTTTCATTATCATTTTTAACTGTTTTTGAAAAAAAATTTGAATAAAGCTTTCTATCTTTTTTAACAAAAAAGTTTTGAAATTTTGAGCCTAAAGCCCAAATTTTTTTTGCATTTGAAAAATTTGCAATTAATAGATACCTCAAAGAAGGATGGAAAACAAAACAATACTTATAGCTAAATTTTTTTATTTTATAAATATTGGCAACAAAACATTTTATATAATCAAGAATATTTAAAAATCCTTTTTTAGACTCATTTAAATATATTACATCTTCACAAAAGTTTGTTGATTTTAAATAATCAGCTGCTTGAGTTGAGCTTTTTGTTAAAAAAACAATTTTAGAATTAAGGCTTTCAGCTAATTTTTGATAACAATACATCTTTGAAACAAAATGTCCCCATCCTTTCCCTGGATCTATTATCAATATTTTATTCATTCTTAAAATAAACTAAAGTAGTTCCGTTAATACAATATAATTTCCTAGTGTTTGAAATCTCATCAATATATCTTACAACATCTTTAGCTGAGCGCTTTCCAGGTACATAATCATGCCAAAGTATAATTCCGTTTTTTTTAAGCATCTCAAATGATTTCTCTGAGTCGTTTTTAACAACTGAATAAGTATGACCTCCATCAATAAATATTAAATCTATTTTGCCTTTATATTCTCGATGATTGAAATCTAATGAATTCTGAAAAATAATCTTGATTTTTTTTTCAACCTCATCCCCAGTGAATAAAAATTTTTTATATATGGACTCATTAATTATATTTCTAAAAGAAACTTTGTTATCTTCACTATTTTTTGAAATTACATTCAACTCGTTTGGGTTTAGCGTCAATGAGGTGATTTGAGTATCTGGGCCTGAATTTAAAGCCATCATATATGTTGTTTTTCCACTACAAGTGCCAAATTCAAAAATATTTTTACTTTTTCTACTTAAGGACGCAATAATCCAAGCCTCTTGATCTGATGTCATTCCAACAATTCTGTTATTTGATGTAATACTGAAGCTTTTAATTATTACATCTTGTGTAGGACCTCTAAGATTTTCCGAAATATTCCTTAATTTGAATATTTCATTAATTTCTGTAATATCAATTTTTCTTATCTTAGATTTATAAATAAATTTTTTAATTTTTTTTTTATTTATAAAAAAAATTAATACAATATTTGTTAAACATAAAATACAAACTAAAATATATAAACTCATCTTTCTTTACTTATTTTTAGGACACCTATAAATGCTTCTTGTGGAATTTCAACTTTACCAAATTGTTTAGCTCTCGCTTTACCTTTTTTTTGTTTTTCAAGTAACTTTCTTTTTCTATCTGTAGCTCCACCACCATGAATTTTTGTTAAAACATCTTTTTTAAACCCTTTAATTGTTTCTCTTGCAATAATCTTTCCACCTATCGCTGCTTGAACTGGTATCATAAAATTGTGCCTTGGAATTAAGTCTTTTAATTTTTCACATACCTCTCTACCAGTTTTTTGAGCAAAATCTTTATGTATCATCATAGCTAATGCATCTACTGGTTCTGTATTTACTAGAATACCCATTTTAACAAGATCTCCCTCTCTATGACCAATTATTTCATAATCAAAACTTGCGTATCCACTTGTCATTGATTTTAATCGATCATTGAAATCAAATACTATTTCATTTAATGGTAGTTCATAATTTACAACAGCTCTGTTTCCAGAGTAACTCAAGTTTGTTTGAACTCCTCTTTTATCCTGACATATTTTCATTATAGGTCCTAAGTACTGATCTGGTGTAATAATTGTTGCTTTAATCCATGGTTCTTCAATAAATTTTATCAAAGTCGGATCAGGTAAACTTGATGGATTTTGAAGATCTTTTATCTCTCCATTATTCATATGGATTTTATATACAACTCCTGGTGTTGTAGTTAATAGATTAATATCAAATTCCCTTTCTAGTCTTTCAGTAACAATTTCTAAATGTAACAAACCTAAAAAACCACATCTAAAACCTAGACCTAAAGCTGAGGAGGATTCGGGCTCAAAAGAAAAACTAGAATCATTTAATTTTAGTTTAGCTAATCCATCTTTTAATTTTTGATACTCAGAACTGTCAACAGGGAATAATCCACAAAAAACTACAGGTTTACTTGGCTTAAAACCAGGTAGTGACTCTGATAATGGTTTACTAGCATCACAAATAGTATCTCCAACTTTTGTATCTGATAAAACTTTTATCCCGGTTGTTATAAATCCAATTTCCCCTGAATTAAGTTCGTTTATATCTTTTGGTTTAGGCGTAAATACTCCAACTTTTTCAACAAAATACTCCTGATTAGTAGACATCATTTTGATTTTCATATTATTTTTAATTTTACCATCAATCACTCTTACTAAAATCACCACCCCTAAGTAAGTGTCATACCAACTATCTACTAATAAACACTTAAGTTTTTGATCTTTTTCACCTTTTGGTCCAGGTAATATTTGAACAATTTGTTCCAAAATTTCATCAATACCTTCGCCTGTTTTTCCAGAACAAGTTACAGCATTAGCTGTATCGATGCCTATCACATCCTCTATTTGTTTGTTTGTTCGATCTATATCAGAAGCTGGTAAATCAATTTTATTTAATACCGGAATTATTTCATGATTTATATCTAGTGCTTGATAAACATTTGCTAAAGTTTGAGCCTCCACACCTTGAGTACTATCTACAATTAATATCGAACCCTCACAAGCATATAAAGACCTACTAACTTCATAACTAAAATCAACGTGTCCCGGAGTATCTATGATGTTAAGAATATAATTTTTTCCATCTTTTGATTTATAATTTAATTTTACTGTTTGAGCTTTTATTGTTATTCCTCTTTCTCTTTCAATATCCATGGAGTCTAAAACCTGTGACTTCATTTCTCTATCTGTCAACCCACCGCATCTATGTATAATTCTATCAGCAATAGTTGACTTACCATGATCTATATGAGCAATGATTGCAAAATTTCTTATATTATCAATTTCTGTGGACATTTAGGATCTAATTTTTGCCCCAGACCTAGTTTCGACAGTTGAAATAATTAATTTATTAATTTTTTCAAGATCAGTCTCCTCTAGTGTTTTTTCAGATGATTGAATGATAACGTTGATAGCTATTGACTTTTTATTGTCTGGAATATTTTCACCTTCATAAATATCAAAGATTTTAATTGACCGTATTAAATTTTGATCAATTGATGATATAATTTCAATTAAATCCTGTGCTTTAAAATTTTTGTCAACTATAAAGGCAAAGTCTCTTTCTGATTTTTGATAGTCAGAGTACTCAAAATTAGGTTTTTGATCTTTGAGTTTAATTTTATTTTCTTTTAGATAATCTAGATAAATCTCAAAACCTACTAGACCTTCAGTTTTTATATCAAGTTTTTTAACAATATTTGGATGTATGTCACCAAAATAAGCAACAGGTTCAATATCATCCTTATCAAGATAGACCGAGCCTGCTTTGCCTGGGTGATAATATGAAGGAGATTTATCTCTTATAAATAGACTTTTTCTGTCATATCCAGCTTCGACTAGTGTCTGAATAGCATCCTTTTTTACGTCAAAGACATCAACTGGTCTCTCCTTTTCGTTCCAATTTAACCTTGATACTTTTCCTGATTTAATTGCTCCTATTACAGTAAGTTGCTCGCCTGGCTTGCTATCCTTGAATATTGGTCCAATTTCGAATAACGAAATATCTTTAAATCCTCTGTCTAAATTTTTCTTTAAATAAAAGGTCAAATTTGTAAAAATCGAATTTCGTAAAACATCTAAGTCTGAACTTATTGGATTTATTATTTTTATTTCTTTTAGATTTTCTTTAAAAAAATTATTTATTTTCGAGTCTGTGAATGACCAGGTTACAGTCTCGAAATAACCTTTTGATGCGACAGATCGTTGTAGAAAATGAAAGAGTTTCTGCTGTTTATTTAATGTATCTTTTATTTTACTTTTTTCAGGCTCTAAAGTTTTTATGTTATTATATCCTTTAATTCTTACAATTTCTTCGACTATATCAATTGGTTGAGTTATATCAGGTCTCCAGGTAGGTATTTTTAAATCTAATTCTAGTTTCTTCTTAGAGACATCAAACCCTAGATCAGTTAAAATTTTTACAATCTCATTATCATCTACTTTAAAACCAGTTATTTTTTCAAATAAAGAGACGCTGAATTTAATTTTGTTTTTTTCATACTTATCAGTTTTTTGAATATCAAAATTACTTATTTTGCCACCACAAATCTCAGATATTAATTGAGCAGCTTTTGACAAACCTAATTCAATTGATCCAGGATCAATTCCCCTTTCAAATCTAAATTTTGCATCAGTATCAATATTTAGTAATTTTGACGTTTTTCGAATTGATCTAGGAATAAAATACGCAGATTCTAATAAAATATTTTTAGTATTAATTCCAGTTCCAGAACGCATGCCTCCAATAACCCCTCCTAAACCTAAAACTCCAGATTTATCAGAAATAACACACATATCATCGCCTAATTTATACTCTTTGTTATCAAGGGCTTCAAAAGTTTCACCCTTTTTTGAATTTCTTACTATAATTTCTTTATCAATTTTATCTGCATCATATGCATGAAGTGGTCTGTTTAAGTCTAACATTACATAATTTGTAATATCAACAATTGCTGAAATTGGTTTTTGACCAAGTGAAATAATTTTTTCTTTTAGCCATTTTGGACTTTCTTTATTTTCAACGTCTGTGATTAAGCAACTACCAAAAATAGTACAACCTTGATTTTTTTCCTTTGTAATTGAAACTTTGATTATTTGAGAACCATCTTTTTTAATATTTTTGTTGGAAATATTTTTTAATTTACCAGCTCCAGCAGCTGCAAGATCTCTAGCTATACCTCTTACCCCTAAGCAATCAGGGCGATTAGGAGTGATTGATAAATCTACAACTTTTTCGCTTTTATTTTTAAAAAAATTTTCGCCTATTTTATCAGAGTACTTTGTTGTTTTTAGTTCTGTTATTCCTTCACTTTCGTCTGATAAATTCAATTCAGACTCAGAACATAGCATTCCATAGGAAGTAACTCCTCTAATCTTACTGATTTTAAGTTTCATATTATTTTTTGGAATTATTGATTCTGGACCTGCGTATACAGTTAAAAGATCTTTTTTAGCATTTGGTGCTCCACATACTACTTTAACATTATTTTCTTGTCCAATATCAACATCACATACTCGAAGTCTATCTGCATTTGGGTGCTGTTCAACATTAATTATTTTCGCTACTTTAAAATTGTCTAAATCAAAATTTGAGTTTTCAAAACTTTCAACTTCAAGCCCAATATCTGTTAATTTTTCAATTAAACTATTATCTTGTATTTTTGTATCGAGATGTTCTTTCAACCAACCTATTGTAAATTTCATCTGCTAAGACCTCTGTAATTTGATGGAACATCCAATGGGTCAAAACCAAAATGGTTAAGCCACCTATAGTCAGTCTCAAAAAAAGCTCTTAAATCATTGATTCCATACTTGAGCATTCCAAGTCTATCTATTCCAATACCAAAAGCATAACCTTGGTATTTATCTGGATTTACTTTTACATTTTTTAGCACGTTTGGATGTACCATGCCACAACCAAGAATTTCTAACCACTTATCTCCCTCGCCAATAATTATTTTTCCATTTTTTATTTCATAACCAATATCTACCTCTGCAGATGGCTCAGTAAAAGGAAAGTGGCTTGGTCTAAATCTCATTTTGATTTTGTCCACTTCAAAAAATGACTTTATAAAATAGTTTAAGCATCCTTTTAGATGGCCCATATTAATATCTTTATCAATGTGAAGTCCTTCAACTTGATGAAACATTGGAGAATGAGTTTGATCGCTATCAGATCTATATGTTCTGCCTGGAGCTATAATTTTAAATGGAGGTTTTCCATTTAACATAGTTCTAACCTGTACTGGTGATGTATGAGTTCTTAGTAATAATTCCTTATTGTTATCTAAATAAAAAGTATCATGCATATCCCTCGCTGGATGATTATCAGGTGTATTTAATGCAGTAAAATTATAATGCTCATTCTCTATATCTGGCCCTTCTTCCACACTAAATCCAATTTCTGAAAATATTGATGAAATCTCGTCAATTACTTGTGAAACAGGATGTATTTTTCCTCGACTAAATTCTCTCTCAGGTAATGTTACATCTATTTTTTCATTTTCAAGTTTAGAGTTAATCTCTTTTGTTTCAATTTCTTGAAGTTTAGAGTCTATTTTATTTTGTATTTCGTCTTTTATTGAATTCAGATCTGATGCGAATTTTTTTCGTTCATCAGATGGTAAAGATCCTAGTGATTTAAAAGAATTGGAAATCTTTCCATTTTTACCAAATAATTCTGTTTTTATTTGATTAACACTTTCGATATTCAAATCATTATTTAATCTATTCAAATAATCATCTTTTATTTTTTTAATATCAGACATATTTGTAGAATATTTGTTAACTCTAGAAAAACAACAATGAATATTAATTCAATGCTGCTTGAGCTTTTTTAACTATAGTTTTAAATGCTTCAGGATTATCATAAGCAATTTCAGCTAGTATTTTTCTGTCAATTTTAATCCCAGATTTGCTTAAACCATTAACAAACTTAGAATAAGTCATGCCCTCAGATCTTACCCCAGCGTTTATTCTTGTAATCCATAGTGATTTAAAATCTCTTTTTTTATTTCTTCTGTCTCTGTAAGCATACTGCATAGCCTTTTCCATTGCCTGTCTTGCAGCTCTTATAGTATTTTTTCTTCTACCCCATTGACCCTTGACAGCTTTAAGAACTTTTTTATGTTTTGCTCTACTGGTTACACCTCTTTTTACTCTAGCCATTTTATCCTCTTAAGTTATACGGCATGTAAGATTTTACAATCTTGCTATCTTGTTTCGATAATACCGTAGTTCCTCTTTGCTTTCTAATCTGTGAGTTAGTTCTCTTTATCATACCATGTCTTTTACCTGCTTGAGCAGTTATAACTTTTCCTCTTGCAGATACCTTAAATCTTTTTTTCGCTGAACTTTTTGTTTTTAATTTAGGCATAATTTTTGAGGGGTTATACAAATATTGTTATTAATTTACAACTACAAATATAGCTTATAAAGGCTGAATAACCATGATCATTTGCTTGCCATCAAACTTTGGCTGAAGTTCTACTCTTCCAATAGCTTCCATATCTATTTTTATCTTATCCATTAACTCATGTCCTAAGCTAGAGTGCTGAAGCTCTCTACCTTTGAATCTAATTGTAAATTTTACCTTGTCACCTTTTGCAATAAATTTTTGAGCATTTTTTATTTTAAATGAATAATCATGAACTTCTGTAACTGGTCGTAATTTAATTTCTTTCAGTTCAATTTTTTTCTGTTTTTTCTTTGCTTTATTTGCTTTTTTTTGTGCATCATATTTATATTTTCCCATATCCATAATTTTACACACAGGAGGTTTTGCATTAGGAGCGATTTCAATTAAATCCAAACCTTGTTCCTTAGCTCTACTTATAGCATCTTGTAAATTTAGAATTCCTAAATTGTCACCATCGCTTGCTATAACTTGAACATCTTGTGAGGTTATTCTTTGATTTGTTCTAGGACCTCTAGATTTTGTTCTTCTTTGGAAATAATTTTGTTTTAAATCTGCCACTTAGATTGAAGGTGCTTTATTAAGAGCAGAATATTTTTTTAAGAATTCTTTTAAATCCATAGTTTCCTGTTTTTTAGAATCCAATCTTCTAATAGTTACTGTGTTACTGTCAACTTCTTTTTTTCCACATATTAGTAACATAGGTACTTTAGTTAATGAATGTTCCCTTATTTTATAATTTAAATTATGATTTTTTAAATCTACTTGAGAAGAAATCCCTACTTTTTTTAACTGACTGTTTACTTCTTTTGCATAATCATCAAATTCACTCGAGACAGGGATTACTATTGCTTGAACTGGGCAAAGCCAAAAAGGTAATTTTCCTGAATAATTCTCAATTAAAATTCCAATAAACCTCTCTAATGATCCAAATAAAGCTCGGTGAAGCATTACAGGAACTTTTTTATTTCCATCTCTATCAATAAATGAGGCACCTAATCTACCTGGTAAGTTTAAATCTACTTGCAAAGTTCCACATTGCCAATCTCTTCCAATTGCATCTCTTAAAACAAATTCTATTTTTGGACCATAAAAAGCTCCTTCGCCCTTATTAATAGAATATTCTAGTTTTGTTGCTTTTATAGCCTCCAACAATGCTGCTTCAGATTTATCCCATACTTCATCATCACCAACTCTTAGGTCTGGTCGATCAGAATATTTCAAAATTACATCTTCAAATCCTAAATCTTTATAAATTTCTAAAATTAGATTTGTTACACTTAAACATTCCTGAGTGATTTGTTCTTCCGTACAAAAAATATGTGCATCATCTTGAGTGAAAGCTCTAACTCGCAATAATCCATGAAGTGCTCCAGATGGTTCATACCTGTGAACCTTTCCAAATTCAGACATTTTAAGTGGTAGATCACGATAACTTTTTAGGCCTTGATTAAAAACCTGAACGCAACCTGGACAATTCATTGGCTTTATAGCAAAAACTTTTTCATCAGGTGTAGTAGAGGTATACATATTGGCACCAAATTTTTCCCAGTGTCCAGATTTTTCCCAAAGGGATCGATCTAATATTTCTGGGGTATTTATTTCCTGATATCCTGCAATTTCTTGCTTCAACCTCATATAAGAAATAAGTTTCTGAAATAAGTTCCATCCCTTTTGGTGCCAAAATACAGAGCCGGGACTTTCTTCTCTGAAATGAAATAAATCCATCTCTTTACCTATTTTTCTATGATCTCTTTTTTCTGCTTCTTCTATTCTTTGAAGATACAAATCTAGGTCCTTTTGATTAGCCCAGCTTGTTCCATAAATTCTTTGCAACATTTCATTTTTAGAGTCCCCTCGCCAATAAGCTCCTGATACTTTTGTTAATTTAAATGCCTTGCCAATTTTACTAGAGGATTCTAAGTGAGGACCTCTACACAAATCATGCCATGTATCACCATGATGATAAACGGTAAGCATTTCATTTTTTGGAATACTCTCAATTATTTCAGCTTTATATTTTTCTCCAATTTTCTTAAAATGAGCTATTGCCTTATCCCTTTCCCATATTTCTCTTCTAGTTTTTACATCCTTATCAATTATCTCTGACATTTTATTTTCAATTTTATTAAGATCATCACTAGTAAAAGGTTCCTTTCTAGCGAAGTCATAATAAAAGCCATTTTCGATAACTGGACCGATTGTTACCTGTGTTCCTGGAAATAATTCTTGAACAGCCATTGCCATAATATGTGCTGTATCATGTCTAATAACTTCTAAACCTTCAGGATCTTTTGCGGTAAAAATTTCAATTGAACTATCTTTGTCTATTATTGAATATAAATCTTTTAATTCACCGTTCACACTCATTACTAGAGCTTGTTTAGCTAGAGATTTACTTATTTTTTCTGCAACCTCTGAACCTGTTACACTTTTATCAAAGTTCAATTTTTTTCCATCAGGTAGTGTAATATTTGGCATTAATTAAATAGTTTTTTGTACTCTGAATAAGTAGAAAAACACATTTTTTCAACATTAAATTTCTTTAAAGCATTTTCTCTTCCAAAATTACCTATTTTTGAAAGTTCATTAAGATCTAACTTCATTACTTGTATAATTTTTTTTGATAAATCATCAGGATCACCCGATTCAAATAATATTCCAGATTTTCCGTCAATAATTGTCTCATTAGATCCACCAATATTACTTGCCAGAATTAATTTTTGCATAGATTGAGCTTCTACCGCGACTCTTCCAAAAGCTTCAGGTTCAATTGATGTTGAAACAACTATGTCAGAAATTTTATAAGCTAATGGCATGTTTTTACAATGGTCTATAAATCTAATTTGTTTGGTAAGTCTATATTGTTCAACAAGTCTGATTAATTTTTTTTTATAAAGATCTCTACCTTGGTCATTACCTAAAATTACTGCGATGAAAGAGTCATTGCCTAATTGAATATTTACTTTATTTAATGCTTCTAGAAACATCTCTTGACCTTTCCAAGCTGTAAGTCTTCCAGGTAATAAAATTATTTTTTTTCCAACTATCAAATCCCAAGATTTAAATAATTTATCTTCATCTGCTTCTAGGGTTGTTGAAGGGTCAAAGTAGTCTGTATTTATACCTCTAAATATAGAAAGCAATTTTTTTTTATCTGATAGATACTCAGCATAATTTTGTTTAATGTGTGTAAATATAAAGTTAGATCCAGCGATAATTAGATCAGATCTAACCATGACAGAGTTATAAAACTTTTTTAGTTTACTTTTAAAGTTATAAGTTCCATGAAAAGTTGTAACAAACTTTCTTCTAGTAATTTTTGTTGCAAATAAACATGACCATGCAGGTGCTCTACTTCTAGCATGTACAATATTTATTCCATTTATTATGATAATTGTGGAAATGATTATTGAATTTATAAATATCATTAAAGGATTTTTTGAGTGGACAGGAAGTCTTATAACTTTGACTTTTTTCTTATCTATATACTGAAGAAGTTCACCACCACTTGTAATTAAATATGAACCAACATTATTTTCTGGTAAGTAATGTGCAATATCATAACAACCTGTTTCTGCACCTCCGTAACCTAATTTAGGAATTACCTGTAGTACTTTTAATTTAGGCTGCATGTGATAATAATAATATATACCTAGTCAACATAAATACTTTATATGAAAAAAAATAAATTTCTAAGAATTTCTAAATATAAAAAACTAAGATATATCGCAAATAATTATAAGAAAAATCTCTACATAGTATTTTTACCAGGTTTTGCATCAGATATAGATGGTGATAAACCCAAGAAATTTTTAAACTTTAGCATTAAAAATAAATTAGGGTTTTTAGCTTTAGAATATTTTGGTCATGGAAGGTCTTCGGGGGAATTTACAAAAGGTAATATTACAAAATGGTCAAATGACGCAAAGAATGCAATTCATAGAATCGTAAAAAAAAATGATTTTATTCTCATTGGCTCCAGTATGGGTGGATGGATTTCGATGATAATGCATAGATATTTTGGTTCTCAAATTAGAGGTTTTCTAGGTATTGGATCTGCGCCTGAGTTTCTTACAAGAATTATGTGGAGAAAATTTCCAAAAAAAATTAAGGATGAAATAATCAGAAAAGGAATATCTAAAATTAAGAATGGTGATTATGAATATTTAATTACCAAACAGCTTATTTTAGACGGAAAAAAAGCTACCAATAAAGTCCTTAATAAAAAATTGAATAACGTTATACCTGTCACAATGGTTCATGGACAAAAAGATGAGGTGGTTCCTGTTAAATATTCAAGAATGGTATTAAAAACTTTTCCTAAAGCAGATAAAAAACTTTTAATCATTAAGAATGGAGATCATAGTCTCTCCTCAAGCAAGAATTTAAATATAATTTGTAAAGAATTAGAAAAGATAATAAAAAAGATTAACTAGCTTTTCCAACTAAACTTTTATTTGTAATAGGGTGTTCTAACTTATTTAACATTTCTTTAGGACAAACCTGAAGGAAATTATTTAATTCATCATCAAAATTTTCAATAATTTTTGCTGACAAATTTGAGTTAGTTTCTTTAGTATGTTTTAAAACTAAATCTTTTAGATAATTTTTCCAATATTCTGTCTCAGGAGTTTGCCAAACTATTGTTTCAGGATTAGCTTTTTTTACAAACTGACTTTTTGGATCATATATAAATGCCATACCACCAGTCATACCAGCTCCAAAGTTATCGCCTACATCTCCCAGTATTACTATTGACCCACCTGTCATGTACTCACAACCATTTGAATCACATCCCTCTATAACTGCAGTAGCGCCCGAGTTTCTAACAGCAAATCTTTCACCAGCTTGTCCTGCTGCAAAAAGATATCCTGATGTTGCTCCATACAGAACTGTGTTTCCTATTATTGTATTTTCATTTGATATTAAATTACTCTCATCTTGAAGTTTAATTACTATAGATGCACCTGAAAGACCCTTTGCAACGTAATCATTAGCATCTCCTTTTAAAATTAACTTTAGTCCTTTAACACCGAAGGCACCAAAAGATTGACCAGCTGAACCTTTAAAATTAATTGCAAAAGTATTTTCCTCTAATTTATTATTTCCAAATTTTTTATAAAGATTATAAGAAATTCTTGTTCCTACAGCTCTATCAGTATTTTCAATTGTGTAAATATTATCAAGTGGTAATTTTCTATTTATTAAACTTTCTATCTCAGGCCAAATTTTTTGGTCTAAAGTATCTGGTACTTCATTTATTATAGGAGTTTCACAATATCTTTTGTTTGTGCCTGGATCAGCTTGAACAAATAAAGGATTTAAATCTAGGTCATCTAAGTTTGGTGATCCTTTACTGACTTGTCTTAGTAAATCTGTTCTTCCAATTACTTCGTTTAAATTTTTAAATCCTAAACTTGATAAAATTTCTCTGACTTCTTGAGCAATAAAAGAAAATAGATTTACTATTTTATCTGGGGTACCAGTAAATTTTTTTCTTAATTCATCATCTTGTGTGCAAACTCCAACTGGACATGTATTAGAATGACATTGCCTTACCATAATACAGCCCATTGCAACTAACGCAGTTGTTGCTACACCAAATTCTTCGGCCCCCATCATTGCTGCAATCACCACATCTCTTCCTGTTTTAATTCCTCCATCAGTTCTTAATGTAACAAGGTGTCTTAATTTATTTAAAGTTAATACTTGATTAGCCTCTGTTAGGCCCATTTCCCATGGTATCCCAACATATTTAACACTTGTTTGTGGAGTAGCACCTGTTCCACCATTGTGACCTGAAATTAGTATTATGTCTGCTTTAGCTTTAGCAACACCTGCTGCAATAGTTCCTATACCAGAAGAGGCAACTAATTTAACACCAACTCTTGCCTTAGGATTAATTTGTTTAAGGTCATAAATAAGCTGAGCTAAATCTTCAATTGAATAAATATCGTGGTGTGGTGGTGGCGAGATCAAAGTTACACCAGGCGTAGAATGTCTTAGTCTTGCAATTTCCTCTGTTACTTTAAATCCTGGTAGTTGTCCACCTTCACCGGGTTTTGCACCTTGAGCAATTTTAATTTCAATTTCATTACAATTGTTTAAATAGTTAATGGTTACTCCAAATCTCGCCGACGCAATTTGTTTTACCCTAGAATTTGCACTATCTCCATTATCTAATACTTTAAATCTTTCCTCGTCTTCTCCACCTTCTCCGCTACATGAAGCTCCTTTAATTCTATTCATTCCCATGGCAAGTGTTTCGTGTGCCTCTTTTGATAAAGCGCCATGAGACATACTTCCACTTCCAAATCTTTTCATGATTTCAGTTATTGGTTCAACTTGGTCAATATCAATTGCCTCTTGATTTTTAAAGTCAATTAAATCTCTTAAACTAATTGGTTTTAAACCATAAATACCCTTAGTATATTTTTTATAAGTTTCGTATGAATTTGAGCCTACAGCTGCTTGCAAAAGATGAATTAATTTTCCTTGATATTGGTGTGTTTCACCATTTTTTCTATATCTGTAAATTCCACCAATAGGAAGAATATTAGAATGAATATCAAATGCATCTTTATGTATAGATCTTATTTTTTTTTCAATACCAGTTAAACCTATTCCAGAAATTTTAGATAATACTCCAGGAAAATAATCTTTTACAATTGTTCTACTTAATCCAACAGTTTCAAAATTACATCCACCTCTATATGAACTTAAAACTGATATACCCATCTTTGACATTATTTTTAGTAGTCCAAGGTTTACTGATTTTATATATCTACCCACACACTCATCAAATGAGAAATTCCCAAAAAGCTTTTTTGAATATCTTTGATGTAAACTATCAAATGCTAAGTAGGGATTAACTGTTGTTGCACCAACACCTATTAATGTTGCAAATGAATGGGTGTCTAAGGCATCTCCTGTTTGTACATTAATTGATGCATAGCCTCTCAAGCCTAATTTAATTAAATGAGTATTTATTGCACCAATGCATATCAGTATCGGCATTGGTAATTTTGTTTCAGATATATTTTTATCAGACAAAATAAGTTGAGTATTACCTTCTCTAACTGCTTTTTCAGCATTATTTTTTAATAATTCAATAGAATCCTCTAAACTTTGATCAATGTTGAATGTACAATCTAAAATTTTATAATTATCTCCAAAATACTTTATAAATTTTTCAAACTGTGTATTTGATAAAATTGGACTATCTAAAACATAAATATTTTCCTCAGTTAGATTAGAAAAATCTAGTATATTTCCCAAATTTCCAAATCTAGTCTTCAAGCTCATCACCTTATTTTCTCTTAGTGAATCAATTGGGGGATTGGTTACCTGACTAAAATTCTGTCTAAAATAATGATATAGAGGCCTATATTTATCAGATAAAACTGCAAGTGGAGTGTCATCTCCCATAGACCCAGTTGCTTCTTTAGCATCCTCAGCCATAGGGTGCAAAATTAACTCCAGGTCTTCAAGACTATAACCAAAACAATGTTGAATCTTTTTTAAATCAGAACCTGAAAACTCGCTTTTCTCATTTTCTATAGTTAATGATTTATCTAATTCAATTATTTGATTATTAAAGTGTTTATATTCTGAAGACAAATAATTCTTTATTTGATTGTTTGTATAAACTTTTCCTTTTTCAATTCTTACTCCTAATATCTCACCTGGTCCCAATCTTCCCTTCGAAACAATTTTCTTTTCATTAAGATCGATCATACCTGTCTCAGAACCTGCAAACAAAAGTTTATCTCTTGTGATGGTATATCTAAGAGGTCTTAGTCCATTTCTGTCACTACCTACAATAACCCACTCATTATCAGTTGCAGCTATAGCAGCAGGTCCATCCCAAGGTTCCATTGTACTATTTAAAAAGTTGAAAAGTTGTTGGTGATCTTTTGGAAGAACTTTACTTTTTTTTGACCAAGCATCAGGAATTAGCATAAGTTTCGCTAAAGGTGCTGAATGTCCAGAAATATTTAACAATTCAAATACATTATCTAATGAAGCAGAATCAGAATTACCTGCAGGGATTACAGGCTTTAAATTTTCCATATCATCAAAAAAAGGACTAAACATTTCTTCTTCGTGAATTTTCATCCAATTTATGTTTCCTTTCAAAGTGTTTATCTCTCCATTGTGAGCAATCGATCTAAAAGGTTGGGCTAAGTCCCAACTTGGAGCTGTATTAGTAGAAAATCTTTGGTGGAAAATTGCATAACGTGAAATGAAACGCTCATCTTTTAAATCTGGATAAAAATCAGATAAAGATTCTGCTAAGAACATTCCCTTATAAATTATTGATTTCGAGCTGAATGAACAAATATAAAAATTGTTTAATTGATTTCTTAAAGCTTCTTTTTCAATTTTTCTTCTAGTTTCATAAAGAGCTCTTTCTAAATCTTTGCCATGAATTGACTTATAGTTGTGGGTAAAAAGAACTTGCGCAATTTCAGGTCTAGTTTGTTCTGCCTTTTCGCCTAAAACTGAAGGATCAACAGGCACTTGCCTCCATCCATAGATATTAAAATTCTTTTTTGTTAATTCACTTTCTACAATTGATCTGCAATGCTCCTGTCCTCCAAAGTCGTTTCTTGGTAAAAAAATCATCCCTACACATAAATCTGAGTTATCGTGCTCGTGACCTGTTATTTCAATTTTTTCTGCAAAGAAATCATTTGGTATTTCAATATGAATACCTGCTCCATCTCCAGTTTTACCATCTGCATCAATAGCACCTCTATGCCATACAGCTTTTAGAGCCTCGATACCGTATTCGACTACTTTTCTTGATTTTAGACCCTCAGTTGATGCAACAAGACCTACTCCACATGCATCATGTTCCATATTTTCATGATAAACATGATTTTTTTTTAAAAGTTTACGATTTTTGTTTTGAATATCCATTATGCAACCTTCATTTTTTGTTTTGATTGAAGATAGCTTTCGATTGAAGTCGCAGCATCTCTACCGTCTTTAATAGCCCATACAACTAATGAGGCTCCTCTTACTATGTCTCCAGCCGCAAATATACCTGGTATACTAGTCTCCAAGGTATCAAAGTCAGCTTTTATTGTTCCCCACTGTGAAACTTGTAATCTAGGTTCCTGAAATAAAACTGGTAAATCTTCTGGATCAAAACCTAAGGATTTAATTACCAAATCAGCGTTAATTTCAAATTCTGAATTTTCTTCTGCAACAGGTCTTCTTCTACCACTTTCATCTGGATCTGTTAATTTCATTTTATCTACAATAATACTATTTACTTTATTAGTACCTCTAAACTCTTTTGGATTACTTAACCAAATAAATTCTACACCTTCCTCCTCAGCATTTCCTACTTCTCTCGCTGATCCAGGCATATTTTCTCTATCTCTTCTGTAAAGGCATTTTACAGATTTGGCTTTTTGTCTTACTGATGTTCTTACACAGTCCATTGCCGTGTCTCCGCCACCAATTACTACTACATCTTTACCTTCAGCATTTAATGTTCCGTTATCAAACATCTCGACTTTATCACCTAAGCCTTTTTTGTTTGAAGCTGTTAAGAATTCCATTGCAGGAAAAATATTACTTAGATCATTTCCAGGCAAGTTAACCTCTCTTGCTTTGTAAACACCTGTTGAAATTAATAAGGCATCATGTTTTGATTGTAATTCTTTCAATGTAGAGTCTTTACCAACCTCAAAATTATGAACAAATTTTATTCCACCTTCTTTTAAAAGTTTAATTCTTCTTTCAACCACATATTTTTCTAATTTAAAATTTGGTATTCCATATATTAACAATCCACCTGCTCTGTCATACCGATCATATATTGTTATTTGATATCCCTTTTTACGTAATTCTTCACCACAAGCTAATCCTGCGGGGCCTGCTCCAATAATTCCAACGCTTTGTTCATTTTCAATTTTTACATTTATTGGTTTTACCCAGCCATTTTCCCACGCTTTATCTGTTAAATATTTTTCAACTGAACCAATTGTTACTGTTCCATGTCCCGATTGCTCAATTACACAGTTTCCCTCACATAACCTATCTTGTGGGCATATTCTTCCACAAACTTCAGGCATATTATTGGTACTTTGGGATAGATGGTAAG
The DNA here is from genome assembly GCA_902519455.1 of uncultured Pelagibacteraceae bacterium. Taxonomy (GTDB): domain Bacteria; phylum Pseudomonadota; class Alphaproteobacteria; order Pelagibacterales; family Pelagibacteraceae; genus Pelagibacter. The sequence continues at coordinate 20,498 of CABYJT010000006.1, forward strand.
CTTCTTCATACCTTCCCTCTGCAGTTAACTTTAACCAATCAGGTATATTGTTACTTAATGGACAGTGAACCTGACAAAAAGGAACACCACACTGTGAGCACCTGCTCGATTGTTCTTTAGCTTTTTCATGAATAAACTCTTGATAAATCTCTCCAAAATCCTCTTTTCTCTGATATTTATCTCTTTTAGGTGGATTTTGTTGACCTATATCTACAAACTTAAGCATTTTATTTGTCATTTGAATCGGCTTATACACCAGAAGCATATTTACTTAAAGTATTACTAGGTAATATATATTGACATATATTTTCGAAAAACATTGATTATGCTATATTTTCTAAATTATGCATAGTTGATATGCATTTAAAAGATTGCCTTATTTAGGTAATCTTTTAACTATCTATTAAAAGTCCTTCATGATTTCAAAATATATAGAAGCATCAATTTTAGCGTTTATACAGGGTTTTTCGGAATTTATACCAGTCAGCTCCTCTGCCCACCTTATAATTATATCAAAAATATCGAACTTTAGTATTAGTTCGCTTCAACTTGATATTAGTCTTCACTTAGGTTCCCTTTTGGCAATTATTTTTTATTTTAGAAAGGATTTAGTAAATATTTTAGTAAATAAGTCTTTATTATTACTTATAATTTTAGGTTCTTTACCATTAGTTATTGTTGGTTATTTTATTTACTCATCGGGACTAATTGAAAATTTAAGAAATTTAAAAGTTATAGCATGGACAACTTTGGTATTTGGTATTTTATTATTTATTGCAGATAGATCTAATATAAAAAATAAATTTGATACCAGTTTAAATTTAAAAAATATTTTACTTATTGGTATTTTTCAAATTTTAGCTGTTATACCTGGTGTAAGCAGATCGGGCATTGTAATAACAGCCTCAAGGTTTTTAAATTTTGATAGAGTAGATTCTTCAAAAATATCTTTTTACTTATCAATACCTGCATTAGCGGGAGCAAGTATACTTAGTTTGAAAGATGTGGTAAATGCAAATATAGATTTGAATATATTATTTTTATATTCAATAATATTTTCATTTATAGTTTCTTATTTAACAATAAAATATTTTTTAATTTATGTTAAAAATTTTAATTTAAATATTTTTGTTTATTACAGAACTTTTCTTGCTTTAATTCTTTTTGTAATTGCTTATAGCTAATTTTTAGTACTAGGTGAAATCTGAGAAGAAATTACTGCAATCAATATTAATAAACAACCAATCATATTATTTGTACTTAAAAATTGATTGAGAATAATCCATCCTGCTACAGCTGCAAATACCCCCTCGAGAGAATAAATAATTGCTGCTGGTGCCTCCTCTATGTTTTTTTGTGCATACATTTGTAATGTAAAGGCTATACCGCCTGATAATGCTCCTGCGTAAAGAATAGAACTACTTTCCATCAATATTTTTGAAAAATTTATTTCTTCAAAAATATAAGAAAAGATTAATGAAAGTGTTGCAACAAATAATGCTTGAAGTGCAGCATAAAACATTGGAATATCAAATTCTTCCATGAACTTACCTGCAAAAATTATATGCAAAGCCCAAAATACTGAGCACAATATAACTAGACCATCACCTAACATAATTTCTGAGTTAGAAAAATCACTTAGAAGGTATACTCCAATAACACAAAGACCAATTGCTGGCCATATACTCCAATGAACTTTTTTGGAGAAGATGAAAAATAACAAAATTGGAACTATTGGCACGTAAAAAACTGTAAAAAAAGCTGCATTTGCAATATTTGTATATTGGAGAGCAGCTTGTTGTAAAAAAGTTCCCAAAAACAGGGATACACCCATGAAAACTAAATATTTTATAAAAAGTTTTGATTTTGAAAGTATTTCTAATTTAATTTTCTTCCTCTCAAATAATAAGGCAAGTGGTAATATTGTAAAAAAACCAACAATAAATCTTGCTGAATTAAAAGTTAATGGACCGATATTATCCATACCAGTGTCTTGAGCGATGAAAGCTGTTCCCCAAATAAAAGTTGTGACTAGTGCGCAGACCATTGAAAGGGATTTTGTCATTATATTTAATTAGATAATTTTATTAATTAATTTATACCATTTAACTTACAAGAGCTGTCAAAATCCTCTTTGTTAATATAACATCCAGACATTTTTCTAACTCCATTAAACGATCCTCTACCATGAAGAATTCGCCAATTATTAAATATTAGAAGTTCTCCAGGTTTAAGTATATGTCGCCACTGATAATCTTTATTGTTAGCAATAAGATCAAATTTTTTTATCGCTTCATAAAACTTTAATGTTAAATCTTTTTCAAATCTAAATGGTGCTCGATCATAATTATTAAAACTAACTTGAACTATTTCATTATTATCATTTAACTTAAATATTGGTCTTTCAGCCTCAAGGTAAACACCATCGCCGATATAATTTCCCTTAACATTTATTTTAGTCATTAATTCATACATTAGCTGGTTTTCTTTTTTAATTGTTTCCGCTATTTTTAATCCATCAACCATTATCGACTCACCACCTTTGGCATTATATTCACAACACAATAATAATTGTAATCCTGGAGCGTCATTACTATAAGTTGAGTCTGTATGAGGTCTAAGTTCTTCCTGAGTGTAAGCGCTATCAGCTTTATTTTCATCTGACTCAAAACTCCATAATCCTCCAAATATAGAGTTTCTTACATAGCCAATTTTATTTGCAATTGTTTCAACTGACTTTAAATTAGTTTCACAGTTTTTAATTACTGAAAATCCATAGTCATGAAGATTTTTCAAAAAATTTCTAAATCCTTCACTTGATAAAATTGAATTATAATCTAAAAAAATTTCTTTTTTTATTTCATTAGATTTCCAGATTTTTAAATTAGATTTAATTTCTTTTTTCTTTTTTATTTTATTATTGGTTAGAAATTCAGATGAATATTTAACTGGTTTTTCTAAATCAGGCCAAGAAACACTCAAATATTTTCCATTTTCAATTATTTCTGCCTTTTTAACTTTTAAATTAACATCTAATGCTGCTGTAAATGTTTTCCTTTGGTTAGATCTTTTATCCCAATTTTGCTCGTCTTTTGCATGGTCTCTAAGCCAAATATTAGGAAAAATTTCAAAATTTTCTCCATTAAAGTGAACGTGAACATCATCTTCTAGTATTTCAATTTTAGTAATCATTTACTTAAATTATATGCAAAATTAGACCCAAGATTATCTTTTAATTCATTATTAAATTTAGCAGCCTCAGCGCCATCTATAATTCTGTGATCATATGATAGAGATAGTGGAAGCATGGTTCTTGGTACAAATTTACCATCAATAAATACCTGTTTTTTATAACTTCTACCAACGCCAAGTATAGCGACTTCTGGAAAGTTAATTATTGGTGTAAAAAACGAACCACCTATGCTGCCTAAGCTTGTAATGGTCATTGATCCTCCAAAGAACTCTTTTTTATCAATTTTTAAATTTCTACAATCATCACTTACTTTTTTTAATTCCTCACTTAACTGATTGATATCTTTTTTATTAGCATCTCTAATTTTAGGAACCATAAGTCCATGTTGAGTATCAACTGCGATACCAACATGAAAATACTTTTTAAAAGAAATCTTTCCATTTTCAATATCATCAATTGATGAATTAAATGACGGAAATTTTTTTAATGAAAGTACCAATGCTTTTATAATAAATGCAAGAGGAGTAATTTTTATTCTTTCTCCTGTATAATTATCTTTTATTGAACTTCTAAATTCTTCCATTTCTGTAACATCAGCCTCATCATGGTTGGTTACATGTGGAATAGTTGTCCACGAATTTACAAGATGTGGAGCTGCTATTTTTTTTACTCTAGGAATATCTTTAATTTCAACTTCCCCAAAATCTGAATGTTGATATTCGCTTTTAATAATTTTTTCTTTTTGTCTTTCACTATCATTCTGGAGATTATTGACTCTAGATGAGACAAAGTCTTTTAAATCTTTTTCAACAACCCTACCTAATCTCTCTGTTCCCTTAACATTATTTATATCTACTCCAAGTTCCCTTGCAAATTTTCTAACTTTTGGACTTGCAGATATTTTATTTGATTTATCAGACATTTACATTTTTGTTGGCATGGGTTTGTTTTTATCAATTTTATACTTTTTGAATGCATCTTCAGCATACTTTGATGCAACAAGCTGTTCATTGGCTAAGACGCTAAGGCTATAAGCAACTATGTGTTCTTTATCTACTTCAAAAAAATTTCTTAAGTTTTTTCTTGTATCACTTCTTCCATATCCATCCGTCCCTAATGAATAAAAGCTCTTTTTTGTAAAAGGTCTTATTTGATCTGCATTTATTCTCATATAGTCAGTGGCTGTAAGGATTGGACCTTGTTGTTTGCCTAAACATTCCTCTACATATGATTTTTTATTTGTTTCTGCGGGATTTAGAAGGTTAAATCGTTCAACTTCCATTCCATTTTTTCTTAACTCATTAAAACTAGTAACACTCCAAACTTCACTATCGACCTGATATTCTTTTTTGAGAATTTCTGATGCTGCCATCATTTCTCTTAGTATTGTTCCTGAGCCTAATAATTGAATTTTTGCATCATTAGAACTTGATGTCTCTTTAATTTTGTACATTCCTTTGAGAATTCCATCCTCACAATTATCTGGCATTGCAGGGTGAGAGTAATTTTCGTTCATTGTTGTAATATAATAAAAAATATTTTCATTTTTTTCATGCATCCTTCTTAAACCTTCTCTAAAGATCACAGCTAATTCATAATGGAATGTTGGATCATAAGAAATGCAGTTTGGAATTGTCGATGCTAACAAATGACTATGACCATCTTGGTGTTGAAGACCTTCTCCTGCAAGTGTTGTTCTTCCTGCAGTCGCACCAATTAAAAAGCCTCTCGCTTGACTATCTCCTGCAGCCCAAGCAAAATCTCCAATTCTTTGAAAGCCAAACATGGAATAGAAAAGATAAATTGGTATCATTTCGATATCATGATTTGTATATGCTGTTCCAGCTGCTATCCAAGAAGACATTGAACCAGCTTCTGTAATACCTTCTTCTAATACCTGACCACTTTTTTCTTCTCTATAAGATGAAAGTTGTGCTGAGTCCTCTGGCTCATATTTTTGACCTTCATGAGCATAAATACCTATTTTTTGAAAGAAACCCTCCATTCCGAATGTTCTAGCTTCGTCTGGAATAATTGGAACCAATTTTGGTGCAACATTTTTATCTCTCAAAAGATTAGTTAACATTCTTACTAATGCCATTGTTGTAGACATTTCTTTTTCGCCAGTAGACTTTTTCATAAAATCAAAAATATCTTTAACTGGAGCTTTAATCGGTTTTGAATATGATGTTCTCTCTGGTATAAATCCACCAAGTTCTAGTCTTCTTTTTTTTAAGTATTTAATTTCTTCAGAGTTTTCATCTGGTTTGAAATATTCAATATTTTTAACTTGAGAATCTGTTAAAGGAACATCAAACCTATCCCTGTAATACATTAAATCATCAACATCCAATTTCTTTTGTTGGTGAGTAGTGTTTACACTTTCACCACTTTTACCCATACCATAACCTTTTATAGTTTTAGCTATTATGACTGTGGGGCTTCCTTTGTGATTTACCGCTTTATCATATGCAGCATAAACTTTATGAGGATCGTGGCCTCCTCTATTAAGCCGCCAAATATCAGTATCTGACATTGATGAAACTAATTCTTTAGTTTCAGGGTATTTGCCAAAAAACTTTTCTCTCACATAAAGCCCATTTCTTGCTTTAAATGCTTGATATTCACCATCTACGGTCTCATTCATAATTTTTGTTAAATGTCCTGTCTTATCATTGGCTAAAAGTGAGTCCCAATAAGATCCCCAAATAACTTTTAGCACGTTCCAGCCACCACCTCGAAAGATACCCTCTAATTCTTGAATTATTTTTCCATTTCCTCTTACTGGACCGTCTAATCTTTGTAAGTTACAGTTTACAACAAATATTAAATTATCTAAATTTTCACGCGCCGCTAAACCAATTGCCCCAAGTGACTCGGGTTCATCCATTTCTCCATCTCCAAGAAAAGCCCAAACTTTTCTTCCCTCATCTTTAATTAATCCTCTATTGATCAGGTATTTCATAAATCTTGCTTGATATATTGCTAACATTGGACCAATACCCATTGAAACTGTTGGAAACTGCCAAAAGTTTGGCATTAGCCAAGGATGAGGATAAGATGAAAGTCCTCCAGTTTGTACTTCTTGTCTAAATCTATCTAACTGTTTTTCGTTTAATCTTCCCTCAAGGAAAGCTCTTGCATACATTCCTGGTGCACTATGACCTTGAAAATATACTAGATCACCTCCGAATTTATTATTTTTTGCTCGCCAAAAATGATTCATACCAACATCATACAAAGTTGCAGCTGATGCAAATGTTCCTATATGACCGCCAAGTTCAGGATATTTTTTATTTGCTCTTACTACCATCGCAGCAGCATTCCATCTAATTAATGATCTTAACTTACGTTCTATGTTTTGATCTCCAGGTGATCTTTTTTCCTCTTCAGGGGGTATCGTATTCACGTAAGGAGTAGTTTGAGTATGAGGAATTTTAGATCCAGCTTTATAAGATTGATCAATTAATTGTTTAATTAAAAAATGAGCTCTTTCAGAACCATCATTTTGCAGAACTGCACTTAATGAATCTAACCACTCTTTAGTTTCAACAGGATCAATATCATCGTTACTACTAACCATTTTAACTTCATTAACTAATCTTGTTTGCTTGATTTGCGTTGGCTCTATAACTTTTGTTTCAACTTTTGTGTCAGATTTAGTTGCAGTTTCTGCTTCCTCTATCAATTTCTCTGTCGAAGGCGGAATTTTTTCGTCTAAAGTTTTATTAATTTTGTCATGTTCATCTTTATTTTCTGAAGAGATAGTTAATATCAAATCACCTTTTGAAACTTTATCCCCAATTTTTACATTTATATTTTCAATTGTGCCTTCATATTCAGATGGTACTTCAACACTTGATTTGTCACTTTCTAAAGTGACAACAGGGTCATTTTTATTGATTTTGTCGCCTTTTTTTACAAGTACTTCGATTATTTCAACGTTTTCAAAGTCTCCTATATCAGGAACTAATAAATCTAGATTCATTTTTGTAATATATATATCAATATTTGCTAAAAAAATAATTTACATTATTAATAATGTATAAAAACTGTACAAATTGCGCCTGTAGCTCAATTGGATAGAGCGCTTGGCTACGGACCAGGAGGTTCTGGGTTCAACTCCTAGCAGGCGCACCAAAATGGAAGGATAAATGAAAATATCACTTGAAAAATCTGTAATATATTTCTTTTGTTTAGTTTTATTATTTATACTAATTATGACAATAATCCTTTAATGAAAAAAAAATTTGAACAATTAAGTAATAAACCAAGCTACATGAAGCATAATGGTGGTTTATTATTTAGATCTATTAATAAGAAAAAATTTGAGTTTAAAACTAAGATTAAAAAAACACATTTAAATAAAGCTGGGATAACTCATGGTGGTTATATTTGTACAATCATTGATGCAGGTGCAGGTACTGCTTGTCACAGAGCAAGTGGAAATAAACCATGTGTAACTATTTCATTGGATATAAAATTTATAGCTCCCTCTAACATTGGAGACGAATTATTGGGAACAGTAGAAATTCAAAAAGTTACAAAGTCAATGGTATTTATAAATTGCAAACTCAAGTATAAAAATAAATTAATTGCAAGCGCGGTTGGGATTTGGAAAATTTTAAGAAGACCTCTTCCAAATGCTGGACTAGGTGGATAAGTTTTATTTTCTTAATTGAAGAATAAATATTGGCAACACTAAAACTAAGCCAATAATTGATGAACCTAAACCAGGTGCAATAAATAATAATGAAATAATTCCCAAATACCATCTTTGAAAGGTAGAAACTCTTTTAAATAGATAGCCTGTAAATGCAATTCCAATCAAACCAATTCCAATCATTGCAGATATTAAAGTTACAAAAAAATCATAAAAATTAAATCCTTGGGCAACCAGTAATAGAGATGGTGAATAAACAAATACAAAAGGCACAAGGGCTTTTGCAATTCCTAATCTAAATGCAGTATTACCCGTGGTAAATGGATTTGAACCTGCGATTCCAGCAGCAGCATATGCTGCAAGAGCAACAGGCGGTGTTATGTCAGCTAAGACACCATAATAAAACACAAAAAAGTGAGAAACAATTGGTTCAATTTGTAATTGAGTAAGAGCAGGCGCAGCAACAGCAACTAGTATTATGTATGTTGCAGTAGTTGGTACTCCTGTACCCATAAATATGCATGATATTGCAATTAATATTAATGAGAAAAATAATGTTAGATCGGCTAAAGAAAAATAATTAAAAGGTAAAAAGTTTAAAAAGAAACCTCCAATATCACCAGCCGTTTGGATTACTACATAACCTAATCTAAAACCAACACCTGTTAGAGTAACTACACCAACTATAATCCCTATTGATGTTGCAGCGGCTCCAACTGCTAAAGTATTCTTTGCACCTCTTGCAAGACACTCAAATAAGTCGTTAAAAGTAAGTCTATTTTTTTTTCTAATAAATCCAATAACGACACATGCAATTATTCCATTTACTGCAGCATAATCTGGCGTCCGACCAACTAAAATTAAATATACTAAGATAAACAATGGAACTATTGCAAGCCAATTGTCTTGTATAATTTTTATAAATTTAGGAACCTCACTTTCGTTTAAACCTCTAAGCCCTAATTTTTTTGCTTCTAAATGAACCATTACAAAAATTCCAAAATAGTGAAGCAGTGCTGGAATTAATGCAGCTGCTAAAATATCCCTTAGAGGCAATTCTAAATATTCGACCATAATAAAGGCAGCAGCTCCTAAAATAGGTGGAGTTATTTGTCCACCAGTAGATGCTGTAGCTTCTACAGCTCCAGAAAAATGTGGTGGATATCCAACTTTTTTCATTGCAGGTATTGTTAAAGATCCGGTTGTTACTGTATTTGCAATTGAGGAACCAGATATGGTTCCTAAAAATGCTGAAGAAAAAATTGCTACTTTTGCTGGTCCTCCAGAATATCGTCCAGCTATAACCATTGCTAAATCAATAAATAATTGTCCTAATCCTATTCGTGTTGCAAGTACACCAAATAAAATAAATAAAAAAACATATTGAGCCATAACACCAACTGCGATTCCATAAATTCCTTGGTTAGTTATGTAAATGTGATTTACAAACCCTGCCCAACTACTGCCACCGTGCTTTAAAGCTCCAGGGAAAATAGGACCATATAGTGCAAAAATCATAAATATTACACAAATTAATGGTAGTGTGTATCCAATAGATCTTCTTGCAGCTTCAAGGGTCAAAATTATTAGTATTGATCCCATAATAACTTCAGTACTTGATGGATTTCCTACCCTGCTTGCCAATATTTCAGGAGGTAATAAAGGTAAATAAAGTGCAGTTATTACAACTAGAATTGAAAAAATAATATCTATTATTGGAACTTTTTCTTTTGATTTGTCATCGGGAAATTTTTTCCAATTATAAAATAGAAATACTAGGCCAACTACAAAAGAAATATGAATACCTCTATGAAGTATATCTCTAATTGTTCCAAATCCTGAAGCATAAAAATGATAAATTGACATTGTAACTAATGCAATAAACGTCAATAATTTCAGAAAATTTTTTAATTTTCTTTCGTTACTTTTTATTTCAAACTTTTCTTCAAGTTTTGAAACTTCTTCAGGAGAAATATTAAATTGAGACATAATAATGCCCTAGGTCTAATGACCTAGGGCACAATTTATTTTAGAATACTTATAAATTTAATTTATAAGTCCTGCTTCTTTATAGAACTTTTCTGCGCCAGGATGTAATGGTACTCCTACTCCAGAAAGAGCTGTATCAGGCGTTATTGTTTTACCTTTAGCATGACCAACATCCATTAGCTTTCTAGATTCTTTATTCCATAAAGCTTTAGTGATTTGATAGATTAGCTCATTATCTTCTTTTGCAGAAGTAAACCACTGAGCACCGACTGCTACAGTATTTACCTCATCAACTCCTTCATAAGTTCCTGAAGGAATTGGGCTTTGTGAGAAAAATCCATATTTTGAAGTTAATGCTTTAGCTCCTGCACCATCTATAGGAACTAATTTTACATCAACTGCAGATGCTAACTCAACAATAGCTCCTGTTGGAAAACCTGCTACAACAAAAATTGCATCAACTTTACCATTTCTTAGTGCGTCTGTAGCTGCTTTACCTTTTAAAGCTTCAGCTTTTACATCACTAGTACTTAAACCATTTGACTCTAAAATTAGTTTAGCGTCAACATACGTACCAGATCCAGGTTCGTCGAGTGAAACTCTTTTACCTTTTAGGTCTTTAACAGAATTAATATTGCTTTTTTTAAGCGCAACTAAATGAATGTGCTCTTGAAAAAGTGCTGCAATAGTTCTTAAATCTTTTGCTGGTTCTTTTCCTTCCATAGTTCCAGTACCGGTGTAAGCCCAATAAGCTACATCAGACTGTGCAAATCCTGAATTTCTTAAACCTGAAATAATAGCATTTACATTATCTACTGATCCTCTTGATGAAACAGCAGATGCAATTAAGTTAGGAACTCCACAACTTCCACCTTTACCACATTCTCTTGATCCTGGCGGTTTAGAAATTGCATTTGCAATCATTCCACCAACTGGATAATAAGTGTAAGCCGTTCCTCCTGTACCAATTGTAAAAAATTTTAGTTCTTGAGCAAACGATTTACCTGACAAACCAAGTGTCAGAAGTAATATCATTAGAGAACTTTTGAATACGTTTTTTATCATTTTTACTCCAATCTATTAATTATTATTACTATTTAATATTAAGTAATTATTATTGTCTATATAAATTTAGGAGTATTTATGGTGTCTTAAGTTCATCCAAATTTTTAAATTCATTTAAAATATTAGGATTTATAAGAGCTTGAATATTTTTTATTTTTATTCCTTCTACAGTATTTCTAACAGCGATCTCAACTATTTTTCCATTTTTTGTTCTCGGTATATCTGAGACCTCAATTATTTTTTTGGGCACATGCCGTGGAGATGCATCTTTACGTATAGCCTTCTTTAAATTTAAAGATAAATTTTCATTTAACGACTTGGATTTCTTTAGAACAACAAATAATATAATTCTTACATCATTATCCCATTTCTGACCTATAACAATTGACTCTTTAACTTCTTTAAATTTATCAACTACGGAATATATCTCAGCAGTGCCCAACCTTGCTCCACCAGGATTTAGTGTAGCATCTGATCTTCCATAAATTACATAACCTCCGTTAGATTTTCTTTCAGCAAAATCTCCATGATGCCAAACATTTTTAAATTTTTTGAAATATGCGCCCTTATATTTTTTATTATTCTTATCATTCCAAAATAATTTTGGCATTGAAGGAAAAGGAGATTTGCAAACTAATTCCCCTTTTTGATTTATTAAAGATTTTCCTCTTTCAGAAAAAACATCAGTATTCATCCCTAATCCATTATTTTGAATCTGTCCCCTGTAAACTGGTGAATATATATTTCCTAATACAAAGCATGATACTAAGTCTGTTCCACCTGCAATAGACGCCAAATGAACATTTTTTTTTATATTTTTATAAACATAATCAAAACCTTCAGATGATAAGGGTGACCCTGTAGAACAAATAATTTTGAGATAATTTAGTTTATACTTATTTTTAATCTTTAAATTAAGTTTTTTTAATTGATCAATGTACTTGGCACTTATACCAAAGAGAGAAATTTTTTCTTTCTCAGCTATTTTAAATAGTAAATCATTTCTTTTATGCATTGGAAAACCATCAAATAGTACAATAGAGGCTTTT
>CABYJT010000007.1 GCA_902519455.1 uncultured Pelagibacteraceae bacterium
GTGGGATCTAAATCTGTGAATTGTTCCATCATTGAGGTTCCAAGCAATTATACCTTTGCATGCTCCATCTTTCATTATCAAATCTAGCGCAAAGTATTCAATAAAAAATTCGGTATTATGTTTTAAAGCTTGTCCATACAATGTGTGAAGTATTGCATGTCCAGTCCTATCTGCTGCTGCACATGTTCTTTGAACTGTTTCATTTCCGTAGTTTTTTGTCATACCCCCAAAAGGTCTTTGATAAATTTTTCCCTCCTCAGTTCGACTAAATGGAACACCATACTTTTCTAATTCAAGAACAGCAGCTGGTGCTTCTTTACATAAATATTCGATAGAATCCTGGTCACCTAACCAATCAGCACCTTTGACTGTATCATACATGTGCCATCTCCAGTCATCTTCTCCCATATTTCCAAGTGCTGCAGAAATACCACCTTGGGCTGCAGATGTGTGACTTCTTGTTGGGAATACTTTTGATACACATGCCGTTTTTAGACCAGCCTCACTTAGGCCAACAGCTGCTCTTAGTCCAGATCCACCTGCACCTAAAACAACTACATCATATTCATGATCAATAATTTTGTAAGCACTCATAACTATATATTAAATACTAAGATAATTATTATTAATGGAAATACTATAGCAAAGATATTTAATGATTTATTTGCGGCATTTTTGATTTTTTCATCCTCAATATAATCTTCAAAAACCTCACTAATGCTTAAAGCTGAGAAAAAATATGCAAAAATCAAAAAAAGACTAAATAAAAACTTAGATGGTTGAGATGTTATGAATAAAAGTAATTCATTATAGCCTTTGTCATAAACAGAAGCCAAATTTATTGAAAACCACAGCATTAATGGCAGCAAAATTGCAGAACTTACTTTTAGAAAAAGCCATTTCTTAGTTACAGATCCCATTATATTAAGTGCCTTCCTATGAGGAAAATTATAACAGTAAGAGGAAATGATCCAATCAGAACTATCAATCCAGTTACTTTCGTAGTTTTTTGTTCAAATCCGTAACCTAAATCCATAATCAAATGCCTTATTTCACTGAGCATTTGAAATGTAAAAGACCAAATAATTCCCAAACAAACGAATTTACCAACTAAAGATGACAAGAAAAAATTAGTAAATACATAATTTTGCTCTCCTAATAATAAAGATGCTATCCAAATACCTATCAAAGTTACTGTAATAAAGTTTATTATACCAGTTACTCTGTGTGATATTGAAACTAACGAAGAGATGTGCCAGTTATAAATTTGTATATGTGGCGATATTGGATTTTTATTTTCCATAAAAATCTTTTTCTACTAAAGCCTCAGCAATTTCAACTGCATTAAGTGCAGCACCTTTTAATAAGTTATCAGACACAACCCACAAATTAATTGAATTAGGTTGAGAAGAATCCTCACGAATTCTTGATATGAATGTTTCAAATTTGTCTTCAGCTTCAACAGGGGTAATGTATCCTCCATCTTTTTGCTCATCAACTACCTTGCATCCTGGTGATGATGATAAGACATTTCTTATTTCTTCTAAATCATGTTTTTTGTTAAATTCCACATTCACACTTATAGAGTGAGAAACAAGAACAGGAATTCTTACACAAGTAGATGTTATATTAATTTTACTATCTAAAATTTTTTTTACCTCATCATGATTTTTTTGCTCTTCTTTTGTGCTTCCATTTTCAAGAAAACTATCAATATGGGGTATAGCATTAAAAGCAATTTGCTTAGTAAAATTTTTTGACTCAACATCTTTATTTTCTAAAACTTCTTTAGTTTGAGATATTAGTTCATCCATACCAGCTTTACCTGCGCCAGAAACTGATTGATAAGTTGATGCAACTATTCTTTTTACATTATACAAATCATGTAATGGTTTGAGAGCTACAACTATTGGTATTACTGAACAATTGGCATTTGCTATAATATTCTTATTTTTAAATTTAGGTAATTCTTTGGAATTTACCTCTGGAACAATTAAAGGAATTTCTGGATCTTTTCTAAAGAATTTTGAATTATCAATTACTATTGTTTTTTCTGCTGCGATCGGTGCCCATTTTTCAGCAATTGAAGAACCAGCTGCAAAAAAAGCAATTTTTACTTTTGAGAAATCAAATTGTTCTAAATTACTAACAGTATGCTCTTTTCCTAAAAAATTAATTTTTTTTCCTTCACTATTTGAAGAAGCAACTAAATAAGCCTCTGTTATTGGAAAGTTTTTTTTTTCCAAAACTTCTATTAATTTTCGACCTACGTTTCCTGTCGCTCCTACTATTGCTATATTCATGATATTTTAAAGTTTTATACTAAATGAAAGGTAAATCACAAACTTTTCCATCAAAATCAGAGCCATTTATATTGATTTTAAAGGATTTCGAACTCTCAAAGTGTGGTTTGTTAATCATTGCAATCCCAATGACTTGCTTAAAGGTCGGATTGTAACAACCAGATCTTAATTCCCCGATTACATTATTATCTTCATCTACTAGATCCATTGAGCCATTGACACTTATTTCCTTAGCATCAATTTTTACTCCCATAAGTTTTTTTTTAATTCCTTCAGCTTTAATTTTTTTAAGTTTTTCTTTACCTAAGAAATCAACATCACTATCTATATTTACATACTTATCAAAACCACATTCATATGGATTATCTCCATTATCCATGTCATTTCCATGAGAGAGTAATCCACTTTCAATACGTTCGATTAAGTTAGGGCCTCCTGGCTGAACATTAAATTCTTTACCAATTTCAAATAGATGATCGTATAATTTTAAACCGGAGTCATTGTGTTCAACATAAATTTCATAACCACCTTGCTTAGACCAACCAGATCTAGCGATTAAATGCTTCTCACCACCAAATTCAAAATAATCAAAACCAAAAAATTTAAGATTTGCAATTTTTTCTCCAAAAACTTTTTCCATTAATTTAAATGACTTTGGACCTTGCACTGCCATAATATCAATATCAGGTTCAATAATGTTAACATCAAAATTTTTTCCAATTGCTAATCCTTTTGCAAATAATATTACATCTGTATCAGCTATCGAAATCCACCATTTATTTTCATTAAACTTCAAAACAACTGGATCATTAATTAAGCCAGCATTATCATCTATTATTGGACAATAATAACATCTTCCCTCTTTTGATTTTGATAAATCTCTGCAAGTCATCAACTGGACCAATTTTGCAGCATCTTTTCCTGTGATTTCAACTTGTCTTTCAGCAGCCACATCCCAAATTTGAACATTTTCTTTTAAGTGATGATAAGAGTCTTCTACTGAACCAAATGCTGCTGGGAGTAACATATGATTATAAATACTATAGGCAGTTACACCTTGTTTTTCAATTCTAGAGGTGTACGGTGTACCTCTAAGTCTTCTTGATTTTGCTATTAAAAAAGTTTTCATATTTTTTTGAGCATTACTGCCATCTTATTTGATTTTTGTAAAGAAACTATATTAGTTTAACTCTTTAGCTTGTTTTCTCAGTTCAAACTTTTGTATCTTCCCAGTAGATGTCTTTGGTAGTGGAGCAAACACAACCTTCTTAGGAAGTTTAAATCCAGCAAGAGTTTCTCGACAAAATTTAATAATTTCCTCTTCTGAGCTTGATTTTCCTTCAATTAATTCAACAAAAGCACAAGGTGTTTCACCCCATTTTTCATCTGGTTTTGCTACAACAGCTGCCAGTGATACAGCAGGATGTTTTGAAATTGTGTTTTCGATTTCGATAGATGAAATATTTTCTCCACCAGATATAATAATGTCTTTTGATCTATCTTGAATTTTTATGTAACCACTTGGATGCGTTACAGCTAAGTCCCCAGAATGAAACCATCCTCCATCCATTGATTTTTCTGTAGCTTCTTTGTCTTTAAAATAACCTTTCATTACAACATTTCCTCTAATCATTATTTCACCCATTGTTTTTCCATCATGAGGCACAGGCTTCATGGTTTCAGGGTCCATTACAATAACGCCTTCTGTATTAGGATACCTTACACCTTGTCTTGCTCTTATTTCGTTTTGGTTATTTTGATCTAATTCATCCCATTCTTGATTCCATGCACACTGCAAAATATGACCATAGGTTTCCGTTAGACCATATACATGCATTACTTCGAAACCTAACTTTTGCATTTTTTCGAAAATTATACTCGGAGGAGGGGCACCTGCTGTTAATACATACACTTTTCTTTTTAACTCTTTTTGCTGATCCTGAGGTGCATTAGCTAACATGTTTAAAACTATTGGTGCTCCACCAAAATGAGTAACTTCATATTTATCAATTAATTCAAATATCTTTTTTACATCAATATTTCTCAGACAAATTACTCGACCGTGAATCATTGACATTGTCCAAGGATAGCACCAGCCATTACAATGAAACATTGGTACTGTGTATAAAAAATTTAACTGATTAGGCATGTTCCATGCAACTGCACTTCCAGTTGCCATTAAATATGATCCTCTATGATGATAAACAACTCCTTTTGGATTACCAGTTGTTCCAGATGTATAACCTAATGCTATAGCTTGCCACTCATCTTTTGGCATTTTCCATTTAAAATTTTCATCTCCAGAATTTAAAAACTCCTCATATTCCAAAGATCCTATATTTTTTGAATCGGTTAGGTTTGCATCTTTATCATCTATATCAATTATAGTAATTTTCAAATTAACTTCCTCTAAAGCTTTTTTTACTACATCATGAAATTGTCTATCTACAATTAGCACCTTTGCTTCACTGTGATTTAAAATATAACTAATTGTTTTTGAATCTAGTCTTGTATTAATAGCATTAATAACTGCTCCAACCATAGGTATTGAATAATGAGCTTCGAATATTTCAGGTGTGTTAAAAGCCAAAACAGATACCGTATCACCTGTTTTAATTCCTAATTTATCTAATGCACTAGCAAACTTAATACATCTTTTGTAAACTTCACTCCAAGTGTATTTCCTACTTTCATAAACTACTGCTTCGTAATTTGGATAAATATCTTTTGCTCTTTCTAGAAATGATAAAGGGGTTAATGGAACATAATTGGCATCGTTTTTATCCAAATTTGTTTCATAAGGATTCATTCTAATTGAATTTGTAATTCATAATATAATTACTTCCAGTAGTTGCGGTAATATAACTACTTTCTATCCTAGGAAGTACTCTATTAAAGAAAAAGTTTGCAGTTTGGATTTTATCCTCATAAAAATCTTTATTGCTTTCATATTCTTTGAAGGAAACTTCTAGAACTTTTAACCAAGCATGCCCAGTTGCAACTAAACCAAGAACTTTTAAATAATCATTACATGCTCCACTTGCGTCTTCAGGAGAATTTTTTATTTTTTCCTTCATCCAATCAGTAAATTTAGACAAAATATCAAGATGATAGTTAAGTTGTTTTACAAAAGGCTCGGCTTTTTTGTCGGTAATTTTAATCTCGTCTTTAACTAAATTTAGATAGTTTTCAATAATATCACCATTTTTGTTAATTAATTTTCTGAAGACTAAGTCAGCAGCCTGAACTGAATTTGTTCCCTCATAAATTGGTGTAATTCTATTGTCTCTGTAAAATTGTTCAATACCTTGATCTTTAGTAAATCCATATCCTCCATGAATTTGCATTGCTTCACTTGTTATTTCCATTGCATTATCCGTGAAAAGCGATTTAACAACTGGGGTCATTAATGAAACAAGATCTGAAGCTTCTTGTTTTATTTTTTCATCAGAATGATTTAAGCTAACTTCAATTTGTTGAGACAACCAGAAACTTAAGGCTCTTTGTCCTTCTATCATAGACTTCATGCTCAAAAGTGACCGTCTAATATCAACGTGATCAATAATAAAATCTGCACCATTATTTGATTTTGAATTAAATGCCTTACCTTGTTTTCTTTCTTTAGCATAAGTAAGAGAATTTTGGTATGCAATTTCAGAAATGCCTAAACCTTGAATCCCAACAATAATTCTCTCCAAATTCATCATTGTGAACATAGAGTTAAGGCCTTTGTTTTTAGGTCCAATCATATAACCAACAGCATCATCAAAATTTAACACGCATGTTGCAGATCCTTTAATACCCATTTTGTTTTCTATTGAACCTGTTGAAACTCCGTTTCTTGGCCCAATTGATCCATCTTTATTTAAAACAAATTTTGGAACTAAAAATAAACTGATACCTTTTGTTCCTGCTGGTGAGTCTGTTGATCGAGCTAATACTAAATGAATAATATTTTCTGTTAAATCTTGATCACCAGAAGTAATAAAAATTTTTTGGCCACTTATTTTGTAAGTTCCATCATTTTGATCAACTGCTTTAGTTTTTAGAAGACCTAAGTCTGTTCCACATACTGGTTCTGTTAAACACATTGTACCGCTCCATTTACCCTCAACCATTTTAGGCAAATAAGTATTTTTTATTTCATCATCAGCATGCCTTAACAAACAGTTATATGCTCCAATGGTTAATTCACTGTAAAGTTTAAAAGATAAGCTTGCAGATGATAACATTTCGTCAAAGAAAGTACTTACTGTTTTAGGCATTCCTTGACCACCATATTTCGGATCACAAGATAAAGAAATCCACCCATCCTCTATAAATTTTTGATAAGCTTCCTTATATCCTGGAGGTGTTCTAACCACTCCATTTTCTAAAACCGCTGGCGTTTCATCTCCACTTTTTGCAAGAGGTAAGATTAAGTTCTGAGTAATTTTTGCTGCTTCGTCTAAAATATCTTTAACTAATTCTGTATTAACTTCTTTATATTTTTCAATTTCATTATATTTTTTATTGTTCCTCAATTTGTCAAAAAGGAACATCATATCATCTACAGGTGCATTATAATTTGGCATAAATATACTTTAAAATAAATGTTTAATTATTGCAATTTTGAAATTATCGCATCACCCATAACTGTTGTTGATACTTCTTTCATTCCTTTTGAAATAATGTCTTTAGTTCTAAGACCCTCATCAAGCACACCTTGAACAGCTTTTTCTAAACTATCTGCCTCTTTATCTAGGTCTAAAGAATATCTTAAAGCCATTGCAAAACTCAGTATTGTTGCTATTGGATTAGCAATACCCCGACCTGCAATATCGGGTGCTGATCCATGAACTGGCTCATATAAAGATCTCATATTACCGTTTTTATCTTTGGCTCCAAGGGACGCAGATGGCAAAAGCCCTAGAGAACCAGTCAACATTGCAGCTTCATCTGATAACATGTCACCAAAAAGATTATCTGTTACTATCACATCAAATTGTTTGGGATTTCTAACTAACTGCATTGCACAGTTATCTGCTAGCATATGTTTTAATTCTACGTCACTGTATTCTTTTTCATGAATTGCTTGAACTTCTTCTTTCCATAATTGACCTGCCTCCATGACATTCGACTTTTCACAAGAGGTGACTTTATTATTTCTTTTTCTAGCTAGATCGAATGCAACTCGAGCTACTCTCTCAATTTCATTAGTAGTATAGACATGAGTATTAATTCCTTTTCTTTCACCATTGTCTATTGGCTTTATCCCTCTAGGTTCACCAAAATAAATCCCACCCGTTAATTCTCTAACAAAAAGTATATCTAAATTAGAAACAAATTCAGGCTTTAAACTTGAAGCATCAACAAGTTGTTTGAAACAAATTGCAGGTCTCAAATTTGCAAATAATTTTAATTCTTTTCTTAATTTTAATAGAGCTCTCTCTGGTTTTTTAGAAAAATCAATATTATCCCATTTTGGTCCACCAACAGCACCTAATATTACTGCAGCGCTTTCTTGTGCCTTGTAAAAAGCTTCATCAGTTATTGGAGTTCCATGTTTGTCATAAGCAGCACCTCCAACCAAATCTTGGTCAATTTCAAAATCCAAGGATTTATTTGAGTTAAACCATTCAATTATTTTTTTAACTTCAGCAATTACCTCTGGTCCGATACCATCTCCTGGTAATAACAAAATTTTTCTTTTTTTAATTTTAATCATTAAATATCCAAGGTTTTGCTTCTTTAATTTTATTTTCGTATGAAACTATTTTTTCAGATTTTTCTAATGATAAAGCGATGTCATCTAATCCCTCAATTAGACATTTTTTTTTAAATACATCTATTTCAAATTTAATTTCTTTATTACCAAAACTTATTGTTTGTTCAGGCAAATTTACAGAAATTTCTTCTTTTCTTTTGGAGTACTCTGAAATTTCTTTGATTTGATCCTCTGAAATTGTAATTGGCAAAATCCCGTTTTTAAAACAGTTATTATAAAATATATCTGCATAACTTGAGCTAATTACACAAGTTATTCCAAAATCCATTAAAGCCCAAGGAGCGTGTTCTCTGGAAGAACCACATCCAAAATTCTTTCCTGCAATTAAAATTTTAGAATTATTATATGGACTATTGTTTAAAATAAAGTCATCTATCTCTTTACCACTTTGGTCATATCTCATTTCAAAAAATAAATTTTTTCCTAGTCCAGTTCTTTTTATAGTTTTTAAAAACTGTTTAGGAATTATCATGTCTGTATCTATATTAACGATAGGTAGATAAGCTGGAATACTTTTAATTGAAATAAACTTATTCATTTAATTTTGGTATTTTCTAACATCATCTAAGTTTCCAGAAATCGCAGCTGCTGCAGCCATTGCTGGACTAACTAAATGTGTTCTTCCACCTCTTCCCTGTCTACCCTCAAAATTTCTATTAGAGGTGGATGCACATCTTTCTTCAGGTTTAAGTTTATCCGCATTCATTGCTAGACACATTGAACAGCCTGGCTCTCTCCATTCGAAGCCTGATTGTAAAAATATTTTATCCAGACCCTCTTGCTCTGCTTGTTCTTTAACTAAACCAGAACCTGGAACAATCATTGCATGCACATGTGATGCAACTTTTTTGTCTTTTAATATTTTAGCTGCCTCTCTTATATCTTCTATTCTCCCGTTAGTGCAGCTTCCTATAAAAACTTTGTCAATTTTAATATCTTGAATATTCGTATTTGGTTTTAATCCCATATAATTTAATGATCTGTTAATTGAATTTTTTCTATCTGGGTCAGTTTCACTTTCAGGATTGGGAACTTTACCGTCTATTTCAACCACATCCTGGGGAGATGTTCCCCAAGTTACCATTGGTTTAATTTGAGATCCATCTAACGTTAATTCTTTATCAAAGTTTGCATCCTTATCAGATTTCAATGTATGCCAATATTCCAAAGCCTTTTCCCAGTTTTCACCTTTTGGTGACATTGGTTTACCTTTTAAATATTGAAATATCTTTTCATCTGGTTGAATTAGTCCTGCTCTTGCCCCACCTTCAATCGTCATGTTGCAAATCGTCATTCTTTGTTCAACACTTAGATTAGATATAAGGTTACCGGCATACTCAATCACATAACCAGTGCCACCAGCTGTTCCTATTTTTCCAATTATCTGCAGAATGACATCCTTTGATGTTACGCCAATAGGTAATGAACCATTTACGCTAATTCTAAAGTTTTTTGATTTTTTTTGAACTAAAGTTTGTGTTGCTAAAACGTGTTCTACTTCTGAAGTTCCAATACCAAAGGCTAAAGCTCCAAATGCTCCATGAGTTGCGGTATGACTATCACCACAAACAATAATATTTCCAGGCTGTGTAAAACCTTGTTCTGGTCCTATGATATGAACAATGCCTTGTCTTTTATCATCCATTCCAAAAATCTCTACTCCAAATTCCTTACAGTTTTTGTTCAAAGTTTCAACTTGAATTCTCGAGTCTTCATCTGCGATACCTTTTGACCTGTCAGTTGTCGGAACATTATGATCTGCAACAGCAAGAGTTAATTTAGGGTGTCTTACTTTTCTGTTTGAATTTCTTAAGCCTTCAAATGCTTGAGGGCTTGTAACTTCATGAATTAAATGTCTGTCTACAAACAAAAGTGATGTACCATCAGGTTGTTCATCAACTAGATGATCGTTCCAAATTTTATCGTAAGTTGTAAAAGGCATTTAGAAAAAAATTATTTTTTCTGTTCTTGATTTTCTTTCGGTTCTTCTGTTTTTACAGGCTCTGCTTTAACTTCTTCCTTCGGAGCTTCTGCTTTAACTTCTTCCTTCGGAGCTTCTGCTTTAACTTCTTCCTTCGGAGCTTCTGCTTTAACTTCTTCCTTCGGAGCTTCTGCTTTAACTTCTTCCTTCGGGGCTTCTGATTTAACTTCTTCTTTAGAAACTTCTGTTTGAGGATCAGTTGATGGCATTACGTTTTCGTCAGTAACCTCGTTAATTTTAGTTTCTAAATCAATACCAATTGTCTTCTTAATTTTTTCAGCTATTCTAGCAGATTTACCAGTTCTATCTCTTAGATAGTATAATTTTGCTCTTCTTACTTTTCCTGATCTTACAACTTTTATTGTATCTACAATTGGGCTATATAATGCAAAAGTTCTTTCTACTCCCTCACCAAAAGAAATTTTTCTTACAGTAAAAGATGAATTGATGTCTCTACTCTTTTTTGCGATACATACACCCTCAAAATATTGTATTCTGTCTCTTTTACCCTCCGTTATCCTAACCCCAACTTTAACGATGTCTCCAGGGAAAAAATCAGGATGTTTTCTCTCAGATATAATCTTGTTTAAATTTGATCTGTTTATTTCTTCAATATTTTTCATTTTAATTTTTCTTATATTTTTGCCACAAGTCTGGTCTTCGGTCGCGTGTTATAGCCTCAGATTGGGATAAACGCCAGTCTTTAATTTTGGCATGATCACCTGAAATTAGCACATTTGGGACCTTTTTTTCCTCCCAAACTTGAGGTTTTGTGAATTGTGGATATTCAAGAAGGCCATTCTCAAAACTCTCATCTCTTGAGGAATTAATATTACCTAGAATTCCTGGAATAAATCTTAAAATAGAGTCTGTTACAACAAATGCAGCAACCTCACCACCTGACAATATAAAGTCACCAATGCTAATCTCTTCAATATCTCTACTTTCTAGTATTCTCTCATCTACTCCTTCGAAGTGTCCACAAATTAAATTGATTGTTTTTTCTCTCGAAAACTCTCTTGCAAGTTTAGAATTAAAAACTTTTCCTCTTGGACTTAAATAAAGGGTCTTTTCTTTAGCCTTGATATTTGCATCTAATGAATTTGCCAAAACATCTGCTTTCATAATCATTCCATTCCCTCCACCATAAGGAGTGTCGTCAACAGTTTTATGTTTATCTAAAGCATAATCTCTTATGTTTACTGTTTCTAAATCCCATTCTTTTCCTTTTGACTTTCCAAAAAGGCCTTTACTCAAATAACCAGGAAAATATTCAGGATACAACGTAAATACTCTAGACAAAAACATTATTCTATTTAGCTTCTTCCTTCGGAGCTTCTGTTTTAGCTTCTTCCTTCGGAGCTTCTGTTTTAGCTTCTTCTTTTGGTGCCTCTGCTTTTGGAGCTTCTGTTTTAGCTTCTTCCTTCGGAGCTTCTGTTTTAGTAGCATCTGCTTTAGCTTCGCCACCTTCATCAGTTTTCTTTCTATCTTTTTTTGGAATTGCTTTTTGAGGATTATTACCTTTTGCTGGCATAGGCATAATCTCATTTTCTCCTAATAATCTTGCAACTCTAGTTGTTGGTTGTGCCCCTTGACCCAGCCAATACTTAACTCTCTCAACATCTAATCCCATTCTTTCTTTTTTTTCTCTCGGAATTAGAGGATTAAAAAAACCTAATTTTTCTATAAATCTTCCATCTCTTGGAAATCTACTATCAGCAACCACTATCTTATAAACTGGTCTCTTCTTAGTTCCTCCCATTGATAAACGCATTTTTAACATTTGTTCTCCTATTTATTTTAATTGATTAAAAAGTTCTGGTGGTATGCCTTTATCCATCATCCCTTTTGTATTTCCTTTGGACATTTTTTTCATCATTTCTGACATCATCTTAAATTGCTTAAGCAATTTATTGATAGTGGCTACGTCTGTTCCTGAGCCATTAGCAATTCTTTTTTTTCTAGAACCATCTATAATCTTAGGGTTTTCACGCTCTTTTTTAGTCATAGATAATATTACCGCCTCGTTTTGAGTAATTATTTTTTCATCCACTCCAGCTTGATCCATTTGAGATTTAACTTTTGAAACACCAGGCAAAAAAGACATTATACCTTCAATACCACCCATTTTTTTCATTTGTCTTAGCTGAGTAAGATAATCCTCTAACGAGAACTGACCTTTTTTTAATTTTTCCTCTGTTTTTTTTAATTTTTCTTCATCTAGATCTTCTGCAGCCTTTTCAACAAGGGAAACAATATCTCCCATACCCAAAATTCTATTGGCAATTCTGTCTGGGTGAAAAACTTCAAAATTTTCTATCTTTTCACCAACTCCTAAAAATTTAATTGGAACATCTGCAACATATTTCATACTTAATGCTGCTCCACCTCTTCCATCACCATCTGATCTTGTAAGAATAATACCTGTCAGATTAACAGTACTTTTAAATTCTTTAGCAACATTAGCTGCTACTTGGCCAGTCAAAGAATCTGCGACAAGAATTGTTTCTGACGGATTTATAATACTTTCAATTTGTTTAATCTCACTCATCATTTGTAAATCAATCTGAGTTCTTCCGGCTGTATCAAATAGAATTACATCTGCTCCATTAAGATTAGCAGCACTAATCGCTCTTCTACAAATATCTGCAGGAAGTTGATCTTTAATGACTGGAAGCGTTATTATATTATTTTGCTCACCCAAAAGTCTTAGTTGCTCTTGTGCAGCAGGTCTGTAAACATCTAGACTAGCCATCATAACTTTTTTCTTTTTGTTAGCCTCTAAAAATCTTGCTAACTTAGCTGTAGTTGTAGTTTTTCCAGAACCCTGTAACCCAACTAACATCACTGGAACAGGAGGTACTGCATTTAATTCAATATCAGAATTTTTATCCCCTAAGAAAGAAATTAACTCATCGTTAACAACTTTAACTACCATCTGTCCTGGTGAAGTAGACCTAATGATCTCTTGACCAAGAGCTTTGGGTTGAACTCTATTTATAAATTCTTTTACAACTTCTAAAGATACATCCGCTTCTAAAAGAGCAAGCCTAATCTCTCTTAAACCCTCATCTACTTGCTTTTCATCAAGCGAAGGCGCCTTTTTTAAAGAAGAAAATATTTCTTCAAATTTATTTGTTAAATTTTCAAACATAATCACATCCAGCAAGTATCGCACCAGTGGGCGAACTCTCGCTGACTGGTGTCGATCTCTTTGTTACCAAAGACACCGCAAATTGCTGTATTTTGCGGAAACGGCGATAAACTATAATAGAGGTTCAAAATGTCAATAAATAAGTTAAATACTGAAGTATATGGAATTTAAAGCTTTTAAAATGGATGGTCTTGGAAATGATTTTGTAATTATTGATAATAGGTCAAATAATGTGGAATTAAACAAGGATCAAATTATCAAAATTTGTGATCGAAACTTTATTGGTTGTGACCAACTAGTCTATATTAACAACAGTGATAATGCTGATGCTGATCTAGAGTTTTATAATTCTGATGGTTCGGCAGCTGACGCATGTGGAAACGGTACAAGATGTGTAGCCTTTTTATTATCAAAAGAAAAAAATGCAAAAAATATAAGCGTTCAAGTAGCATCAAAACAGTTGAATTCAAAGTTACTTGATGATGGTCAAGTTGAAACAATAATTGGTTTACCAAAAACTAATTGGAATGAAATTCCTTTATCTAAAAAACTAGACACTAAAAATTTAGGAATTATTATAGAAGATAACAATAACCAAGCAGTGAGTGGCGGTATAGCTATTAATGTAGGTAATCCTCATGCTATTTTTTTTGTAAATGATGTAGAAAATTTCAATTTAGAAAAAATTGGACCTACGATCGAAAATCATGAATTTTTTCCGGAAAAGTGTAATTTCACCCTTGCTCAAAAATTAAATGAAAATCATTATAAAATTAAAGTTTGGGAAAGAGGTGCAGGTTTAACAAAAGCATGTGGAACTGCTGCGTGCGCAACAGCAGTGGCTGCAAATTTAGAAAAATTAGAAAATTCTAGAACTGAAATTGAATTCAGCTTAGGGAAATTAATAATTTCTATTGATGAAAGTCAACAAATTCATATGAAAGGACCTGTATCTAGTATCAGAGAAATAGATATAAATATCTAATGGGTATTTTCGAAAAGTTTAAATTAGGTTTTAAAAAAAGTGCTGATAATATTTCCTCAGGGCTTAGAGATATAATAGTAAAAAAAGAAATTGATGATGAAACATTAAACAAAATAGAGGAATTTTTGATTAGTTCTGATGTTGGCATTGACGCTTCAGCTGAAATAAAAAATATTATCTCTCAAAAAAAAATTGATCCTAAGAAAAATGCAGTTGAGGAAATAAATGCTATTTTAAAAGAATACATTTTAGAGTTAATGGTACCCTTAGAAAGAAAAGATTTTTTTGAAAAAAAAGAAAATTTAAACGTAACATTAATTTCTGGTGTAAATGGGGTAGGTAAGACGACCACTATCGGTAAAATTGGTAAAATATTTAAAGATAACGGCTCAGAAGTAATATTTTCTGCTTGTGATACCTTTAGGGCAGCAGCAATAGAACAATTAGAGTCTTGGTCTGATAAAATTGGAGCGAAAATTATCAAATCAAATCCAGGGTCTGACCCTGCTTCAGTAGCTTACAAAGCGATAGAACATGCAAAAAACAACAATATTAGACGGGTACTAATTGATACCGCTGGCAGATTGCAAAATAAGAAAAATTTAATGGATGAATTCAAAAAAATTGCAAATGTTATAAAAAAAACAGATGAAAGTGCACCTCATGATGTTGTTTTAGTTCTAGATGCAACCTCCGGGCAAAATATAATAAATCAACTTGAAGAATTTGATAAAATTATAAAAATTACTGGTTTAATTATGACAAAACTTGATGGGACAGCAAAAGGAGGAGTACTAATTGCAATTTCAAAAAAATATAAGGTTCCAATTTTAGGCCTTGGACTTGGAGAAAAAGAAGACGATTTACAAATTTTCAATGCTGAACAATTTGCAGATGCATTTACTCAATTTAATTAATTAGATTTTTAGAAATTAAAGGTTTTTCAATTGAACATTCAAAATTATTCTTATTTGTTTCATATCCACAAACTTTTGCATAACTTGAAATAATGAAATTTAGTTTCCCGTCATTCTCGAAATTTTTTAATTTTTTAGACTGAATATTATATTCTAGATTTTGATGAAAATTTTTTTTACCACTTACTAAAATCAAAGTATTATTATCTTTCATTAAATAATATGCAAAGTCCTCAGGAAAAACTGGATAGGTATAATTTTTTACAAGTTTTTTAACTTTTTTAGGAAACCATTCATATGTTAGTAAAGGAGAATCCTCTTTTGAATTGTGATTATAAATATATAGATCTTGTGGATAATCATTAATATAGTTTGCATCTTCTCCTCTAGCCAAAATTGCTTTGTCTCTTGTTTTGAAATATAATGTAAATTTACTATTATATGATTTCATTTTACCAACATAAAAATATTTATTCCTAGTTTCGTTGCTAATATCAGCGTAAGAAAAATTTGAAAAAAAAATTACAATTAATATAGATAAAATTCTTGCCATATATGACTTTAAAAATACAAAGTTGCTTAATATTTGTTTGAATTGTGTCTTAATTTAATTCTGTAATAAATAACTCAATTGAGTTTAAGAGATTTTCGTTAAAATCCATCATATGATCATCATTTTCAACAAAAAAACTTGATTTTTTTCCATTAAATTTATCATAAATTTCTTTTCCCATTTTAAATGGCACAATTTTATCCTTCATACCATGCATTACAAGAATTGGAGATGTATTTTTATTCAATTTGCTAATCGAATTGTATTTATCTTTTAACAAATATTTAACTGGCAAATATGGATAATAACTTTTTGCTAGTGTTTCCATAGATGTGAACGGTGACTCTAATATCACACCACTAAAAGAATAATCTTGTGCTAGATTTATTGCAATTGCTGTACCCAACGACTCCCCGTACAAGATTATATTTTTATCTTCAATTTTCTTGGAATTTAGCCATTTCTTTGCTGCCAAAGCATCTTCATAAAGGCCTATTTCTGAGGGTTTTCCATCATTTCCACTAAATCCCCTATAAGCAAATATCAAATAGTTAACATTCATTTTTGAGAATTCATTTAACTTATAAATACGATTATCAAGTTTGCCAGCATTGCCATGAAAAAGTAATATAGTCTTATAATTTTTGTTCTTTTGAAAGTGCCATCCGACCAAACTACTTTCAGAGTTAATAAATACCTTTTCTATTTTGTGATTTAAAGGTCCTTCGTCTAAATAATTATTTTCTCCTGGATGGTACAGAAGATTTCTTTGATAAAAAAAAATAAAAATGCAAATAAACATATAAATTATTAATATTAACAATAATATATTTGTTAGTGTCATTTTTTTATTAATCATTATTTCTATTTAGATAAATGAAAAAAATATAACTTAATATACAAAGAATTAAAAAAATTGAAAAAGAAATTCTATAACTACTTACAATATCAAATCCTTTAGAATTAAATAAGTCTATAAATAATCCAATACCCCATTGCATAAAGAATGTTCCTGAATGAATAAATACATTATATGAAGTAAGTGACTTGCCTGCTAAATTTTGTGAAAAGTTTAAAGCTATTGCTGGTTGAGTTAGAGAAATTACAATTGAAGTCATAATGTATATTGCAAATAAAAAAGCTCCAGCTTTAGGACCAAAAAAGATTATTAGAAAAAAAACAAAGTAACTTATTGGGAGTCCAAATTTAATAAGTTTAACACTACTTATTCCATAATCAGAGAGTTTGGGGAGAATATATCCCCATAAAAAGTATGATGCTAACATAGTTACATTGATCCAAAACAAGCCTGTAGCACTTTGAAATGGAGAATACCCTGTAATATTTAGCATCCAAGGACCGGCCCAAAGCGTTTGGATTGCCTGTATACCGCCATAATTAATAAATGCTAATGGTACCATACTGATAAAAAACTTATTCTTCCAAATTTGTGCTAAACCTTTTTTTTCTTCATCAACAGTGAAGTTTTCTTTCTGTTCCCAATTAGGAGTGAATAAGAAAATTAAAATAATACTTATTAAAATAAGTATAGCTATTAAAATGAAAATCCATCTCCATCCTATGTATGGTAATAAAATCTGTACAGGTAAAGTAGAGGATACAAAACCTATATTTGCTACCATTAACATCCATGAATTAGCACGCTGTTGATATTTTTCAGCAAACCAAACTCTGTATCCTGTTAGTGGTCCCATCATACAAGCACTCACGCCGATCCCAATAAATATTCTTGAAATAAGCAACCCAGAAAAACTTTTTGCTAATGCAAATGATATGGTTCCTACCAATGCAATTATCAAAAAATACCCAACAACCTTTTTTGGTCCGAATTTATCAAGTAGTAGTCCTATTGGGACTTGCATAATTGAAAAGCCAATAAAATAGCCTCCTGCTAACAGTCCTAAATTCCCTGCAGTTAAATCGAATTCATATGTCAGGACCGGTGTTAATGTTGCAGTAATAGATCTAACAAGATTTGATAATAAAAAACCAAAGGCAAAAATACAGAATATGATAATGCTTTTATTTACTTTAGTAATCATTTATAAATTTTTGAGATTTAATCTGTACTATGAATAATCAATCAACAAAAGATAAAGATGCACGCTCATCAAATGCTATGGCTGCAACTTCTCATCCATTAGCGACCGAAGAGGCCTTAAAAATACTAAAAATGGGTGGAAATGCAGTAGATGCTTCTATAGCAGCTTCAATTGTTTTATCCGTAGTTGAGCCTAATGCAACAAGTATTGGTGGAGACTGTTTTGCAATTGTCAAAATGAATAATAAGGATGCAGTATCTTTTAATGGATCTGGGTTAGCACCAGAGAAATTAAGTTATGATTTCTTCAAGGAAAAAAATATAGATAAAATTGGATTAACAAGTCCTCATTCAGTAACGATTCCTGGTGCAGTTCATGCTTGGGAAACTATTCATAAAGAATTTGGAAAATTAGATTTTGAACAATTATTTACAGGTGCAATTGAGATTGCAAAAAATGGTCATAAGATTTCTAAAGTAGTGTCAAATGCTTGGCATAATAGCTTAAATAAAATTAATGGAAATGAAAATTCTAAAAAAATTTTTTTGAAAGAAGGTCGTACTTATCAAGAAAATGAATTAATGAAAAATATTCCATTAGGAAAAACATTAGAGGCAATTAGTAAAAAAGGAAGTAAAGAATTTTATGAGGGTGAAACTGCAGAAGATATAATTGAAAGTTTAAATGAATTAGGGGGTGTGCATACTTTTGAGGATTTTTCTAAACAGAGCACAATAAGATCAGAAACAATAAAATCTAGTTATAAGGGTGATTTTATTCATCAATGTCCCCCAAATGGACCTGGCGTAACTGTTTTGATTATGATGAAATTGTTAGAAAAACTTAATATTCATAACTATAAATTCAACAGTACAGAAAGATTTCATCTTGAAGCCGAAGTTACAAAACAAGCTTATAAAGTTAAAGAAACAAGCTTAGGCGATCCAAATTTTGTAAATTTTGATTTAGATGAAATTTTAAGTGATAAAAATATTGAGGATATTTTTAATAAAATTAAGCTCAATTCATGCAGTGATGTTGGTGACTTAAATATTCCAGCTCACCCAGAAACTATTTATCTAACAGTTGTAGATAAAGACTTAAATAGTGTGTCCATCATTAATTCAGTTTGTTACGTATTTGGATCAGGTATCACTACAAATAAAAGTGGAATACTTTTACATAACAGGGGTACAAATTTCAGAGTAGAGCATGGACATCCAAACTGTATTGAGGGCTTAAAAAGACCATTACATACTATTATTCCAGGTATGGTCATTGACAAAGATAACAACACAACTTTGAGTTATGGAGTTATGGGAGGACAATATCAACCAGTAGGACAGGTGCATGTTTTAAATAATATGATTGATTACGGTATGGGTCCTCAAGAGGCTTTAAGTTTTCCAAGAGCTTTTCATTTTAACAATATTTATAAGCTTGAAAAATCAGTCGATAATCAAATTTTTAATGAATTGAAAGAAATCGGTCATAATGTTGAGTATATTGATGGTACTCATGGCGGAGGTCAAGCTATTAAAATAAATCGATCAGAAGGGGACCTTTTAGGAGGATCTGATCCTAGAAAAGACGGTTACGCAAAAGGGTACTAAATAATGTCAAAAAGAATTGTTAGAAACATTTTTGAAAATGTGAATGATGAAAATATTGCTCTAACCTCTGAAATCAGTACAAAACTAAGTTACAAAGATTTAAAATTATTTATAAATAAAATTTCTAAACAACTGGCTGGAAATGGATTATCGAACAAAGATAGAGCAGCGATAGTTTTACCAAATGGACCGTATATGGCTTCAAGTTTTTTGGCTATTTCAAGCTATATGTCTGCTGCCCCTTTAAATCCATCATATAAATCTGAGGAGTATGAATTTTATTTAAAAGATTTAAATCCAAAAATTGTTTTGGTTGAGAAAAATTCTGAAAATCCAGTTGTCGATGTAGCAAAAAAATTAAAAATAGAATTATGTGAAATTAATCCTGAAAAGGATGGACCTTCAGGAATATTTAATATTTACGAAAAAGAAAGTGAATATTCTTTACCCAATGAAAGTGACGAAGCATTAGTGCTACACACTTCTGGTACTACATCGAGACCAAAGATTGTTCCTTTAACAAATAAAAATATTTTTTCTTCAGCAGAAAATATTTCTAAAAGTTTAAATCTTTCAGAAAATGACCATTGTCTTAATATTATGCCACTTTTTCATATACATGGTCTAATAGCTATTTTAGCTTCATCAATGAAAGCTGGTGCATCTGTATGTGCATCAAATGGTTTTAATGCTATCAAGTTTTTAGATATAGCTAAATCAGAAAAAATAACTTGGTACTCTGGAGTACCCACAATGCATCAAACTATTTTGTTAAGAGCACATAAAAATTTAGAAATTGCTAAGGGGCTAGAACTAAGATTAATTAGGTCATCATCTGCATCTTTACCACCAGCAGTATTTAATGATTTAAATGATGTTTTTAGTTGTCCAGTAATTGAAGCATACGGTATGACAGAAGCTACTCATCAAATGACTTCTAATCCATTACCACCTAAGCAACAAAAAGCAGGATTTGTAGGCCTTCCAGCAGGTCCTGAGGTATGTATTATGAATGAAAATGGGGAAGTGCTAAAACAAGGCGATGAAGGAGAAGTGTGTATAAAAGGTGAAAATGTAACTCTTGGATACGATAATAATGAAGAAGCAAACAAAACAAGCTTTACCAATGGTTGGTTTAGAACTGGCGATCAAGGCTATTTCGATAATGAGGGTTATTTAAAGATTTCAGGAAGATTGAAAGAAATAATTAATAAAGGTGGAGAAAAAATATCTCCATTAGAAGTTGATAATGTATTAATGGACCATCCATTAATAGATCAAGCAGTTTGCTTTGGGTATGAAGACAAAATGCTTGGAGAAAACATTGCTAGTGCAATTATAATAAAAAGTGGTGAGATATGTTCAGAAAATGATGTTTTAGAATATGCTAAAGAAAAACTTGCTAAGTTTAAGATACCAAAAAAAATTTTTTTTGTTGAAGAAATCCCAAAAGGAGCAACAGGAAAATTACAAAGAAATGTTTTAGCAAAAAAATTTGGTTTAAATAATTGATGATAAAAATTTGTATATTTGGTGCAGGATCAATTGGCGGATATTTAGCTGCATGTTTGAGTAAAAATAATATTGATTTATCACTTATAGCCAGAGGTCCACACAAAAAAGCTATACAAGAGAATGGTTTAACATTAATTAAAAAAGATAAAACAGAAAACTTTAAATTAAAAGTAACAGATGATCCCAAGGAACTTGGAATTCAAGATTATATTTTTGTTTCAGTAAAAGCTCATGCAATTTCTAATATAGTTGAGTCTCTTCAAAGCTTAATTGGAGAAAATACAACTATAATATCTGCTGTGAATGGCTTACCTTGGTGGTATTTTCATAAAGCTAACACGGGCACAAACTTAGATGAGAAACATATAGATAGTGTTGATCCTAATGGTAAAATTTGGAATTCTTTGAAGCCTTCAAGAGCTCTTGGATGTGTGGTTTATCCAGCAGCTGAAATTACTGAACCTGGTGTTATTAAACACAATGGTGGGGAAAGATTTACATTGGGCGAACCTGATGGGTCAAAATCACAAAGACTTAAAATTATTGCAGACTTATTAATTACAGGAGGTTTAAAAGCACCACAAAAGAGTAATCTAAGAGACGAAATATGGATAAAACTCTGGGGTAATTGCTCATTTAATATTGTGAGTGCACTACATGATAAATCTTTAGATGAAATTGGTAACGACCCAGAACTGTTAAAAATAGTGAGAAAATTGATGGAAGAGTGTCAGTCAGTGGGAGAAAAAATTGGAGTTAAATTTAATGTCTCGATAGATCATAGAATTAAGGCAGCAATTTCAATAAAAGGGCATAAACCATCAACTACTCAAGATTTACATGCAAAGCGTCCTCTAGAAATTGATCCAATCATTGGATCAATAATTGAAATTGGAAATAAAATTGATGTTAATACAGAAAATTTAAAGTCTGAATATAACAAGTTAAAACAAAAAGCTGAAGGCTTAGGATTATATAAAAGATCAAAAATAATTGATCAAATTACAAATTAACTAAAAGTTTAAAGAAATATCTCTATGTACCGAATTACATCTCGAAACATAAATCGCTTGTTCTTTAGTGAGTTTTTGCTGTAACCTTAAGCCAATATTATCACTTAGTACCTGTAAGTGATTATTTATTCTATCCATATATTTTTTTTGAAATTCATTTCTCCAACTTACCTCTTTATCAAAATGTGCATAAGTCTCATCAGCTATTTTTGCTATTTGTTCAGGATCTTTTTCATCTTCGTCCATAATAGTTATCAAGTAATCTAATTTATCTGCAAATTCATCTGAACCTGATATTTCACCAACTTTGTCAAACATATTATCAATATGATCTATAGCATCTAGATAACCTCGATTATCAATTTTAGATTTAAGAATTTTAATATCATTACTCAATTCTTCAAATTTTTCTCCATCTAATATAAACAATTTAATAAGCATTAAATCATCGTATGCATTGTCTGCTGTTTTACGATATTTTTTAACAGCTAAATTTTTAGCTTTATTAATCTTATTAAATTCATCATTCTTTGGTTTCCAGTCTTTTGAAATTGAATTAGCGATTTCTTCAATTTCAAGTTTTACATTTTCAATTCTTTGTTCAATTTTATTTTTTTCTGAAACCTCATCATCATCTAAATTTCTAATTTCAGCCTTATATTTATCAATTTTTTTATTAAGTTTGGAAATTTTCTTCTGTTTTTTTCTAGTCTTAAAATGCAAGTCTCTATAATCAACGGCATAGTCATTATAAATAGCTTCTGTACTTTTGACTTCATCAACTAATTCGAAAGTATAATTTGAATTATCTACGTGACGTTGGAAATAACTTAGTTTATCAGCTGGTAAATTTGCAAGTATAATTGAGTCAAAATCGTCAATGCTATTCTTTATTACATCTGCATTATTTGTATAATTTGCAAATTTATATTCTTGTAGACAATACTGTAGCTTAGGATTCATTGGAGGTGGTGCTACATTTGAAGTTAAATAAACTCTGTTAGGAAGATAATTCACAAGTGATGGATAAGAACCAACAATAGCTAAACCAATAAGCTGAAGAACTATGAATGGTACAACGCCTTTCCAAATATCTAGTGTTTGCACTACTTTTGGAGCCACACCCTTTAAATAAAATAATGCAAATCCAAATGGTGGGGTTAGAAAAGAGGTTTGCAAGTTTACTCCAATCATAACTCCTAACCAAACTGCCGTTACATTAGCTCCTGTTTCAGCCAACAATATTGGTGCAATTATTGGAACAACAACAACAGCAATTTCAATAAAATCTAAAAAGAAACCCAGTAAAAATATTACAATCATAACAACTACAAACTGCGTCCAAAATCCACCAGGTAAATCCTGTAAGAAATCTCTAACTAATTCTTCACCACCAAACGCTCTAAATCCAGAAGTAAGCATCGCTGCTCCCAAAAGAATAATAAATACCATTGAAGTAGTTATACAAGTTTCAGTAACAACCTCTTTTAAAACATTCTCTGTTTTATAAGTTCTCCAGAAGCTCCATGATATTCCAATTACAAGAAGGATAACAAAGAAAGCAGTTGTGTATATTGCTCCAATATCTCTTTCTTCTAAATTTTTTATGTTGAGTTCATAATTTGAGGCAAAAAAAGTGATTGGTATCAACGAACCTATAATAAGTAAAAGAGGATAAAAGGCACTTTTCTTTCCTTCAAATAATCTGTAACCTGCCATTAGTGTTGCACCTATGGCTCCAATAGAACCAGCTTGGTTAACAGTTGCAATACCCATTAATATAGAACCTAAAACTGCAAATATTAATGCAAGAGGTGGAATAATAATAACAATTACTCTCATCCAAAATCTAAAATTAAATTCACCCTTAAATGGAACTGGCGGAGCAACTCCTTTTTTGATTCTTGCATAGAAGAAAACATAAATCATATAAAGGGCTACCAATACTAAGCCCGGCAAAAGTGCACCAAGGAACATGTCTCCGGCACTTGATGATCCAACTCTAAACTCACCTGGCATGTTAAATTCACCAGTTAAAGCTTTGTAATCATTCTGTCTCATATTATTTGCAACATCAGACGCACTCGCTAATTGGTCTGCAATAATAATCAATACGATAGATGGAGGAATAATTTGTCCGAGTGTTCCAGAGGAACATACAATTCCACTTGCAAGTTTTCTGTCATAATTGTTATTCAACATTGTTGGTAATGAGATTAATCCCATTGCAATTACTGTTGCTCCTACAATACCTGTCGTTGCAGCCAATAAAGCGCCAACAAATATAACTGAGATACCTAAACCTCCTGGAATTGGACCAAATAACTGGCCCATTGTAATTAATAAGTCTTCAGCAATTTTTGATTTTTGAAGCATAATCCCCATAAAAATGAATAAAGGAATTGCAATTAAGGTGTCTGTTTCTACATCCCAATAGTTACTTCTAAAATTAGTTATTCCAGCAACAAGCCATTCAATTGGCCCATCTACTGCGAAGAATGCATCAGCATCTCCCTCAAATAAATAGCCGAAAAAGGCTGCTAAACCAATAGATATTATAGCTGAACCTGGTAGAGCAAATGCAACTGGGTAACCAGATGCAAGTGCAACAATCATAATTAAAACCAAAACTGCTAAAAAAAATAATTCCACTATTGGCTTTCCATATTCTCTACATTTACTTCGTTTGTATTATTCACATTTGAAATTTTCGACTCATTCTCATTC
Source organism: uncultured Pelagibacteraceae bacterium (assembly GCA_902519455.1). GTDB lineage: Bacteria > Pseudomonadota > Alphaproteobacteria > Pelagibacterales > Pelagibacteraceae > Pelagibacter. Next base: position 24,592 of record CABYJT010000007.1, read on the forward strand.
AACAGAAGTTTGTAACTGCTACCCATAAAAAAACTTGTGAACTGTAACAACATCGTAATGGCGAATACCGCCAGATACACTGCCATTAAATAAAGTAAATATAACCCATTAGAACCCTGCTGTGTTACTTCAAAAGCAACCACTGGTCCATTAATAATACTTGCTTTTCCATTTAACCCTAAAAAAATAACAATTAAACAAAGTGGTACTCCAAGTACTGCAGAACCAATTGCATTAGTCCATGCTTTTTTCCTTTCACTAAAATTAGAGTATAAAACATCAACTCTAACATGACCTTCGTGTATTAATGCGTAAGCACTTGCAAATAAATATAATGCTGCGTACCAAAACCTTACAAGATCTCCTTGAAAAGCTTGTTCGTATGAAAATATAAATCTTGATAAAACTATAAAAAATTCACTTAAGACAACTAAAACTGCTAGCCAGATAAAACCGACAGATTTAGTAAAGTAACCAATAATAAATGAAACTGCTATAATTGGAAAATGTATAAACGTTATCCTTTCAGGAGCTTTGACCATAAAGGCTTTGACTTCGGGACTAAATATTGTTTCCCATAATCTTTCAACAACCATAAAAGATATAATAAAATCAGCCAACCCAACTAAGAATACTGCCCAAAAAGATGACCTCACTATGTAGGCTGAAAATTTTGATAATATTGCTGAGTCTGTTTCTAAAGTTTGGGAATATGTTTTAAACACATAGAAAATCATAAGTCCTATACAAATCAAATATACTCCAATTTGCATATAACCAAGATTTAAGTCTGAGCCATCTAATAGTTTTTGTTTATGACCAAACAATTCGTAGTGAGAGAAAATTTTTTTTACCCCAGGCCATTCACCCCAAACAGTAAGAAGATTGTTTAATAAAAAAGCTAAAGTAAAAGCTATTACTGAATAACTTAAAATTCTTAAGTAAAGATGAATACTTTTGTTTTTTTCGTCCATTGACCTTTTTAAATACTAGATTTTAATTTTTATAAAACTAAAAAAAAGGGCCCAATTAAGGGCCCTTTTTAATTACATAAAAGACGCAATTACATTCCTAGCACTCTGTTTCTTTGCTGAATGTAAGGTGAGTCTGAAAGGTTTGTCCAAGCACCAATTTCTTTTCTAGCTTTTAAGAAACTTGTATGGATTCTTTCTGCAAGGCCACTACTCGCTCTTGTCTCTTCAAAGACTTCCTCTGCTGCTTTTCCAAAACCATCATAAACCTTGTCGCTAAACTTCTCTAGTTTAACACCATGATCATTAATCAATCTTGCAAGTGCTGCACCATTTTTAGCATTGTACTCAGACATCATAACATCATTTTCCATTGCTGCAGCAGCTTCGATTAATAATTGGTCAGATTTAGATAAGCTTGTGAACCAAGACTTATTAGTTCCGCATGCTAACATTGATCCAGGCTCGTGCATACCAGGATAGTAGTAGTATTTAGCAGCTTCTTGGAATTTCATAGCTTCATCATTCCATGGACCAACCCACTCTGTTGCATCAATTGCACCAGAAACTAAGTTTTCGTAAATCTGTCCACCAGGAAGTGAAACTGGAGATCCTCCAAGTTTACCAATAACTTGTCCTCCTAAACCAGGCATACGCATTTTTAAACCTTTAAAGTCATTTGGACTTCTAATTTTTTTGTTAAACCATCCACCCATTTGAACTCCTGTATCACCACACATGAAGTTTTTAAGGCCAAAACCATCTGCTAGTTCGTCCCATAACTCCTGACCACCAGCAAATCTGATCCAAGCATTCATTTCAGTGTAAGTGAAACCAAAAGGTACTGCTGTAAAATAACCCCATGCAGGATTTTTCTTTACCCAGTAATAGTCAGCGGCATGATACATTTGTGAGTTACCAGATGCTACTTCATCAAATGAGTCAAATGCTTTAACTCTTTCGTTAGCAGCATAGTAAGTAACTTGTATTCTACCGTCACTCATATCTGTTATTCTTTGTGCAAATCTTTGTGCTCCTGTTCCTAAACCTGGAAAATCTCTTCCCCAAGTAGCAACCATTGATGCTTCTATTCTTTCAGCAGCAACAGCTGGAGCAGCTAAAGATGATGCAGCAACCGCAGCAACACCAGTTGCAGCAGCAGCTTTAAAGAACTTACGTCTTGAAGGTGATTTTTTAACCTTCAAAGATTTTTTATCTTTAATCATTTATTTCTCCTCTATAGTTAATTAACTAATGACAATTAAACATAATTGTAACTTAGAGTCATTTTAAAAATTAAGACATTTTGGAAAATACAATCCAAGATTGTATTAGATCAACTTTTCGTTCTCATACACACAACATTTTTCAGGGGGTATATAAAGATTGATATCTCCAATTGAAATTGGCAATTCTCTATCCACTTTAGATTTGATTACAAAATTATCCATATTTGCCGTCAATAATTTGAAATTTCCAAAATCTTCAACTCTAGAAAGTGAGGCTTTAATTGTATTTTCACCCTCTTTTTCTGCAACATTTAAGAATTCTGACCTTATCCCAAGTTTTACGTTTTTATCTTTTATTTTCGTGAGGTTCGAGTTTGTTTTAATTTCAATATTATTAATTTTTACAGAATATTCAGAACAGACCTCACTTTCAAAAATATTCATGGCTGGAGATCCAATAAAGTAACCGACAAAAGTTGTTTTGGGTCTTTCAAAAAGATCTTTTGGAAGTCCAACTTGGACTATTTCTCCCTGATCCATAACAATAATATTATCAGCAAACGTCATAGCTTCATTTTGATCATGGGTTACGTAAACTAAAGTCGTTTTATATTGTTCATTAATTTCTTTTAGGTTTCTCCTAAGTCTAAATTTTAAATCTGGATCAATTACAGTTAATGGTTCGTCCATTAATACACCTGCAACATCTTCTCTTACCAATCCTCTTCCAAGTGAAATGAGTTGTTTTTGATCTGCGGTAAGTTTTCTGGCTGGTAAATTTAAAAAAGATGAAAGTCTTAAAGTATCTGAAACTGATTTTACTCTTTCATCAATTTTTTCTTTGGAAAAGTTCCTACACTTTAAGGGAAAGGCTAAATTATCATAAACAGTCATTGTACTATAAATAACTGGGAACTGAAAAACTTGTGCTATATTTCTTTCTTCAGTAATAAGATTTGTTACATCTTTTTCATCAAATAAAATATTCCCTTTAGATGGTTTAACTAAACCTGAAACAATGTTTAGCATAGTTGTCTTACCACAGCCTGATGGTCCTAAAATTGCATATCTTTTCCCATTTTCCCAAGTCATTGAAAATGGATTTAATGCATACGTTGGATTTGCATCATTAGGATTATATGAATGAGAAATATTTGATAAATCTATTTTAGCCATT
>CABYJT010000008.1 GCA_902519455.1 uncultured Pelagibacteraceae bacterium
AAATTTTCCATCAATCAACTCAGGTCTAAATCTCATTTGAAAGATTTTTATAATTTTTCTTAATTCGTTCAAATTTGAATATTCAATGTTGTAACCTAAATTTTTTAAATAAATAATAAATTTATTTAATTTTAATTCTGATTTTTTACCTCTTAAAGATTTAAGTATTTTTGAATTCATATCATGCCAAATTCCGATTTTATTTTTACTTAATAGTTTCCACGGAAATTTTTCTCCTGGGTCTTTTTTTCTTAAAGGAGCTATGTCTGAATGACCTAAAATTTTATTTTTATCAATATTGTATTTTTGAATAATAAATTTAGAAATTTTAATTAAACATCTTATTTGCTTATCACTAAATCTCCTATAACCGTGTTCGTGGCCAGGATTAGAAATTTCAATACCTATTGACTTATTATTTAAGGATTTATAATTGCCCCATTTAGACTTACCTGCGTGCCAAGCCACGTATAAATCGGGAACCATTTGAATAATTTTTCCAAATTTAGTTATATAATAATGACAACTTACATTAGAATTAAAACTAGTTAACTTTTTAATTGCTAATTTATCATTTTTCATTCCAGTATAATGAAAGATTAAATACTTTATTTTATTTTTATCTCTTTTTTTTAGATTAAAATTTGGTGAATAATTAATAGTCATTTTTTCAACATTTTTCTGCATTATTTCAAACAATTAAATCTTTAAATTAATAGAGGATATAATATAAACGGCAATAATGAAAAAGATTTTAACAATATTTATAATTACAATAATTTCTCAAGTTTATACCTTGAGTTCATATGCAGGATCAGATGGATCTTTAGAAATAAATAGTAAGACAAAAAAGCAAAATGCCGAAGTTAAAGATTGTTTTGAAACAGTTAATAGAGGTATTTTCGCATTTAATCAGGGGTTAGATAAAATTTTTTTTAAACCAGTTGCTAAAGGTTACAGATTCTTGCCTAAACCAATTAGATCTGGAACAAGTAACGCTTTAAATAATTTATCCAATGTTGTAACCATACCGAATAATATTTTACAGGGTCAATTTAAAGAGGCTGGTATAAATTCTTTAAGATTTTCAATTAATTCCACACTTGGTATTGCTGGAATTTTTGATGTAGCTTCATATTATGGATTAAATAAACTTGAAAAAGAAGATTATGGACAAACCCTTGGCACTTGGGGAGTAAAAGAGGGGTGTTATTTTGTTTTGCCAGTGCTTGGTCCTACAACTGTCAGGGACACTCTAGGTTCATTAGTAAACTTTGGGGGTGGAGATGCGTGGTACAATGTTACTATAGCAAATGATACTAAATACTTTGAAAATTCAGATTATTACTATTCTAGATTAACTGCTGGTGTAGATTTTAGAGCAAAGAACTTAGAAGCTTTCCAAAGCCTTGAAAACAACTCAATAGATTTATATGCATCTGTAAGGAGTTTATATTTACAAGATAGAAAAAGAAAAATTCTGAACTCAGATGAGACTACAGAAACAATGAATGATGATGATTGGGAAGAAATAGACTCCAAATAATCGTTAATGATCAAATTAAAATTATTTTCATTTGTATTATTATTTTCATTTTTGAGTAATTCTTTAATTGCTAAAGAGCCAAGTAAATTAATAAGTGAAATAGTCAATGAAGCATCAATAATTTTATCAAGTACTGATCCAGTTGAATCAAAAATAATAAAGTTAAATAATATTGCAGAACTTAGTGTAGATATTAATGGTATAGGTATGTATACATTGGGTAAGTATCGTAACAGCCTTAACGAAAATCAAAAAATAAAATATAAAAAATTGTTTAAAAGTTATTTTCTTAAAAGTTTTTCGAGTAGATTGGTAGATTACTCAGATCCAAAAATAAGTGTGATTTCAGAAAAAAAATTAAATGAAAAATATACAATTGTAAATACTATTTTAGAAGAAACATCCAAAAATCCAGAAATAAAAATTGATTGGAGAATTTACACGAAAAATCCTGAAAGACCTTTAATAAGAGATTTGATAGTTGAGGGTTTGAGTTTAGCAAGAACTCAAAAAGAAGAGTTTAAATCTATATTACAAAATAATGATGGAGATATTAACTATCTTTTTAAATCTTTAGAGGAATATATAATAAAATAATTGGTGGGCCCGCCAGGACTCGAACCTGGGACCAATACATTATGAGTGTACTGCTCTAACCAACTGAGCTACAGGCCCAAAAGATTACATTAAATATATCATTTTTTTACAGTTATCAATTGAAGATAATTATTTATGGTGGGCCGTGTTGGTTACGCTCCAACTACCCCTGCAATGTCAATGCAGTACTCTACTATTGAGCTAACGGCCCTTTTAACTTTCTAAGAAACTTTTTAACTGTTTTGATCTGCTGGGATGTTTTAATTTTCTGAGTGCTTTTGCCTCAATTTGTCGTATTCTTTCTCTAGTCACAGAAAACTGTAATCCAACTTCCTCTAAAGTATGGTCAGTATTCATGCCAACCCCAAATCTCATTCTAAGAACTCTTTCCTCCCTAGGAGTTAAAGTTGATAATATTTTTGTCGTTGCCTCGCTTAAATTGGATTTAATTGCCTGTTCTAAGGGTGCTAGAGCTTTTGTATCTTCTATAAAGTCTCCTAGACTACTATCTTCCTCATCACCTACGGGTTTCTCTAATGAGACAGGTTCTTTTGATATTTTCAAAACCTTTCTAACTTTTTCAAGTGGCATCCTCAATTTTTTAGCCAATTCTTCTGGAGTAGCTTCTCTACCAAATTCACTTAAAATTAATCTTTGGGTTCTTACAATTTTATTTATCGTTTCAATCATATGAACTGGGATCCTTATTGTTCTTGCTTGGTCTGCTATTGATCTTGTGATTGCTTGTCTTATCCACCATGTCGCGTATGTAGAAAATTTATATCCTCTTCTATATTCAAATTTATCTACTGCTTTCATTAATCCTATATTCCCCTCTTGAATTAAATCCAGAAATTGTAAGCCTCTGTTGGTATATTTTTTTGCAATTGAAATTACTAATCTTAGGTTGGCTTCAACCATCTCTTTTTTTGCAATTCTTGACTCCTTTTCACCTTTTTGAATTCTACTAACCATTGATTTATACTCTGTGACAGAAATTCCAAGCCTATCACTTATCTCAATTAATCTATCTCTTATGTTTTTAAATTCTAATTTATATTTTTGAAAAAATTTTTTCCATATTTCATTAGTATCTAAAAAGTTTTTAAGGTTAGGATTAATTTCATTGCCAACATAAAATTTTATAAATTCATCTCTTGATATTTTTTCATTTAAAGCAAGTCTTAATAGATTTCCTTCTAACGATACAATTTTACGATTTTCGATATAATGCTTCTGGACCAATTCTTCTAGAACAGAAGGTGATAATTGAAGAGTTTTGATATTTTCTAAAATATCATCAACAATTTTCTTATAGTTTTTTTCTTTTGAAGTGGAAAACTGTTTAGAATTTAATACACAAGATAATTTCTCTTTCTGGTACTTAGTAAGTTTATTGTATTCTTTAGTTAAGTTATAAACAGTTAACAAAACCTTAGGTTTAATCTCAGTTTCCATTGCTGCAAGAGTTGGATTAAATTCATCATCATCATTATTATTAGCATCTTCGCCGTTTTGATTTTCACTAGTTTCATCTGATTTTTTTTGCTTTGCGCTTTGGCCTGTGTCTTCGTCCTCCATATAATTTGTATCAATGTCAATAATTTCTCTGACAAGAATTTCATCATTTTGAAGTTTTGTATTCCACTCAAAGAATTGTTGAGCGGTAATAGGACTTTGGGAAAGAGCATTTAACATAACATCTTTTCCAGCCTCAATTCTTTTTGCAATCGCAATTTCACCCTCTCTTGAAAGAAGCTCAACACCTCCCATCTCTCTGAGATACATTCTTATTGGATCATCACTTTTTTCAATAGATTTTCCCTCTTCTTTTGAGCCATTATCTTTTTTTCTAAGAACTTTAAAGTCGGCTTTCTTTTCAACTAAGATTATTTTTTCATCTAAAATGTGAATAAAGGCTTGTTCTAAATTTTCATTTGATAAATTTCTTTTTCCTAATGATTTATTTAATTCTTCGTATGTAATAAAACCTCTATGGACACCTCTGCCCATTAGTCTTGCAAATGATTTTGTAATTATACGTTCCACAATAAAAAGTTCAGAATGTATATAATACTTAAATAAAAAAAATCTATGGGATTCTGATTATTATTTAATTGATTTTTTGTAGTTTTTTAAGCTCTTTTAACTCTTTGAAGGTTGCCTCACTCAAATCTTTTGAAAATCTTGATTCTAAGTCTATTATTCTTAATTCCAGCTCATAATTTTTAAGATCACGAATTAACTCGGATAAAATTTCAAGAATTTTTTGATCATCGTTGAAATTTTTTGATATTATATGCTTAACAGAAGCATATTTTATAACTCTATCCGTCAAACTCTGGTCGATTTGCAAACTGTTAACATTGGTTTTTTCAAAATTGTTTATCTGATTAATTATTTCTTCTAATAATAATTTGTTTTCATTACTAAATAACTTTACATTTTCAACTAGATTAATGTTATTTCTAATTAGATCAGGTTTTTTTAATAAGATATATAAAAAAGAAAATTCTTTAATATCAATAGCCTTTAAGGACCTTGTCTCATTATAATAATTTTGAGTTGATTTAAGTGACTTAGTGAATTTTGTGTAATTTTTTTTATATTGAAAGTTTGTGTTTGGAGTTAATTCTGAAACTTTTTCTAAAAAATATTCAAGTACATACTTTCTAATAAATTCATCTTTAATTGTTGATGAAATTAATCTTAGTTTTTTTTCAAAAATGGCTCTTGATGATGGGTTATTTTCCATATCCATAGAATAATGATTGAATATAAATTTGTGAATAGGTACCGAGTTACCCTTAGCAAAATCCTCAAAAAAATCTTTTCCCTTTTCATTAACAAAACTATCTGGGTCATGTTTGTCAGGTAAAAATAAAAAAGAAATTTCTTTTTCAGGTTTTAATTCAACAATGGAATTTTCTGCTGCCCTTAAAGCTGCTTTATATCCACTTTCATCTCCATCAAAGCAAACAATTATATGCTGAAAAAACTGATTAAGAGTTAATATTTGTCTTGTGGTTAATGAAGTCCCTAGATTTGCAACAACATTATCTACCTTATTTTTACTTAAACCAACTACATCCATATAACCTTCAACAAGAAATATATTATTAAAATTGTTTGATAGTTTTCTTGTAAAATCTAAATTGTAAAGGTTAGCTCCTTTTTTAAAAAATGGAGTTTCTGGTGAGTTAATATACTTAGCAGGATAATTATTGTCACTCAATATCCTTCCTCCAAGGGCAATTGGATCACCTGAAATATTATTTATAGGAAAAATTATTCTATCCCTAAACCTATCTACGTATTTTTTTTTGTTTTCATCAAAATAAAACAAACCTGAATCTTTGATTTCATTTTCATTAAATTCTTTAAAAATATCTCCTTTAAATTTTTCATCGATAGAAACATATCCAATTTTAAATTTTTTTACTTCATCAATAGTTAAACCTCTATCTTTTAGATAATCTTTTGCATTTTTTGCTAAGGGATTTTTAAGAAGATCTTTATGGTAAAATTCAACATATTTTGCATATATCAATTTGTACTTATTCCATTTTTCTTCTCTAATCTGATCCTCTTTAGAAAATGTATAAGGTCTCATACCCGCAAGATTTGCTAAATATTTTACTGACTCACCAAATTTTAAATTTTGCGTCTTCATTAAAAAATCAAAAATGTTTCCATGTTCTGCTGTACTGAAACAATGATAAAATTCTTTTTCATCATTCACAGTAAAAGATGGTGTTTTTTCGGTTTTAAATGGTGATAGGCCAACATATTCTTTTCCCCTTTTTTTTAAACTGACTGTTTTAGAAACTACAGTTGAGATCTTTAACCTTGTTTTTATTTCTTGTAAGTATTCTTTAGGATATTTCATTTTTGATTTAATAATTCTTTTATAATTGCTCCTGCTTTGGAAAAATCAATACGGTCCGCGTTATTTTTTTTGAGTTCACCCATAACTTTTCCCATGTCTTTAATTGAGTTTGCGCCTGTTAATTTAATTACTTCTTCACAAATTTTCTTTGTATCCTCCTCGCTGATTTGTTTAGGTAAATATTGACTAATTACTTCCACTTCTTTTTCCTCTATGTCCTGTAAATCTTTGCGATTGTTCTTTTTATACAATTCAATCGATTCGGATCGTTGTTTAATCATTTTTTTTAATAGCTTCTTAATATCTTCGTCATCAGTCTCTTTTTTTTCAGACCCCGATCTATTATTAATATCTAAATCCTTAATACCGGATAATATTAACCTGTAAGTTGATATTTTATTTTTATCTTTTGCTTTTAAAGCTGTTTTGTAGTCTGACTCTATACTTTCTCTTAGTAACATATTTAATTTTAGCTTATTAAAATTAATCTTCAAAAGGAAAAATATTTTTTTTACAAAATATACATTAGATGTGTTGCGCAAAAAAAGGTTTTATTGTATAGACCTTTAACTCATGAGTTGTAATTGAACAAAAAACAAAAAAATAAAATTGCAATTAAAAATCAATTTCCAACAGGTATATTAGTTTTAGATAATAAACTAGTTTTTAGAGGTATTGGCCTTGGATACGAGGGAACTTCAACAGGAGAAGTTTGTTTTAATACATCTTTAACAGGATATCAGGAAATTATATCAGACCCATCTTATGCTGGACAAATTATAAATTTTACTTTTCCTCATATTGGAAATGTTGGAACTAATAATGAAGACTTAGAGGCTGATAAGGTCTGGACAAAAGGTGCAATATTTAACTCTGAAATAACATCACCATCAAACTATAGAGCTTTAAAGACTTTAGATGACTGGCTCAAGAAAAACAAAATTGTTGGACTAACCGGTTTAGATACAAGAAGCCTGACAAACTTTATTAGAGATAAAGGGGCTCCAAAAGGAACTATTTCAAATAATAAAAATGGGAAATTTAACATTAAAAAACTAATTAATATGTCAGTTAAATGGCCTGGTTTAAATGGGCTGGATCTTGCAAAAGAAGTATCAACAACAACAAACTATATATGGAAAGGTTTTAAAACTTGGAAAAAAGAAGTTGGGTATGAAAAAAATACTAAATTAAAATTTAAAATTGTTGCGATTGATTATGGGATAAAGAAAAATATTTTAAGATATTTTTCTGATTTTAGCTGTGAAGTAAAAGTAGTATCTTGTAAATCAACTGCTGCTGAAATTATGAAATTAAAACCAGATGGTATTTTTTTATCAAATGGGCCTGGGGATCCAGCTGCGACTGGAAGATATGCAATCAAGACTATTCAAAAATTAATCAAATTAAATTTGCCTATATTTGGAATTTGCCTTGGTCATCAAATATTAGCTTTAGCCTTAAATGCTAAAACAAAAAAAATGAAATTGGGTCATAGAGGTGCAAATCATCCAGTTAAAAATTTAATTAATAATTCAGTTGAGATTACAAGTCAAAATCATGGTTTTGTTGTTATAGAAAAAAGCCTTTCTAAAAATATTCAAATTACTCACAAATCACTTTTTGATGATACTATTGAGGGGATAAAATTAAAAAATAAACCTGTCTTTTCCGTACAATATCATCCAGAGGCAAATCCTGGACCACAAGATAGTCAATATTTATTCAGTAACTTTATTCAAGATGTAAAAAAACATGCCAAAAAGAAAAGACATTAAAAAAATACTGGTTATTGGAGCGGGTCCTATAATAATTGGACAAGCATGTGAATTTGATTATTCAGGAACACAAGCGTGTAAAGCTCTTAAAGATGAAGGTTTTGAGGTAGTCTTAATAAATTCAAATCCTGCAACTATTATGACTGATCCTGGAGTTGCTGATAAAACCTATATTGAACCCATCACAATTTCTGTTTTAGAAGAAGTTATTAAAAAAGAAAAACCTAATGCAATTTTACCAACAATGGGAGGGCAGACTGCATTAAATTTAGCAATAAGTGCAGAAAAAAATGGACTACTAAAAAAATACAAAATTGAATTGATAGGTGCAAAGTCCAAAGCAATAGAAAATGCTGAAGATCGTAAAAAATTTAGAAAAAATATGTCTGACATTGGTTTAGATCTACCTAAATCGAAGATCTTAAATAATTTTAAAGATGCATCTAAGTGTTTAAAAGAAATAGGTTTGCCAGCGATTATAAGACCTTCTTTTACATTGGGTGGCTTAGGTGGAGGAATTGCAAAAAATAAAAAAGATTTCTTCAAACTTGTCAAAACTGGGATGAATGAGTCACCTCAAAACCAAGTTTTAATTGAAGAGTCATTAGAAGGTTGGAAAGAATTTGAGATGGAAGTTGTTAGAGACAAAAAAGATAACTGTATAATAATTTGCTCAATTGAGAATGTAGACCCAATGGGAATACATACAGGTGATTCTATCACAGTTGCTCCAGCATTAACCTTAACTGATAAAGAATATCAGGTCATGAGAAATGCATCAATTGCCTGTTTAAGAAAAATTGGAGTTGAAACGGGAGGATCAAATGTTCAGTTTGCAATAAATCCTAGAAATGGAAGAATGGTTATAATAGAAATGAATCCAAGAGTATCAAGATCTTCTGCTCTTGCATCAAAAGCAACGGGCTTCCCTATTGCAAAAGTAGCAGCCAAACTTGCAGTAGGATACACTTTAGATGAATTGAAAAATGAAATTACAAAAGTAACTCCAGCTTCATTTGAACCAACAATCGATTATGTTGTAACAAAAATACCAAGATTTACATTTGAAAAATTTTCAGACACTAAAGCTGTGCTAGGAACTTCAATGAGATCTGTTGGTGAAGCAATGGCGATAGGAAGAAATTTCAAAGAATCTTTTCAAAAAGCCTTAGTATCTTTAGAAACTGGATTTTCAGGATTAGATAATATATTTAATTACTCAAAAAAAAATATTTTAAAAAATTTAAAAATTAATATTCCAAATAGATTAATATTAATTGCTGAAGCTTTTAGAAAAAACATTTCATTAGACAAAATCTTCAAATTATCAAAGGTTGATCCTTGGTTCTTAAATCAAATTAAGGAGCTTGTGGAAGAAGAAGAAAATATAAAGAAGAGAGGTATTCCTAAAACATATAACGAATTTAATAGAATTAAATCAATAGGCTTTTCAGATAAAAAATTGTCTAAAATTACTGGAATTAAAGAACAAATTATTAGATCTAAAAGGGTTGCGCTTAAAGTTTTACCAGTATTTAAAAAAGTTGATACTTGTGCTGCAGAATTTAAATCCTTTACTCCATATATGTATTCAACATATCAAAGAAATTTTTCAATAAATACTGAGTGTGAAGCAGAACCAAGTAATAAAAAAAAAATAATAATACTTGGAGGAGGTCCAAATAGAATTGGTCAAGGTATAGAGTTTGATTATTGTTGTTGCCAGGCTAGTTTTTCCTTAAAGGAAGCAGGTTTTGAAACGATAATGGTTAATTGTAACCCAGAAACAGTATCAACTGATTATGACACTAGTGATAGACTTTATTTTGAGCCATTGGTCGAAGAATATATTCAAAATATAATTCTAAAAGAAAAATCAAAGGGAAATCTTATAGGAGTTATTGCTCAATTCGGTGGCCAAACTCCAATTAAATTAGCAAAATTCTTACATGAAAATAAATTACCAATACTTGGTACTCAATATACTTCAATTGATCTTGCAGAAGACAGAGATCGATTTAGAGATTTACTAATAAAATTAAATTTAAAACAAGCGGAAAGTGGAATTGCAAACAAATTTGATCAAGCAATTAAAATAAGTGAAAAAATTGGGCTCCCTGTTGTTGTAAGACCTTCTTATGTTTTGGGTGGAAGAGCAATGGAAATTGTTCACGATAAAAGTCAGCTTAAAAAGTTTATTAATGAAGCTTTTAAAGCTTCAGAACAAAATCCGATTTTAATTGACAAATTTATAGATCATGCGATGGAAGTTGATGTAGATGCTATCTCTGATGGTAAAGATGTTTATGTTGCTGGTATTATGCAACATATAGAGGAAGCGGGAGTACATTCTGGAGACTCTGCTTGTTGTCTACCTCCAGTTTCTATCAAAGATAATCTTTTAGAACAAATTAAGGTTCAAACAAGAAAATTAGCTTTATCATTAAAAGTCAAAGGACTTTTAAATATACAATTTGCAATTAAGAGGGATGAAATATTTGTTATTGAAGTAAATCCAAGAGCCAGCAGGACAGTTCCGTTTGTATCCAAAGCGAATGGAATACCATTAGCCAAAATAGCATCAAGAATAATGGCAGGTGAAAAACTTTCAAAATATAAATTAAAATATAAAACGAATAAAAAATTTGCTGTTAAAGAAGCTGTTTTTCCGTTTAATAAATTTCCAGACAGCGACTTATTGCTTGGACCAGAAATGAAATCAACAGGTGAAGTGATGGGATTTGATGATGATTTTGGAATGGCAATTGCTAAAAGTCAAATTGCAGCAGCAAACTCACTACCTACCAAAGGTTTGGCTTTTTTATCAGTTAAAGACTCCCACAAACAAGAAATTATTGGCGTTGCTCAAAGACTTTTAAAACTTGGGTTTACTTTATCAGCCACTAAAGGAACAGCAAAGATGTTAAAAAAAAATGGAATGAAATGTAGAAAAATCAACAAAGTAAGTAGTGGCAAACCCCATATAGTAGATATCCTTAATTCTAAAAAAATTGCTTTAGTTATAAATACAGGTGGTGGAAATAGTGAGAATAGAATTAATGATGCATTGGCTTTAAGAAGAGGAACTTTGGCAAATAAAATTCCTTATTGTACTAATATGTCAACTGCTTATTCTTTTTTAGAGGCCATAAACTCTCTTAAGACAAAAAAACTTAGAGTGAAATCACTTCAAGAAAATTAATCAACTTTCCAATCAGTTTCAAAAGTAACATAATTTACTTGTAAACATCTTCTTTCTTTAACTATTTCTTTTTTTTCCATTCCATGCCAAGTATCAGGCCCACTAGAAAAAAAATATCCATAATTATCTTTATAAGGTAATGTTTTTATTAATTTTAAATTACTATCATAAAAATCAGTTCCTAAATCCTCACTTTCATTATGTTTATTAACAAATAATAAGCATGACATAAGTTTTTCTTTAATATCACAATGTGGTTTTAACCAAAAACCCTCCCGATCACAAATTACTTCAACTCTCACGTAAGAATTTGATAGATCTTTATTAATTAATTCAGATATTTTTTGATGTGTTTTTTTACTTTGAAGTTCTTTAATTAGATTTGTAAGTCCAGGGAATTCATCAGAATTTTTTTTTGTAATAAAACATCTAAATTTTAATGCTTTTCCACCGTCTGAAATGCCCTCTCTAAATTTTCCCTCTCCTCCATCAATAGCTCTAGTACCATCATAATTAAGATTATGTTTTTTAGGATCAGTAATATCAGCCCCAACTATCTCATTTATTTGTTCGTCTGTAAGAGGTTTATTTAATTCCCAATGTACGAATGGACTATCAAATTTTATTGAGTCATTAAGTAAGGAATTTAAATAGGACATTAGTTACTTATTCTCTCTTTTATGATTTTCGCTACTCTATTAGTTTCATCAAGTTTTTGATAGGTCCAAGTTTCCATATCTTCCCCAAGATTTCTAGTGATATTTAACTCTCTAAATAAATTTCTAAATCTTTGAAATCTTATATCATTTTTTTTTGGTAAAATATTTGCAATATAAATAGGTTTTCCTGTTAAAGCAGCCTCAGAAATCATTGAGCTAGAGTCACATGTAACAACAATATTTTCAGAAATAGCTAGAGCTGATAAATATGCTCTTTTATCAACATTCATTATAATTGTATGATTTTCGCCAAAAAATTCTTTAGCATAGTGAATAGTGTTTAGTGGAGTTCTCATTGAAGGTATCACAACAAGTTGAAATTCGTGTTTTTTCAAAAGTTTGTAAAAAATTGAAAAAATATGTTTTATATTTTTTGTTGAATAATCATAGTATTTTGTGGGTCCACCCATAATTAAACACCAAATTTTTCTATCATCTTTTTTTATAAAAGAGTTTAAATAATTCTTATTTTCAACTATTTCATTTTCTGTAAGGTAATGAAGAGCACCTTTTGTAGTAATGACATTGGAGCCGTTAATTCCATCATGTTCTGGAGCCACTATAAAATCAAAGTAATTTAAGTCAATCTTCGGGTCCTGAATATGGATATTAAAAACTTTTTTATTTGAAATACCTTTTAAATGAATAGATGGAATTATACTTTTTCGGCCACAAGATATTATTAAATTATAATCTGAGTGATTTATTTTTTTATAAACTTTTTGAGAAATTGGAGTAAATTTCGGTGGAATTAACTTCCATAAATTATTTAGTTCAACCTTGTGGTGAGTAAAATCTATGTCTAAAGCTTTAGCTAAGCCTTCAACCTGGCTCAACATACCATGCATACCCTCGGTCAATAAAATACCTTTTAATTTGCTCATTATTAACTATATAGACCTCTATGAGTGAAAAACCAACTAAACATACAAAAGTGTTAATAATTGGATCTGGCCCAGCAGGCTACACTGCTGCAGTTTATGCTGCAAGAGCAATGTTAAAACCAATGTTGGTTGCAGGTATGCAACCAGGTGGTCAACTAACAATTACAACTGATGTTGAGAACTATCCAGGCTTTGCTGATGTTATACAGGGACCATGGTTAATGGAACAAATGAGAGAGCAAGCAAAAGCAGTAGGAACAGATTTAGTTGAAGATCATATTCAATCTGTAAATTTAAAATCTAAACCTTTTGAAGCACTCGGTGATGGTGGACAAAAATATACTGCAGACTCAATTATAATTTCAACGGGTGCACAAGCAAGATGGCTAAATATTGAATCTGAAGAAAAATTTAAAGGATTTGGAGTTTCGGCATGTGCGACATGTGATGGTTTCTTTTTTAAAGATAAAACAGTGGCAGTAGTTGGAGGTGGTAATGCAGCAGTTGAGGAGGCAATGTTTCTTACAAAATTTGCATCAAAAGTACAGTTAATTCACAGACGAAATGAACTTAGAGCAGAAAAACTTTTGCAAAAAAAATTAATGGAAAACAAAAAAATTGAAATTATCTGGGACTCAGTTGTTGAAGAAGTGATTGGGGATGAAGAACCAAAAAATGTAAAAGGTTTAAAAATTAAAAATACTAAAACTAATGAAATGTCAGAGCTAAAAATTGACGGTTTATTTATAGCTATTGGTCATGACCCTGCTACTTCACTATTTAAAGATCAATTAGAAATGGACAATACAGGCTATCTAATTACAAAAAGTGATTCTACGGAAACAAATGTTCCGGGTGTTTATGCTGCTGGAGATGTTAAGGACAAAATTTTTAGACAAGCAGTAACAGCAGCAGGAATGGGCTGTATGGCTGCCCTAGAAGCAGAAAAATATTTAGCTTCAAATTAATTTAAGATCATTTATAAGTTGTCTATGGAAAATATAGTAAAACAAATCCAATTAATAGCTTTAGTAATTATACTTGCTGCTACAGTTATAGCATTTGGTATTGAGATATATCAAATGATAGTTGTAAAAAAAGTTACTTTGGCCGATTTGCTTTTACTTTTTCTATATCTAGAAGTTTTAGCAATGGTAAGAGTATTTTGGGAAAGTCAATCAATTCAAATAACTCTTCCATTATTTATTGCAATTACTGCTCTATCTAGATTTATAATTTTACAAGGAAAATCAATCAATCCAGAAGTATTATTATATGAAGCAGGTGCTATTGTTTTAATCGCAATAGCAATCCTTGTTTTAAGATTTAGAAACTCTACATTATTTGGTTTAGAGAAAAAGAAAAAAATTAAATAATTTTCAAAGAAATGCCTGATAAAGTTTTATTAACTGGAATAAGTGGTTTTGTTGCAAAACATGTAGCAATTGAATTATTAAATTCAGGCTTTGAAGTTTTAGGAACAGTGAGGAATAAAAATTCAACTGAACAAACAAAAAAAACATTAGAAGAAAAAAACGTTTCAACAGAAAAATTATCGTTTGTAGAGTTAGATTTACTAAAAGATGAAGGTTGGAATGAGGCTGCAAAAGGTTGCAAATATATTATTCATGTTGCATCTCCTTTTCCATTTAAAGTATCGAATGATAGAGAGTCACTTACACCAGCTGCAAAAGATGGAACTTTGAGAGTTTTAAATGCAGGGATAAATGCAGGAGTTGAACACTTTGTAAAGACATCGTCTATTGTATGTATGTTTAGAAAACCAAATAGAACAAATCCTTACACTTTTGGTGAAAATGATTGGACTGATGTAGAATGGAACAAAACTACTGATTATTTTGTATCTAAAACAAGAGCTGAAAAGGCTGCATGGGATCTTATGGAAAGTAAAGGTCTAAAAAATAATCTTACCTGTATCAATCCTGGCTTTGTTTTAGGAGATTTTTTAAATGAAAAAAGTTGCACATCCATGGAATATATAAAACAATTACTTCAAGGAAAATTTCCAGCTGCACCAAAATTTTCGGTAATGATATCCCATGTAAAAGATATTGCTAGAGCACATGTTTTATCTTTAGCAAATAAAAGAGCTGGTGGTAGAAGATTAATTGTTGGATCTGAAGTAAGAAGTATTCTTGAATTGTCAAAAATAATGGCTGAAAATCTTCCAAGCCATGCAAAAAAACTTCCCAAAAAAGAATTACCAAATTTTATGGTTAAACTTCTTAGTTACATAGACACAAGTGCAAAAAATTTGGTTCCAGATTTAGGGCTTACAATGCAAACAGATCAAACATACGCAGCGGAAATTCTTCAGATGAAATTTTTACCATCAGAAACTGCAGTCGTTGATGCTGCAAAATCAGTAGTAAGACTAAAATTAGCCTAAACTTTCACAAAAAAGCTTGATCCTTGCCATTGCAACTTTTAATTTTTGCATTGAAGTTGCGTAAGATATTCTAAAATAACCGTCTAGACCAAATGCAGAGCCTTGAACCACAGCTACATTTTGTTTTTCAAGGAGCTTTTGAACAAAATCTGTATCATCTTTAATTTTTGTTTTTTTTCCTATAAGACCTTTACAACTAGGGAAAACATAAAAAGCTCCTTTTGGCATTAAACAAGTAATCCCTGTTATGCTATTTAAATAATTAACAACGAATTTTCTTCTGTCACTAAAAGATTTAGCTCTTTTTTTGATAAAGGTTTGAGTTCCATTCAAAGCCTCTACAGCAGCTGCCTGACTTATAGATGATGGATTAGAAGTCGATTGTGACTGAATTTTTCTTATTGCGGCAATAATATTTTTTGGTCCAGCAGCATAACCAATTCTCCATCCGGTCATAGCATAAGCTTTACTTACACCATTCATAGTTAATGTTCTATCTTTAAGTTTTTTGATTTGTGCAATTGTAAAAAATTTAAAATTATCAAATTTTACATGCTCATAAATATCATCACTTAATATAAAAACATTTTTATTTTTAAGTAAAACATTTCCTAAACTAATAATTTCTTTTTTTGTATAAGCTGCGCCTGTAGGATTAGATGGAGAATTCAAAATTATCCATTTCGTTTTTTTTGTAATGGCTTTTTTTAATTTTGCAGGAGTTAATTTAAATCCATCTTCTTCTCCACATTTTATAAATTTTGGTTTACCACCAGCAAGCAAAACCATATCAGGATAAGATACCCAAAAAGGAGCTGGTATTAGAACTTCATCCCCTTTATTTAATGTTGCAACAAAAGCGTTGTATAAAACTTGTTTGCCTCCAGTTCCTACAGTTATATTGTCTGAAGTATAATTAAGTTTATTTTCTCTTTTAAACTTTTTTATAACTGCATTTTTAATTGCAAGAGTTCCATCAACTGGAGTGTATTTAGTATCACCATTTCTTATGGCTTTTACAGCAGCTTTTTTAATATTATCTGGTGTATCAAAATCGGGTTCACCTGCACCTAAAGCTATTACATCTTTTCCAGCGGCTTTTAATTCTCTCGCTTTTTGGGTAACAGCTATTGTCGGAGAAGGTTTAATTCTTTTTAAACTGTTTGATATTATGCTCATTGAAAATTGTTTATATTCTATTACTTTATTTAATATATGGAAAATACATATCAAGATTTAATTACAGATATTCAAACTAAAAATCCAAAAATAAGTGGAAAACTTGAAGGTGGCAGAAAATTTAAAATTAAATCTGATTTTAAGCCAGCAGGAGACCAGCCAGAAGCAATTAAAAATTTAGTTAAAGGTGCTAAAAAAAACCAATTTAACCAGGTTTTATTAGGAGTAACGGGTTCAGGTAAAACTTTTACTATGGCTAAAGTAATTGAAGAAACAAACAGACCAGCTTTAATACTTGCACCAAATAAAACTCTTGCTGCTCAGCTATACGGTGAGATGAAAGGTTTTTTTCCAGACAATGCTGTAGAATATTTTGTGTCCTACTACGATTATTACACTCCAGAGGCATATGTCCCAAGATCAGACACTTATATAGAAAAAGAGGCATCAATTAACGAGCAAATTGATCGAATGAGACACTCTGCTACTCGTTCTCTTCTTGAAAGAGATGATGTTCTTATAGTTGCAAGTGTATCGTGCATCTATGGATTAGGATCTGTTGAAGCTTACAGTAAAATGACACTTACTCTTCAAAAAAACTATGACTATAATAGAGAACATATAATAAAATCTTTAGTTGCACTTCAATACAAAAGAAATGACCAAAATTTTTATAGAGGTACATTTAGAGCGAGGGGTGAATATTTAGAAATATTTCCCTCTCATTTAGAGGACAGAGCCTGGAGACTAAGTTTATTTGGAGATAAACTTGAAAAAATTGAGGAATTTGATCCACTAACTGGTGATCAAGTAAGAGAATTAAGTTTAATTAAAGTTTATGCTAACAGCCACTACATAACTCCAAAACCTACAATAGAACAAGCAGTAATAAATATTAAAAAAGAATTAGAGATAACTCTTAAAAAACATAAAGAACAAAATAAATTACTTGAAGCACAAAGATTGGAAGAGCGAACGAAATTCGATCTTGAAATGATTGAAGCTACAGGGTCATGCGCAGGAATTGAGAATTATTCAAGATTTTTATCAGGTAGAAAACCTGGTGAACCTCCACCTACTCTATTCGAATATTTTCCAGATAACACTTTAATATTTGTTGATGAGTGTCACGTTACAGTTCCTCAGCTAAATGGAATGTTTAAAGGAGATAGATCTAGGAAAAGTACATTAGCAGAATATGGATTTAGACTTCCATCCTGTATGGATAATAGACCATTAAAATTTGAGGAGTGGGATATGATGAGAACACAAACTGTTTTTGTATCAGCAACTCCAGGTCCATGGGAATTAGAACAAACCAAAGGTAAATTTATTGATCAAGTTATTCGACCAACTGGATTGATTGATCCCCCAGTTGAAATAAAACCTGCGAAAAATCAGGTTGATGACCTAATGCATGAATGTCAAAAAACAATTGAAAAAAATTACAGAGTTCTTGTTACTACTTTGACAAAAAAAATGGCCGAAGATCTAACTGAATACTTACATGAAAATGGTATCAAGGTAAGGTATTTGCATTCTGACATTGATACTCTAGAGAGAATTGAAATAATGAGGGATTTGAGGCTAGGTGTTTTTGATGTTTTGGTTGGAATAAATTTATTAAGAGAGGGCTTAGATATACCAGAATGTGCATTAGTTGGGATATTAGATGCCGATAAAGAGGGTTTTTTAAGATCAGAGACTTCATTGATTCAAACCATCGGAAGAGCAGCTAGAAATTTAGATGGTAAGGTTATTTTGTATGCGGACAAAGAAACTAAAAGTATAAAAAAAGCTATCAAAGAGACCGAAAGAAGAAGAAATATTCAACTTGATTATAATAAAAAAAATAAGATCAGTGCAACTACTGTAAAAAAAGAAATAAGTGATGTTCTAGAAAGTGTCTATGAAAAAGATTATGTTAAAATTGGTACTGGAGCAAACGTAGGGGGAAATCTTAAAAAACATATAAAAGCTTTAAACAAAAAAATGAAAGAGTCTGCAACAAATTTAGAATTTGAGGAGGCGGCTAAAATAAGAGATGAAATAAGAAAACTTGAAAGTACAGAATTGGAGGTTACACTTAACCCTAAGGTTAAACAATATAGCCTCAACAATAAAATATATCCAAAGGGAAGATCAACTATGGGAATGCCAGGGACAAGAGCTCAAAAAGGTAAAAAAAAATGGAAACAAATAAAATCATAATTACTGGTGGAGCCACTAGAATTGGTGCTGCCATAGCTAGGAAACTTTCAGGCAAGGGAGTAGAAATCGTAATTCATTTTAATAAATCAAAAGTAAAGGCTGAAAAACTCAAAAAAGAATTATCTACAAATGGTACAAAAGTCTATTTGGTTAAAGGAGATCTAAGTGTTGAAAATGATGTAAATAAGATTGTTAAATTTGCAAAGTCTAAATTAAAATATTTTGATTGTTTAATAAATAATGCTTCTCTGTTTGAAAATGATAAGTTAGAAAACTTTAATACAGACAGTTGGGGACAACATTTAAGAACAAATCTAAGAACACCTGCACTTCTATCAAAAGAATTTGCTAAAAATATTAAAAGTAAAAACAATAATATTATCAATATAATAGATCAAAGAGTTTTTAAGCTAACTCCCCACTTTTTTTCATACACCATCAGTAAAACTGGACTTTATACTCTTACAAAAACTAGCGCTATGAGCTTGGCACCAAAAATAAGAGTTAATGGAATTGCCCCTGGTCCTACAATTAAAAATAAGAGACAAAGTGAAAAACATTTTAAAAAACAATACATGGCAACACCTCTCAAAAGACAAGTAGATGTTGAGCAAATATGCAACGCAGTTGACTTTTTCATTAAAAATATATCTATTACTGGACAGGTGCTAGCAATAGATAGTGGTCAAAATTTAAATTGGCAAACTCCTGACATTATGGGTGGTAAAGAATGAAAAAAAATAATTTTAAAATCATTAAAATTAACAATAACAAAAGTCTTTTTAATTACGAAAAAAAAGTAATCATTAAAGAACTTATTCTGGATTTAAAACTTGGCTATTTTGACTTTGAAAAAGAAAAACCTCAAAAAGTAAAATTTAATATAGAAGTAAATTACGAGGATAAGAAACCTTCTGACGATAAAGATATAAAATCAATTGTAAATTACGCAAAAATTGTAAGATTGATAAAAAAATTAATCAAAAATAAACATTATAATTTTTTAGAAACATTAGCGGAAGATGTATTCGATGAACTATTCAAAGATAAAAGAATTGATAAAATAAGTCTTCAAATTGAGAAATTAGAAATTATGAAAGATTGCTCTTCCGTAGGTATTCAAATTTCAAAAAAAAGAAGTCATGATAAGTTCTGAAATAGGCAAAGAAGCAATTAAAAAAGAGCTACCACTTATACCCAAGCTTCCTGGTGTATACAGAATGTTAAATGAAAAGAATGTGATACTTTATGTTGGTAAAGCAAAAAATTTACCCAACAGATTAAAGAGTTATGTTTCTGAGAAAAATCATATTATTAGAACTGAGAGAATGCTATCTCAAACAAGGAAAATTGAGATCACAAGTACCTCTAATGAGAGTGAAGCACTTCTACTAGAGGCAAACTTAATAAAAAAATATAAACCAAAATTCAATATACTTTTGCGAGATGATAAATCGTTTCCATTTATTTTTATTGGTAAGGAAGATAAATGGCCTCAAATAAGAAGACATAGAGGAAAAAAAACTAGAGAGGGTTTTTACTTTGGACCATTTGCGTCTGCTGGATCTGCAAATTGGACTATTAAAATGATCCAGAAAATTTTTCAACTAAGAGTTTGTGATGATACAGTATTTAAAAAAAGAGAAAGACCGTGCATCCTTTATCAAATCAAGAGATGTTCTGGGCCTTGCGTTGGGTACATTGAAAAAGATGATTATAAACTTTCAGTAGATAGCGCAATTGAATTCGTATCTGGTAAATCAAGAAAGATACAAAAAAATTTGTCAGGACAAATGGAAAAGGCAAGTTCTGATTTAGATTTTGAAAAAGCTGCAATCTTGAGGGATAGAATTAAATCTTTAAACATCATTCAATCATCTCAAAGAATAAATGAGGCAAATTTAGTTGAAGCAGATGTTATAGCTGGATACAAAGAGTCTGGTAAAACGTGTATTCAAGTATTTTTTTATAGATCAAAACAAAACTGGGGAAACCAAGCCTTTTTTCCTAAACACGACCCTGACGATAACCTAAAAGAAATTTTGAATTCGTTTGTTTCTCAATTTTATGAAAATAAAAGCGTACCAACCTCCATTATCTTAAGTGAACAAATTAAGGAAAAAGTCCTAATTGAAAAAACACTTTCCCAAAAAGAAAATAAAGAAATAAATATTTCTGTTGCAAAAAGAGGTTCTAAACTAAAAGTTGTAAATCAAGCTCTAAAAAATGCAAAAGATAGCCTAAATAGAAAAATTTATGAGAGCCAAAATAATAAAGAGTTGTTTGAAAATGTTTCTAAAAAATTTAATTTAGAAAATAATATTAATCTAGTTGAGGTTTATGACAATAGTCATATTCAAGGAACTAATAGCGTTGGTGCACTCATTACATTTGGTGATGAGGGATTTATCAAAAAAAGGTATAGAAAATTTAACATTAAAATTCAGAAAAATGAACAAGATGATTATGGAATGATGCGAGAAGTTTTAAATAGAAGATTTAAAAGAGCTGTTCAAGAAAAAGATAATTATTTAACAATGCCAGACCTAGTAATAGTTGACGGAGGGAGAGGACAATACTCGGTAGCTAGAGAAACACTTAATGAATTAGGTTTACACGATATTCCAATGATTGCGATTGCAAAAGGTAAATTTAGAAATAGTGGTAATGAAACCTTTTTTCATAATGGTAAAGAATTTAAGTTTGAAAAAAATGACCCTACCCTCTTTTTCTTACAAAGATTAAGAGATGAGTCACATAGATTTGCAATAAGTGCACACAGAGCAAAGAGAAAAAAAGGTATTAGCAAGTCTTTACTTGATCAAATTGATGGAATTGGATCTATTAGAAAAAGAGCACTTTTAAATCACTTTGGCTCGGCAAGAGCAGTTGAATCTGCAAGCTTAGATGAGATAAAAACAGTTGAAGGAGTTGAGGAAAAAGTTGCAAAAAAGATATATAATTACTTCCACGAGTAATATATGAAAATTCCGAATTATCTAACTATTGGAAGAATTATAATTGTTCCTATATTTGTATTTGCTTTTTATTTACCAGGATTTTATGGAGACGTAATCCCTTTTGCGCTATTTGTAATTGCATCATTTACCGACTTCTTAGATGGATTATTAGCAAGAATGTTTAAGGAAGAGTCCAAACTTGGTGAATTATTAGACCCAATTGCTGATAAAATTATAGTAGCTACTGCTCTAATATTACTTGTCATGGATGGAACTATTAAAAACTATGAAGTTATTGCCGCAATAATTATACTTACGAGAGAAGTACTAATTTCTGGTTTAAGAGAGTTTTTAGCTAAAGGAAGTGTCAAACTTCCAGTCTCAAGTTTAGCTAAAGTAAAAACATTTCTTCAAATGTTTTGTATTTCTGTTTTGCTTACTGGAGAAACTGGAAATAGAATTATAAATTTCCAAGATTATAATGCTCAAACAATTGGAATAATTTTATTGTGGCTTTCTGCTTTTCTTACTTTATATACTGGATATGAATATTTAAGAAAGGGTATCGACCACGCAATATCTGAGGACAATAAAGATTAAGCAGCCTTTTTTTTTCTTACTAATTTGCCATAGCTTGCTGATAAATCTAAAATCAGATCACAAACTTTATAATTATTTTCAGCAATTTGAGAAATTGGTGTTATCTCAGCAGCTGTACCAGTTAAAAAGCATCCTTCAAAACTAGATAATTCATCTGGTTTAATTTTCCTTTCATGAACTTTTATATTTTTTGATTTTGCTAATTCAATAACAGTTTGCCTTGTGATACCATTTAAGAATGAATCTGGAATTGGAGTGTGGAGTTCACCATTTTTATCTTTAAAAAATATATTAGCACTTGTTGACTCAGCTACATTATCCTCGTGATCTAACATTAACGATTCACTAAATCCTTGTCTCTCAGCTTCATGCTTTGAAAGTGTGCAAATCATATACAAGCCTGCAGCTTTACTGTCCCAGGGTATTGTATTTGGAGCAGGTCTTCTCCAATTTGAGATATTTAACTTAATGCCTTCAATTTTCAGCTTGGGATCGAAATAATCGCCCCACTCCCAAGTGGCAACAGCTACATTTATTTTTGTTTTTTGAGCAGATACACCCATCATTTCGCTTCCTCTCCAAGCAAAAGGCCTTACATAGCCATTCTGCACATTTTGAATTTTTATTATTTGATTGCAAGCTTTGTTAATTTCTTCTTTTGTATAAGGAATATTTAAATCCATCCTCTTAGCTGAATGATATAATCTATCAGTATGCTCCTCTAATTTAAAAATTTCTCCCTCATAAACTCTCAGTCCTTCAAAAACTAAACTCGCATAATGAAGACCATGACTTATGACATGGAGTTTTGCATCTTGCCATTCAATAAGCTCACCATTGTACCAGATTTTTCCGTCTCTTTTATCGTATGGTATCATTTGATTTATTTTTAGAAAAAATATCTTTGTATATATAATATGTCAATATAACTTACCATTATGAAAAAACTTTTATATCTTAAAGATCATCAATTAAAAGAATATATTGAAAAAATATTCAATGGATATAGAGAAACTGTCGCTGATGCTAAAAAGGTTTTAGATAAACATGCTTTAGGAACTGCCCATAATAAAGTAATTCACCTTATATCATTGTATGAAGGCATAACTATTTCAAGTTTATTAAGAAAACTTAAAGTAACTAAGCAAAGTTTAAATAGGGTTCTAAACGATTTAGTAGAGATTAAAGCAATAGAATTCAAAAGAGACAAAATTGATACAAGAGTGAAGCATGTATATTTAACTGAAGAAGGAAAAAAAATATTTGATGAAATCTTTTCTGCACAAAAGAAAAGAATTTATGAAGCATTTTTAAGTTCAGATTCTAATGATGTTATAAGTTTCGACAAAGTGCTTAAAAAAATAATCAATGAAAAATTTTAAAGCCCATATACTAATTGTAGATGATGATGATAGAATAAGAGATTTAGTAAAAGAATACTTAAATCAAAATAATTATCTTGTTTCTACAGCCAAAAATTCAAATGATGCTTTTGAAAAGACTAAAATTATAAAATTTGACTTAATAGTGCTAGATATAATGATGCCAGGAAAAACTGGACTAGAATTTACTCTAGATTATAAAAAAAAAATTAATACACCAATTTTATTATTAACAGCTAAAGGAGAACCATCTGAAAGAATTGAAGGTCTTGAAGTAGGTGCAGACGATTATTTAACAAAACCTTTTGAACCAAAAGAATTGATTTTAAGAATAAATAACATTTTAAATAAAACTAAATCTTTAGAAATAAAAAGAGTTATAGAATTCGGCAATATAAAAGTAGATCTAAAAAAGCTATTTATATTCAAAAATGATCAAAGACTTAAAATAAATAATACTGAA